>RFNV01000350.1 GCA_009927005.1 Pseudomonadota bacterium
AGTTTAGTTGGGTTTTGCCAGAAGGGTTTATGGTTGAAGGCCCTTTTTATACTCCTCCGGAGCGAATCCAGATCGGGGAGCTCACAAGTTTCGGCTATTCCAAAGAAGCTTTCTATCGATTTGAGATTCGAAACTCGCTGAAAGAAATCCCTAAAGAGCCCGTGTCCTTTAGTTTGGAAGCGGAATGGCTTGTTTGCGAAAAGACCTGTGTTCCCGCTAAGCACCGTTTTGAGCTGAAACTACCGGTAAAAAATGAAGCAGAACCCTCAGAAGAAGCCCCGCTCATTGCTAGGTTTCAGAATCTTCTTCCGAGATCAATGGACCTGGAGTCTATTGAGTGGAAAGAAAGTTCTGAAGCAGTTCAAATCAAAGTGACTCCAAAAGAATATTGGGAAGTACTCGATGTTTTTCCAAGTGCTGATTGGCAAGTCGATCTCAAAAAACCCTCTATTCAAACGGCAGGAAAAACCACCGAAATTTTACTCACTAGAAAATCTGAATCTTCGATTCCGGTTCAAGCTGGCGTTCTTGTTTTTCGAAAGCCAGGAAATCAGGGAGCTGTAGCATCGATGGAGCTGACAAAGGCTGATGCTCCAGTGATTCCCGGGTTTTTAAGTTCTTTCTTTTTTGCCTTTTTAGGAGGCCTGCTTCTCAATTTGATGCCCTGTGTGTTTCCCGTGCTCTCCATCAAAGTATTTAGTGTTTTGGAACAGGCAGGAAAAGGAAAGTCTTGGGTACGGCATAGCTCTCTGGTTTATGCGGCCGGTATTTTGGTGTCTTTTACACTCTTGGGGTTAGTGCTCGCGGCTCTTCGAAGTTGGGGAGAAGCTGTGGGGTGGGGATTTCAACTTCAGAATCCCTATCTGTTGGTTGTTTTAATCTTTTTATTCCTCGCCTTGGGGGCCAGCTTTTTAGGGGCAATTGATTTGTCTTGGTTGCAAGTTGGGGCAGGGCAAGGACTTGCAAATCAAGCAGGGTGGACTGGAGAGTTTTTCTCAGGCGTTCTGTGTGTGGTTGTTGCTTCTCCGTGTACCGCACCCTTTATGGGAGCGGCTTTGGGATATGCCATTTCTCAACCCTTGCCCATTCTCATGACGGTTTTTTTGTCTCTAGGAATTGGACTAAGTTTTCCTTACTTAGTTCTCGCCACGTTTCCACAAGCAGCCAAAATTCTTCCACGACCCGGTCAATGGATGGAAGTCGTGAAGGAAGTAATGGCTTTTCCTCTTTTTGCGACAGTCATTTGGCTTCTTTGGATCTTAGCGCAATCCTCAACGCCTTTTAGCATAGTAGGCGTTCTTGCCTGCATTTTGATTTCGGGGATTGGACTCTGGGCCTATCACTTAAGGCGAAAAACGGTTTGGTGGAAGCGAGCGGGGTTTGTCCTAGGGTTTTTAGGAATGCTCTCGGCCTTCTGGGTAGTAAGAAACCAATTGCAAGTGCAGACGGCTGCCCCCGGAGAATCCGTTTCTCACGGGATTACATGGAAGGCTTTCACTGAAGAAGAAGCACGCAAGGCTTCTCTGTCCGGGAAAGCAGTTTTTGTCGATTTTACGGCCAGCTGGTGTGTGACTTGCCAGGTGAACGAGGAAGTCACTTTTGGCAATGATTCAGTCAGAGAGTTTGTGAAAGAAAAAGAACTTTTGATGATGAAAGCTGATTGGACAAAAGCCGATCCTCTCATCACGGAAGCGCTAAAGAGCTATAACCGAATCGGGGTTCCGTATTATGTGGTTTATGATCCTGGAACAGGCAAGGGAAGAGGCATCGGAGAAATATTAACTCCCAAGATTTTTAAGAGTGCTTTTGAAACTAAAAAATAAAGAGGAAATAAAATGAAAAATCTGTTTGCTCATCTGATTGCATTTGGACTTGCGACTTCTTGTTTTGCTGCCCAAGTAGGAAAACCCGCCCCTGATTTTTCGCTCCCAGGGACAGATGGAAAAACCTGGAAACTCTCTGACCAAAAAGGGAAAGTAGTTGTGCTCGAGTGGTTCAATGAGGGATGTCCCTTTGTTCAAAAACACTACACCAGCGGGAACGTGCAAAAACTTCAAAAGGAAACTACCTCTCAGGGAGTTGTGTGGATGACGATTCTTTCATCTGCACCTGGAAAACAGGGCTATGTGACTGTTTCTCAATTAGGAAAAGATCTCGCTCGGCTGAAAGCTTCTAGCACAGTGGGATTAGTTGATCCGACGGGAGTTGCTGGGAAAGCATTTGAGGCAAAAACCACTCCCCATCTTTTTGTGATCAACTCTTCTGGAGTCCTGGTTTACGAGGGAGCAATAGATGATAATTCTTCGGCCGATCCCAAAACAGTTTCGGGAGCTAAGAATTATGTCAGGTTGGCTGTTGATTCTGTCCTAAAAGGGGAAGCGGTTAAAGAGGCTACCACTAAGCCTTATGGCTGTTCCGTCAAATACCCTTAATTTCTATCTTGAACTAAGAACATATCAATTCGGTAGGCGCGCCCACTTTTTGTTGTGCCTCCAAAATGAGCTTCGTCGGAGTCTGAGTAGAGCTTTTCTGATTGTGTCGAAGGAAAAGTAAATGTGAAAGCCAATGGCTGGACACTCGCTAAAGTTTCTGGCGGGTAACAGGTATCCATCCCCTGATCGGTTCCCCCATTGAACAACATTTCCAACACTCTTCCAGAGACCTGCCAATTTTTGAGCCAGAGGTGCGAATCCCCCTTCTGGAATTGAATGTGTGAAATTTCATTTGCTGTGAGGTCGAGGATTTTTGAATACCCGTTCATTAGGGTTTTTCGTAATTCTGCTTTGGTAATCTGACCGTCTTCCAATTCAGCTGCTAAAACAAAATTGATTGCGACCGGCGGAAGGTAACATTGATGTTTCAGATCTTCATAGCGAAAGCTGGTTCGAATTCCTATGGATAAAAGATCAGTGCCAAAACTAACTGAAGCTAAAAAAAGAATCATCCAGAATTTTGCCATTGGAATCCCCCTTGAATTGATTAGATTAAATTTAGTACGGCAGAAGCGTTAAGACAAGGTATGATGGGTTATGCTTGAGAGTTTTCTTCGCGAGTTTCTCATTATTTTTGCTGTTGCTACCGGTGTCGCTATTTTCTTTAGGCTTTTGAAACTCCCCACCATCGTCGGATTCATTATTAGTGGCGTGATTGTCGGGCCCTACGGGTTTCGTCTCATCTCAGATACCGAAACGATTCAACAGATTGCAGAGCTTGGCTTAGTCTTCTTGTTGTTTAGTATCGGAGTTGAATTTTCCGTTAAGAGCCTACTCCAGATGAAGCGGGTTCTCATTGGTGGGGGAACGCTTCAGTTTGTGCTGGTCACCGGGACAACCATGGGAATCCTGCTTGCTTTGGGGCATGGGAGCTCGGAGTCTTTTCTCATGGGTTGCATGATGGCTTTGAGTTCAACTGCCATTGTTTTAAAAGCCCTTCATCAGCGCCGGGAAATTGCAACTCCTCATGGAAATTTGGCTGTCGGGATATTGATTTTTCAAGATCTCCTGGTAGTTCCGCTGATGCTTTTAGTCCCGTTCTTGGCTACGCATTCAAGCGAACCAGTTGAGCCCAAAGGTTGGCTTGAGCTTTTGGGGAAGGCAATTGGAATTGTTTTAGTGATTGTGGTCGCTGCTCGATATTTTATTCCGGCACTGTTTCGATTAATCGCTCGTTCGGGGGGACGAGAGTTGTTTATCATCGCAGTCGCTCTGCTCATTATTTTCTCAGCGTGGGCTGCCCAACAAGTGGGACTGTCTTTAGCTCTCGGGGCTTTTATTGCGGGGCTTTTGATTTCGGAAAGTCCCTATGGACACCAAGCGACAGCTGACATGATTGCTTGGCGGGATCCGCTGGTGGCGATTTTTTTCGTTTCGGTGGGAATGCTTCTCGATGTACAATTTTTTATTTCCCACCCGGTTTCCATTGTTGGGGCAACTTTTGCAGTCCTATTTGGTAAGACGGTTCTCAATTCACTCGCTGGAAATCTTTTAGGAGTCATGCAAAGAGCGAGTCTTGTTGCGGGCTTGATGCTCTCTCAAGTGGGAGAGTTCTCATTCATTTTGGCGGACAGTGCCCATCGAGCAGGAGTTATTCAATCAACCGAATATCAGTTTCTATTATCTGTAATTGTCTTGAGCTTGATTATTTCTCCTCTGATCGTGAATGCAACTCCCCTTTTGGCGCCTCGTTTGATTAAGACGGACTTAGTGGGAAAGCTTATTGAGAGCGCTTTTCGGGAGAAACACCGCACGCATGTTAAATCCATGAATCGGCATGAGAATGGAATGAAAGATCATGTGATTATTATTGGCTTCGGGAACAATGGAAAAAACCTCGCTGCAGCTCTGAGGGTTTTAGGAATTCCTTACCAAGCCATTGAAAGTAATGCCTCCACTTTGCAACAAAATCCAAACGAGCCCCTGCATTTTGGAGATGGGGGAAAACAAGAAATCTTGGAGAAATGTGGAATCGAAACAGCCCGTGCAGTGGTTGTGACGATTAACGATGCCGTTTGGATCAATAAAATTGTCGCTTCAGTTCGGAAAATACGACCCGACATCCGATTAGTCGTTCGGTTGCAATATTTTATGGATGAAGCGCGGTGCCTTAATTTGGAAGGAGTTGAGCGAGTGATTGCTGAAGCTGAAACCGCGAAACAGATTACCCGAAAAGTATTAGGGTTTTACGAGATTCCAGCTTCAGATATCGAAGCGCTCCTTTAGTGAGCTTTTACGATGCTGCCGTCGACTGGATTAAAGTAGATTTCTACTTTTTTTCCTTCCTTGTTCGTACCGTAAATCTCGTAACACGTTCCCGGCTGTTTGAACTTCTTGATAGTGTATCCTTCTGCTTCTACTTTTTTCTTGAAGTCAGCTTCGGACATCCATTTGTCTTTTGGTTCATCCGTACAGTTCTTTTTTGCATAGGCAGTGATTCCTGCACTGAGTGCCAGTGCTAACAGTAACGTTTTGTGCATAACAACTCCTTTTCTTGGGATAGTTCCCGGAGTTAGTATATAGCAAGGATGAAAAAAGAATTAGTCTACGATTTACCCACTCGCGTTTTTCACTGGCTGTTTTCGGGACTTTTCATCACTGCATTCCTTATTGCAAAGACGGTTGATTCAGAATCTTTGGTCTACACCTACCACATGCTCGTCGGACTAACGCTTGGGTTTCTTGTTCTATTGCGTTTAATTTGGGGAGTTTTGGGAACAAAGCATGCAAAACTTTCAGATTTTAGTTTAAACCCGCGAGATCTAATCAGTTATTTCATCGGTATTCTTCGAGGGGAAAAAAGAAAATGGGCGGGTCATAATCCAGCTTCAAGTTGGGCAGCGCTTTTTATGATGGCCTGTGCTGTGACTTCAGCTTTGACCGGATACCTGATGACTTCGGGCACCGCCAAAGAAAACTTTGAAGATATCCATGAACTTTCGGCCAATGCCTTCATGATCGTTGCTCTCGTCCATGTGGCTGGGATTGTTGTGCACACCCTGCGGTATCGTGAATTAATCGGTCTCAGCATGGTGAATGGAAAAAAAGCCGACGTTTCTCCGGGAGAGGAAATCAGAAACCAGAGGGGGGGAGTGGCTCTTCTCTTAATGGGACTAGTCATTGCTTTTGGGATTCAACTTGTCAGGAATTACGATTTCCAATCCAGAACTCTTAAGTTCGTTGGGACTGTTCTTACTTTGGGAGAAAATGAGGCCCATGATGACTAGTGCGGGGTTCGTAATCGTTTCGATTTTAACTCTCAATATCTGGGGCCTTCCGGGTAAATTAACGCTTCTTAAAAAAGAGCGGATCCAAGGAATTTGCAATGAGCTGAAACGGGCCTCGGCCAATCCCGAGGGGTGGGATGCAGTCATGCTTCAAGAGGTGTGGCTAAAAGAAGACCGAAAGACCCTAGCACGGTGCGGGTACCGCGAGAGTGTTGATTTGAATGCAAATCTCAAACTGGTCGATTCAGGCCTCATGTTTCTTTCGAAACACCGTCTCAAGAATGCTAGGCGATTGACCTATCCCAGAATTCCCATTGCCCCGGGAGTAGCTGAAGAAGGCGAAGCGTTGGTTCGAAAATCAGCAAACTCTGTTGAGATGAATCATCCCGAAGCAGGGACTATTGTTCTGGCGAATACCCACTTGGTTTCTTACTACGCAGAAGGGGAAGAAGATAAATACCAGAGTACTCGTCGGAGCCAGTTTCGAAAATTTGCTCAATGGATTAAAAAACTAGCCGCAGAAAAGCCCCTGATCATCGGGGGAGACTGGAATTTTGGCCCACAGAATCAAGAACTCTGGTCTGAAAAAACGCGACTCTTTTCCGATTTTATCGTGAGCAAAGAATCAGAAAAAGAAACCACGCTCAGCTCGGACAATTCGTTTCAGGAAGAAGATCAAGACAGAGTCGATCATGTTTTCGCATCGAACCACTTCGAGTCTGTCGATGGCCGGTTAGCAATGCACGATCCTATTGAAGCGCAAGGGAAGCTTGTCAATCTCTCTGACCACTTTGGGTGGACCGAGACTTTTTCACTCCCTCGCCGCTGAAAGCGGTATAATTAGGACCTATGTCCTACCGGCCTGACATCGATGGCTTAAGAGCAATCGCCGTTCTTTTAGTCGTCGGTTATCACGCTTTTCCTGGAAAACTTCCGGGCGGCTTCATTGGAGTCGATGTTTTTTTTGTTATCTCCGGGTTTCTCATTTCCTCGATACTTTTTGAGAATCTGCACAAAGGATCTTTTTCGCTTAAAGATTTTTACACCCGACGAATCAAACGGATTTTCCCGGCTCTGCTTTTTGTGCTTTTAAGTGTGTATGTGCTTGGATGGTTTGTTCTTTTATCGGACGAGTTTCAATCTCTAGGAAAGCACTTGGCCGGGGGAGTGGGTTTCGTTTCTAATTGGATGCTTTGGTCGGAGACAGGTTATTTCGATAAAGTAGCTGAAACAAAACCTTTGCTCCATTTATGGAGTTTAGCCATTGAAGAACAGTTTTACATCTTCTGGCCGCTCCTTTTGTGGTTTTCCTATAAGAAGAAATGGAAACCTCTGGGGGTCATCACCTCTCTGATGACTGCTTCGTTCTTTTTAAACTGCTATTTAACTCACCAGGACCCGAGTGCGGGATTCTATTCGCCCTTCACGAGGTTCTGGGAGCTTCTTTCGGGGGCCGTGTTGGCTCGAATAGCGTGGTCAAAAGAGGGAAGTCGAAGCTGGCTTTCTTCACTGGGAATCCTCCTGGTAGTTTCTGGAGCTTTCCTGATAAGAAAGGAATTCCAGTTTCCAGGATTCTGGGCTCTCCTTCCAGTTGTGGGGGCTTGGAGTATCATTGCAGCTGGCCCTCAGGCATGGATCAATCGGAAGGTTCTGAGTAGTCCTTTGCTTGTATGGTTTGGGTTGATTAGTTTTCCGCTCTATTTATGGCACTGGCCCCTGTTATCGATGGCTCAAATTGTGGAGGAGAGTTTTCCAATAACGGTCATACGAGTGGCAGCAGTTCTTTTATCAGTTTTTTTGTCTTGGCTCACTTACCGATGGATTGAAACTCCTATTCGATTTGGAAAAGGGATTAAAAATGTGGTTCCGGCCCTCGTCTGTGGGGTAGCATGCGTGGGAGTTGCAGGGCTAATCACAATCTGGGGAGAAGGCTTTGAGGGGCGATTAGGGCCACAACAGAAAGAACTCAGAGAAATTATTTCGAATCCGGAGCGAAGAGTCGCTGGAACGGATTGTGGGAACCACGTAAATGAGCTGCAGGGGCTGAGTTTTGATGGGCTCTGTGTTATTTCAAAAGATTCTCCTCCGACGATGTTAGTGGTAGGGGATTCACATGCCATTCAATATCAAGATGCTTTTTTTAAAGCATTTCCAGACGAGGCAGTGCTCTTGATAGCTCAGACCAGTTGTCTTCCGTTTGCGACTGAAAAACTAGTAACGAAGGACTGCGAAAAGAAAATGAACGTAGTCACCGAGATTTTAAATCATCACGATTCCATCAAGTCGGTATTCTTGGCAGGGCACTGGGCCTACCTGATAAGCGGAGAGTTTGGTCAAACTGGAATCAATTGGCGACTTCCGAAAGAGATAACTCAAGAATCTGCGGCAAGTTTTATTAAAAATGCAAAGAAAGTGTTAAGTGCTGCGGCCAGGGGAAGTAGGAGAGTGACACTTTTAAAAGATAATCCAGACCTCGATTTTGACATTCGAAGTTGTTTTGATATTCGACCTGTGAGGTTAACGCCGAAAACTCTAAAGAGAGACTGCTCGATGAGCCAAGCAAGTTTTGAGAAGAGAGCAAAACCATATGATGAAACAATGGAACGGCTTAACTCGGGCTTTCCCAGAGTAAAAGAGTTTGATCCCAGACCCCTATTCTGTGATGGGGAAAAGTGCAGAGCTTCGGATGGAGTTAGGCCTTATTACTTCAATGGGGACCACCTCAATTACGAGGCCGCGGAGAAGGTGATAGGAGCGCTCCTAGTAAGTGACGGTTACGCTGGTATTTGAAGTAGACGCATCTGGATTGGTGACTTGAATAGCTTTTGCTCCCGCAGAGTTCGTGGGGAGTGTGCAGATGATTTCGTTGGGGCTTTGGACGGTTTTTGAAGTGCAAGCCGCTCCGCCAATAGTGACTGCGGCATCCTTTCTAAATCCACTACCGAAAATCACCACGGTGTTTCCTGAGACAACACCAGAGCTGGGAGTGACGGAACTAACTACTGGTGTGGCGATGGTTTCCGGGCGGCGGAAGACGTAGGCAGTGCCACTACTACTCAAACTATTATTGCTGCTAGCGGTGGTGCCATTGGTAATCGTGGTTTGGTTGCTGGCCTCTCCGTAAGCCCCGACCACAATCGTGTCGCCCGAAACGGCAGTTGAGATGCCAAAGAAGTCGTTAGAGTCTGCATTCGGGGCTTTCAAGTAAGCTTCTTGCGCCCAAGTGGTGTTGGTACGTTTAAAGACGTAAGCCGCGCCACTACTACTCAAACTATTATTGCTGCTAGCGGTGGTGCCATTGGTAATTGTGGTTTGATTGCTGGCTTCGAGGTGAGCCCCCACGACAATCGTGTCGCCCGAAACGGCAGTTGAGAAGCCAAAGCGGTCGCCAGAGCCTGCATTTGGGGCTTTCAAGTAAGCTTCTTGCGCCCAAGTGGTGTTAGTGCGTTTAAAGACGTAAGCCGCGCCACTATCACCCAAAGTATTATTGCTGCTAGCGGTAGTGCCGTTGGTAATCGTGGTTTGGTTGCTGTATTCTC
The DNA here is from genome assembly GCA_009927005.1 of Pseudomonadota bacterium. Lineage (GTDB taxonomy): Bacteria > Bdellovibrionota > FAC87 > UBA2466 > UBA2466 > RFNO01. Next base: position 9,259 of record RFNV01000350.1, read on the forward strand.
GGTAAGCTCCCACGACAATCGTGTCGCCCGAAACGGCAGTTGAGACGCCAAAGTAGTCGGAAGAGTCTGCATTCGGGGCTTTCAGGTAAGCTTCTTGCGCCCAAGTGTTGTTGGTACGTTTAAAGACGTAAGCCGCGCCACTACTACTCAAACTATTATTGCTACTAGCGGTAGTTCCATTGGTAATGGTGGTTTGGTTGCTGGCCTCTCCGTAAGCCCCCACGACAATCGTGTCGCCCGAAACGGCAGTTGAGTAGCCAAAGTAGTCGGTAGAGTCTGCATTCGAGGCTTTCAAGTAAGCTTCTTGCGTCCAAGCGTTGCTAGCGCGTTTAAAGACGTAAGCCGCGCCACTATTAGTCAAACTATTATTGCTACTAGCGGTAGTGCCATTGGTAATCGTGGTTTGGTTGCTGGCTTCTTGTGGAGAACCCACAACAATCGTATCGCCCGAAACGGCAGTTGAGCGGCCAAACTGGTCGGAAGAGTCTGCATTCGGGGCTTTTAGGTAAGCTTCTTGAACCCACCCAGTCGTTGCAGTTGCAGTGACGCCACTTGAGAATTGCCCGTAACCATCTCTCGCACAAACTCGGAAGGTATAATCGGTCGCGGAGGAGACAGTGATTGCCGCAGAAGTGCTGCTTCCGATCGTTGAATAGGAAACCACTGTCCCGCTGGAGCAATCAGCGGGAGCTGTGGAGCCTGTTTGATACGCCACTTGGAAAGTCGATGTTGTTCCCCCACCACTCGACCAACTCAAAGTAATCTGGGTGCTGTGATCCACTGTGGCAGTTAATCCCGAAGGATCGGGCGGAACCACATAACTAAAGCTTGAATTCGAAGAACCGTTGGCGCCCCCGGGGTTTGTCACTACGACAGTTGCTGAGCCTGAAGATCCTGAGGGGAGAGTACACAAAAGTTCATTGTAACTTTGCCAAATGGGATTCGTGCAGGTGCTTCCACCTATGGTAACTGTTGCGCCATTCTGAAATCCACTCCCAAAAATCGAAACCACACCGCCGCCCGTAGTGGAGAATGTTGAGGGCGTGACAGAAGTGATGGAAGGAGTGAGGCCTGTGGTGGCAGCTCTTCGGAAGACGTAG
>RFNV01000254.1 GCA_009927005.1 Pseudomonadota bacterium
TTTAATTTGATCTTCGATTTCTTTTTTCTGTCCCGAAGAATCTCCCGCTCTTTTTCAAGAGCCCGCTTCACCGCCTCGCTTTTCTCTTCAGGCTTTTTTGAATCGTTCTTGACCCACTCTCCTACAACCGTATTGAACTCTTTCGAAATGCGGTCGTGACGGTTCTTCAAGGCCTCATAACTTTGCTTGGGGTCCCTGGTAGGATCAAGAGCTAGTTGTTTCAGGCCATTCAAGACTGTTCCATCAGTCAGATCAAAAGCAGAGGCAACCGGACGATTCTGGGTACCTAGAGCATGGCTCAAACTATCGATAGCCCCTGAGAGTTGCCTGGCGGTTTTTTCAATGTCCCCATGGGCATTGTTTAAGGTTTTATCTAATTCTCCTGCACTTACAGAGTTACTGAGTCCAATCACTAAACCAAACAATGCGACACGTAGCATAAATATTATTCCTTAGTTGAACCTTATTTTAACAGACCCTGAGCATCGGAAAAAAAAAGAGTATACTGTAACCAGTTTTCATAAAAAGGAGCGCCCGTGAATTCATCTCTTTTAAGAACCCTTTTTCTTGTTTCTGCGTTCAGCAGTCTGAGTTTTGGAAAAATTTCGCCTTGGGTACTAAAGCAGTACGAAAATATCCGAAGCTCTTCAGATTATCCTACCGTTCTCGTCCTCATGCGAGAAGAAGCTGATCTCAGCTCGATTCCGAAATCAGGCTCTCGAACCCAGCGAATAAAAAATGTATTCAACCGACTGGTCTCTACTGCTCAACGCTCTCAAGCAAGTCTTCTTGCTTGGCTTAATTCTGAAAAACTCCAGAGTCGATCCTATTACATCAATAACATGATTGTGGTTGATAACGTTTCAAAGGCTCAACTCGAAAAAATCGCAGAACGAGAAGATGTCGCTCAAATTGTGGGAAATCCGGAAATCAAGCACCGCCTTCCTGCGAGCATTCGCGAATCTGTAGAATCTCCAAAAGGTCCGGGTGGAAACATCGTCCGGTTTGGCGCTTCCAAAGTTTGGGATGAGTTTAAAATTCAAGGGGAAAACATCGTAATTGCTGGTCAGGACACGGGAGTTCACTGGAATCATAAAGCACTGAAAAACCAGTATCGTGGTTGGAATGGAACCCAAGTCGACCATTCTTACTCTTGGCATGACTCTGTTCATAAAGGTGTGGGGGGACACTCCTCTTGTGGTTACAACCTCTCTACTCCTTGCGATGACCACGATCATGGAACTCACACGATTGGAACTGTCGTTGGAGATGATGGTGCCGGAAACCAGATTGGCGTGGCTCCAAGAGCCAAATGGATTGCCTGCCGAAATATGGATTCAGGAATTGGAAGACCCGAAATGTACGTTGAGTGTTTTCAGTGGTTTCTGGCTCCCTGGCCACAAAAGGGAGATCCCATTCAAGATGCCAGACCCGAGATGGCTCCTCACGTAATCAACAATAGTTGGGGATGTCCCAAGAAAGAAGGTTGTGATGGGGGTGAGTTTGAGCGGATTTTAAAGGCCCTCAGAACGGCTGGAATCATGGTGGTAGTCTCCGCAGGAAACGACGGCGATAGCTGTTCCACCATTCAGGATGGCCCGGCTTTTCATTCCGATTTGGTTTTAAATGTAGGAGCTTTCAACCATCGCAATGATACGATTGCTAGTTTTTCGAGCCGAGGCCCCAGTGCATTTGATAAAAAGATCGGCCCTCATGTGAGTGCTCCAGGAGTCAATGTTCGCTCCGCAGTAAGCAGCGGCGGATATTCAGAAACAGGTTGGAGCGGTACTTCAATGGCTGGCCCCCATGTGGTGGGCCTAGTTGCTCTTCTCTGGTCAGCTGATCCCTCTCTCATTGGGAAGATTGAAGAAACCGAAGCGTTGATTAAAGAAAAGGCAGACCCTAAAACGAGCAGCCAAACCTGTGGCGGAGTCTCAGGGAGTGCTCGGCCAAACAACACCTATGGTTATGGATTAGGGAACGCCTATGAAGTCGTTAAATCTAGGCTTCTCAAACAGCCCTAACTAAGCGCAAACTGTTTTAGAATTTGGTATCGATTTTGATCCCAGTTCCCCGGAATAAAGTTACATGGGGGACAAATACCGAAGTGTCAGATGAAGATCAGATTTAGATACCAAACCCTCAGCTGGTAGGCAGCCTCATTTTCGACAGGAATTTCAATAAATAGACGTTTACTCTTCATAGCTCAAAATGAACAAGTTGACTTTCCTAGAGTCAAACCCGTTAATGGGCTCAAACACAATACCACTTTTCAAAAAGAGGTTCTCTATGATGTTAAAGCCCATCGCCACCGTTTTTTTAGCCTTTAGTTTCTTAACAGCTACTCTACCTGCTCCCGCTTTTGCTGGGTTAATTCATCCCGCAGCGGCCATCACGAAAGACCTTGAAAATGCAGTGAACACACAGATTCGTCACGAAATGGAAGCTGCTTACTTTTATTTGGCCCTTGCGAACGTTTATGAGCAGCAGGCTCTTTTTGGATTCTCTCACTGGTTTACTGTCCAATTTTTTGAAGAAGTTACTCACGCACGACTGATGATGAAGTTTCTTTCTGACAAAGGGAACGAAGTGCGTCTTGAAAGCCTCCAACCCACTTCTATGAAAAAAGACTTAACAGCGATGGATGGTGCAAACTTAGGCTTACAAGCAGAAGAAGCCCAGACAAGCCGCATTCACGCGCTTTATGAGCTTGCTCGAACTGCTAAAGCTTATGACCTCGAAACTGTCATGGCCTTTTTTGTAAAGGAACAAGTTCAAGAAGAAGCTAGCTTTACTGATCTTCAACAAAAACTGAAAATCATTGGAAACTCCCCTGAAGGACTTTTGGCATTGGATCGAGATCTGTTAGCTCGACCAGTTCCAGTCGTTCAGCCGCTTCCGGTTATTGGCCCCTAAAGTTCACTGTGTCGCTCTTAGGAAAATCCTGCCGTTTGATTATCGTTGATAGATTGGATGGACAGTTCTATCTGGATGCAGGTCGAGATGGGCGAATTCCTCTCTTGGGAGGAGATACACCCCCTGGAACGAAGGTTGGAAGCACTCTGGATGTCTTTATTTTTCGAGACTCCGAAAATGCTTTAGTTGCCACTTTAAAAAAGCCCCTCGCCACCGTAGGCCAAATAGCCTACTTACCAGTCGACTCAGTCCAGCCAGTAGGCGCCTTTCTCAAATGGGGACTTCCCAAAGACCTGTTTTTGCCTTTTGGCGAGCAAAGTCGTGAAGTAAAACCGGGAGATCAGGTCTTTGTTTATGTTTACTTAGACAATCAAGAGAGAATCACCGCTTCGATGAAACTCGAAAAGTTTCTGAAGAAAACTTTCGACGCGTATCAGGTGGGACAAAAAGTTGATCTTCTGATTTATTCAAAAACCGATTTAGGATTTAAAGCCGTTATTGACGGGACCCATACGGGAGTTCTTTATCAAAATGAAATCTTTCAACCGCTCACCATCGGCCAGAAGGTGGAGGGATTCATCAAGCATTTGAGAACGGATGGGAAAATAGATTTGTGCCTTCAACCCTCGGGATATCGTGGGATTGATGATTTCAGTAAAAAGATTTTAGATGCCTTAGAGTCAAACAATGGCTTTCTCCCCGTAACTGATAAATCTTCCGCCGAACAGATTGAAGCTCTTTTTGGACTCAGTAAGAAAAAATACAAAATGACTGTGGGAACTCTTTATAAGAAACAACTCATTATCATTGAGGACAAGGGAATCCGCTTAAAGCGGGTATGAAATTTCTACTCTCAGTCCCCCGAGAGAAGAGCTTCCGAGCTCAATCTTAGCTTTTTGAGCTTCAACACAAGCTTTTACAATTGAAAGGCCCAGTCCATGGCTAGCGGAATGAATGCCCGATGCGGCCTCTCCTCGATAGAACGGTTCAAAAACAGTCGCTCTTTTTTCTTCTGGAATCCCAGGGCCATCGTCTTCAATGATTAGGGCACTTCCTTTGGAGTTCTTTAGGAACCGAAGCACTACATTTTCTTTTGAGTACTTAAGGGCATTTTCCAAAAGGTTTGTCACAGTACTCAAAAACAATTCCTTATTCTCTTTGAGCATCCAATCCCTGGGGACAGGATCTACTCGAATGACTCTATTTTCATTCCGATACGACTCCTGAAGATCTGCAACGACTTTATCTAGAGTTTCCCCTACTGCAAATTCGGTTTTGGTGATTTCCTGGCCAATTCTTTCAACTTCAGAAAGAACAAAGAGACGATTGATAATACCTCGAAGATTCAAGGCAGACTGAAGCAGTTTTTGAAAAACCTCCACACAGGCTTTTACATCTTCTGGAGGTCGCCTCACCGCGCGTTCACTCTGAGAAATGACTACCGAAAGTGGAGTTCGGATTTCATGAGAAGCATTCACTGCAAAGTTCTTGACTTGTGTGAAAGATTTTTCAAGACGATCAAAGAGAGAGTTAAAGTTCTCAATCAGAATTCCGTACTCATCTTTTTTCCTCGGGACAGGCAAACGAAAAGCAAGATCTTCCGCAGTGAGAGTTGAGGTTTGCTTGGCCAGTTCAGTGAAGGGCCGCAAAAGAAACTTCGTAAAAAAAAGACTTAAGGGAATGATTAACAAAAGAGAGGCAAGGCATCCCAGCATGAGGGTTCTTTGGAAAATCGCCAAATGTTCGAGAATTAACGACACATCATAGAAGCCGGTTACTTTATAAACTTTTCCCTGATAGAGGCCTTCAAGCGTATTAAAGAGTTTCCCTTGCTTTACATCCAACCCTTGCGCCTGCACTCGAACCGGTTCCCCTTTTGGAAAAGAATCATAGATGAGGTGATTTTCTTTCCAAATGCGCAAATAGACATTTCGATAGTGAGAGGTCTCTTCATGTTGACTTGATTGATGGGAAGGAAGCTCTAAGTGTTCCCATTCGTGTTTACTGAGCTCTCGAAGATAGCTCTCGGCACCTTTGAGCGCGTTTTCTTTCACTCGGGAATAAATCAAAAAAGAAAAAGTACTCAGAAGCACCAAAGAAATGAGGCCAAAAAAAACAGCCAATCGTGCTCGGAGAGTCATGTAGCTAAAGCCTCCGGCTTACAAAAAACAAAACCGCTCGCCCTCACCGTTTGCAGCCAATCTCCTCGGTCGACTTCATTTAATTTTTTTCTCAAATTAAAAAGATGAACTCCAATGAAGTTCGTGCCCGGCTCTTCTCTCAGGCCCCAAACATTTTCGAGAATTTCTTTACGAGATACGACCTTCCCGGGAGCCGAAAAAAACAATTTTAAAATAGAGGCTTCCTTCGGAGTGAGAATCGTTGTGAGTGAACCCGCTTCGAGTTTAAATGTAGCTGGATCCAGGTGAATATCTTCAAACCTCAGATGTTCTTGGGTCACTCGTTGAGATCTTCGAAGGAGTGCTCGAACCCGTTCCCGAAGCTCTTCGTAAATAAAAGGCTTGGTCAAATAATCATCACAGCCTTGTTTAAAAAGTGACAATTTATCCTGGACCGCCCCGCGAGCCGTTAATACGAGTACCGGCGGATAAGTAGGCTGTTGTTTTAAATAATTTAAGAAAGTTTCCCCGGGCATATCGGGAAGCATGAGATCAAGGATCACAAGATCCCAATGGGACGTTAAACTCTGACGCGCCTTCTCAACTGTGGGTGCTATTTCAGCTTCAAACCCATCGTCTTTTAAATTCTCCGCTAAGGGGCCCGAGAGATCGGCCTCGTCCTCAACAATTAAAATTCGATAGCCCATGGCTGATGCGGCGCTCCTTATCTTAAAAGAGTCTTAAAATGAACCATAGACCAAACTTAATTAGACTAAAAGTTAATTAACCCTTTAACGGAGAAAACTATGAAAAGTCACTTAATCGTAGCACTTGCAGTAGCTTTCTTGGGCTTCACGGCTCAAGCAAAGACCGCTAAAAAAGCTGAAACAAAACCTGCTGCTCAATGCACCAAAGCAGAAGACCATGCTGGACACAAACACAGCGATACTTGCGGATGCAAAAAAGTAGAAGCTCACGGCCACACACACTATGAACACACAAATGCTAAAGGCGAAGTCCATCATCACGTAGAACACGATGGACACTACGACGAGTGCACTCAGCCTCACGCTTAAACAAACAACAAGTAACACGAAGAGGGCTGAGGAAACTCAGCCCTCTTTTTTTTATTCGCTAAACCAACGAACCAAGCGCATCTCTTCTCCACCGTGGGTGAAGTGATGAGTCTGCGTATCGGAAAGATTAAGTCCACTTAAAAACCGTTTCCAAGCACTTTCATCTGGACAAATACAGCCTCCCGCGATTCTACCGGGATGGGCATCCAGGAGTTGTCTTACGTACCTGCCAAGTTTTTCATACAGATTGCCAATTGAAGTATTTTTCCCGAGCCGATTTCCATAGGGAGGGTTGAGCAGCACTAAAACACTGCCCTCTTCTGTAAAGTTTGGTTTCAACTCGAACATATCTCCTGAGAGGGTTTCCCATTTTCCTTGGGCTAGGATCTCTTTAGAATTCTCATTTAAAATTTGTGCCGCCTCTTCATTGATCTCATTAAATACTATTTTCGGAATAACCCCCGTTTGCCATTTCTCTTTGAGCTTTCTTCGTAAAAACTCAATCGTGGGTTTGGGAGTAACGGGAAATTGCTCACAGGCGAACTGTCTTGAAAAAGCCCCGGGGCCTGAATCGGAAAAAACAAGACGAGATTCAAATCCCAAAGTACCCGATCCAGCAAAGGGCACAAAAATCGTTCCGATTTTTTGAGTGGGTTTAAGTCCAGAAAGAATCCATCGGATCATGCTCGCAGCTTGATGCTCCGGTAAAGGTGCGGTTGCGATGAGTTTTGTCTTATACCCCCGCTTATAGAGTGGCTCGCCTCCTAGGCTGACTAAAATGCGTAGCATTTCGTCTCGCAGCTCTACTTTAAATCGAATGGCCGCTCCTTCAGAAACGTGAGTGACACCACCGATGTTACAAAAGTTTTCTCTGAGTTTTGCAGAACCAGTCGTAAACCCTCTGAAAATATCGCTGGTCACATGCACGGGCTCGTTTTTGTTTGCAAGCACTTCTTCCCACGGAACCCGCTTCAGAATCGCATCTACTTCGGACCACTGCTTGCAACCTGATTCAAGAATCAACCACTCGACATCATGAGCTGTCGTTAAGCGAAGAAGTATTTCTAGCCCCTGTCGCCAATCACAGCGAGATACTTTGACTGTGCTCTTCAGCATCACCACTTTGGGTTCAAATTTGTATTTCTGAAAAGGGGTGGCACTTACTTTCGCGACTTCTTTATAGCACTCATACAGCCAACCAGGCGCGGGACGAATGTAGAAAGTGTGCGGTCTAGCTGTAACAGGAACTTTTGCCATAGGGTTTTAGTTAATGGAGTGGCTTTCCACTCGGATGCCACTGAACTTTGGGTACGGGTAAGAACTTTTCAAACTCGTGAATAGCATCTAAAGAAACCTTTTCTTTAGGGTCGGTAATACACCAACCATTTCGGCAGTGTTTTCCCCAGTCTTGAACATTCTCAGCGCCCAGAGCGGATATCACTTTTCTCCCCAATAGATTACTAACGAATTGTTGAGACTCGTGCTTGTAGGGGTAGTGAAGCTTTTGGCCCGCCATCGTTTTAATGGGGAAATCATCCTCGCAAGTTTCAGCACCGCAACTGCAAAACACTACTGGAGCTGTGTCCCAGGAGATATCCTTAATACATTGAATAATTTCTTTAAAAGTCTCTTTGTTCTTTGGAAAGTGTTCCCACTTTCCTTCGGTGAGTCGAAACCCTAAAATTTTTCCTAGTCCAATGGAAACTCCATTCGCATGGCCAGCAATCTCAATCACTGAACATGCTTTGGGACCCAGTTCTGCTTTGATAGTCTGGCAGGCTTTCAAGAACTCTTCCGAGTTTTTTGCGACATTATCTGTAAACTTTGGAATCACTTTGATTCGAGAAGTATTCACCCAACCCTCTCCCTCTACGGAATCCTCGCCTTGAAACAGGCATTTTTGAGGGTGTCCCAGAATTTTTTTGTTGAACTCAATTTCTTCCGGTGTGGACTCCCCAGACAAACCCGGAATATGCGCAGGCCCTGTGGGAATTCGAGTTCGGTAACCGTAGTCTGAATTCTTTAAAACCTGATGCAACTCTGCATGCCGATCCGTTTCGTCAGCCAAGGCAAAGTGAAGCGGTTGTACCAATACCGTAAGCGCAAAAAAAAGTGTTCCTAGTTTCATAGCCCGTCACCGATGCAAGGGAGGAGCCCGGGCTTTGCCACCTGTATACCCGCTTGAGGAATACACATCAAAATTTTAAATGCCACTTTTGGGATGTAAGACACCTGACACCTGTCCATTTTTCTCATTAGTTTTGCCTTGTTGAATGCAGGAAAGAGCGAGAAAATCGTAAATAATGAATAAATGGGTAAAAAATTTCTTCTTACTTGGCACCAGCTTTTATCTCGTGGGCTTTTTATTTCTCTTTCTCACCGGCAGTCTCTTTTATTTCGGAGAGGCTGTCAGTTACGAAGGACTCTTAAGAATGCTCCAAAATCTCCCGTTTGCAACCCTTCCCCATGAGCTCCCCGTCTCACTCACTCCGTACAGTCCTCTTTTTCTTTTACCACTCACACTTGCGGGAAAGCTTTTGCACATTCACTCCATTGATAAAGCCATGATCCTCGCCAGAGTTTATCACGGCCTTTTGCTCGGCATTCTTTTTCTTTCCTTGAACAGGATGCGAAAACATTTTTTTCCATCCAACTCAAATGGAGCGAGTTTCCTGTTTGCCTGTGGTTTAATCTTCTTTTACAGCCCAACAATGGAGTTGGCCTTGCGCCCCGATACGATTTCTTTTTTATGTGAGTGCTGGGCGATTTACTTTATTCTTTCTTTTCTGAAGACGGACCAAAATCGCTTTCTCTGGTTAGCTTCCCTGAGTTTTAGCTCAGCAATCGCTTTTAAATTAAATACACTGGGTTGTTTTCTCGGGACTCTTGGGTTCTTTTTCTCTTCTAAACAGTGGACTTCCTTTCTCAGGCTTTCTCTCCCCACTTTTGTTTTAACAATTCTATTTTTGTGGTTCCATCAAGTGATACTCGGAGACGTCTTTTCTCAGAATATTCTGGTTTCCATTCAAAGCCAGCTTTGGCACTGGGCGGCTGCTCTTGATGTGTACTTCAAGCTTTTTAAATACTTTCTGTTTCCCCTCGGCATTTATTTCTTTCTCATTGTTTTTGGAGTTCGCAGCTTTGAAGACAAAGAACAATCTCGACTCTTTTCTTGGATCTTGAGTGCTTCTTTTCTTGTCGCTTTTTTAGGCCAGATGAAATGGGGGGCTTTCCATAATTATTTTTTAGGAACACTCTATTTAGGTCTTATTCCAGCTTCGTGTGGGATTTTCAGATTGGCTCACACTTCACCGAAAGCAACCTATGGGATCCTAGGAAGTCTCATGGTTCTTTTCATGGCTC
>RFNV01000136.1 GCA_009927005.1 Pseudomonadota bacterium
TGGGAGAGCATCAGGCTGGCAGTCTGAGGGTCGTGGGTTCGATCCCCATCCCGTCCACCATCTGCCTTTCAATTAACTAGCCGCTTTTTCTTGCTTATCAGTGAACAAATCGGGCGTGTAAATATGGACTGTATTACGCGAAAGTTCTTTTGCTGAATACATTGCCATGTCAGCGAGTTTCAAGAGGCTGTCTTGATCTTTTGCATGCTCCGGATACATTGCGATACCAATGCTGATAGTCGTCTTTAGCTTCATTCCATGAATGGAAAAAACCCTTCGTTCAACAGCTAGCCGCATTCTTTCTGCAATAAACTTGGTCCCCTCAAGTTCCATGCCATTGAGAATTACGACGAATTCATCGCCTCCATATCGGAAAACCACATCGGTCTCCCGCACTGAATTTTTTATTGAGCGGCCAATAGCAATCAAAAAATCACTGCCGACGATGTGACCATGAGCTGTGTTGATAGATTTGAAATAATCCACATCAATAAAAAGAACTGCGAAATTTTTACCTTTGGCTTTTGAACGGTTGATTGAACTGGCCAAGGCATGTCGAAGATATCGAGAATTGTACAAGCCTGTAAGCTCATCTACAAAAGAGAGTTGTTTCACTTCTTCAAACTTCTCAAGATTTAATAAAGAAAGCTCTGCATGTTCGAGTAATGTTTTGGAAAGTAAAAGAGTTTCTTCCTCAATCTTCTGGGGAATTCCCCAAATCAGAATTCCTTGCGTATTTTCTAAGCAGGAAAGAAAGACCTGTTGGGTTTCGTTTGTCGACCAAGTGACTGCGGGAGGTGGGGAATGGGTCATTTTTAATTGGGTTAAAGTAACCCTCATCTCATTCTCGTCGGCACCCTTGGGATAAGAGCACATAATGGTGGGGGCTGGTTGCGTGAACGATACCCATCCGGCTCCCTTACTTTTAAAAAAATCTTGTAAAAATTCCAACGTTGAGAGTCGAACCAGTGAGGGAGTCGAAGAGCTTGATATCTGGGTTAAAGCTCGTACTAGCTGTGTTTCCGGTTCTTGAAGCTTTTGGAAGAGCTCATTCTTTTGGATGGCTTTTTTAATACTCCAATGGAGTTCTTCTGGACTAATGGGTTTCAAAAGAAAATCTGAAAAGCCAGAACGAATAACCAGAAGTGCTGTGGGAGCTGAGTCAACGCTCGAAATTGCAATCATCTCCGATTTAGGAAAATGAAATCGTAAATTTTCAAGATGTGGCTCCAGAGGTCGGGAGAGAGAATCAATATCAACAATGACGGCTAAGGGAATTTCTCTTTTTGTCTGAGAGAGCTCTCCTAACGAGGTGACCCATTCCGCTTTTAGGTTCATGCGGGCTAAGAGGCTTTCATACGGATGCCTCATTTCATCCGAGGCACCCAAGAATAGAACAGTCTGTTGGCTTCTTTTTGACGAAATAAACATTTTACACTGGGATTTAGAAAAGAAGTGGAGAACTACTTTCAGTATATCACGAAACTTCTCTTAATGGACCGATTCCCCAGACCAATAAAGAAACGGTTTGTCAGACAGAAGAGCAGGCTTCAATCCCTCAAGAACCTGGGCGCTCCCCAACACGGGAACTGAAATTACGCCCTGTTTCACCATCATGAGATCTGTAAGAGATTCTAAAAACTTACCAGGTGGATAAATCAGAGTAACCAGTGATTCGGTGAGTCCGGCGCGGCGTTGGGCTTCTGCAAAAGCGGCTGTTAGACCACCTAGTCCATCTACCAGCTTTCCTTCCAATGCTCTTTTTCCTAGCAACACTCTTCCTTGAGCCAGTCCCTCAATCTTATCCATGGGAATTTTTCGTGTTTCTGAAACAAAGTGAGTAAAAGTTTCGTAGTACTCTTGTACTTGTCTTTCAATAACGGCTCTTTCTGCTTTTGACCAATCCTGGCTCTCCGAAAAGAGTCCTGGATAGGGGGCTTGAGTGAAAACCTCTTTTCTTAAGTCTATCTTTCTATAGAGGCCTGCAAGATTGGGCTTACCAGTAAAAACCCCAATGGAACCGGTTAAGGTTAGGGGCGATACAAAAATCGCACTCGAAGGGGCGGAAATAAAGTAGCCGCCACTTGCAGCAACATCTCCCATGCTGACTACTACGGGTTTGGTGCGAGCAAGATCTTGAATTTGGTTTGCGATGAGATGACTTGCAAGAACATCACCTCCACCGGAAGAAAGTCGGATCACAACGGCTTTTATGTTTTTATCCTGTTTAATTTGCTCAATTTGACTGGTGATTTGGTCCGGCGTGATCTGATCACTTCCTAAAAACCCAAGAAGCTTTACTTTTTCTCTTACAATATCTCCAGAGGCTATCAAAAGGGCGATTTTGGGAGGAAGGTTTAATCGATCAGATCCTTCCTTAATCAAATCTCCCAAGCGAAATGAACCAGTCAATTTTTCACGCGTTTGTCTTGCGTCCTGGATCTGGTCAGCAAGTTTTAACTGGTAAGCGGTTCGAGCTGATAAAAGCCCGAGTTGTCTTGCTTCAGTCCAGAGTTTATCAGTGACTCTTCCTGAACGTTGAATACATTTTCGAATTTCCGTTTCTGACTCTTGGAGGTTCTGAAAAATGTTTTCCTTGCTCTTTGGAGAGGCCTGAAGGGAGGTGAATGTCTCTGGAGCTGACTTATAAATGCCTTTAGCAGCCACTTCTGCTTTTATTCCAACTTTGTCTAATGTTCCCTTAAGATAGTAACGCTCTGATTTCGGTCCCAACCATTCGATACTTCCCGAGGGAGCTAGCGAAATAGAGTGAGCAGCCGATGCAATCAGATATTCTTTCAGCCTCGCATTCCCTAGTGAAATATGAATGAGTTTCCCTTTTTCGCGAGCTTTCCAGAGAGCTTCGAAAAGCTCATGTGCCGCACCCATGCCTAAGGGAAAAGTCTCCAGTTCTATAAAAACAGCTCGAGTTTCACTTTTCTTTTCTGCCGCTTGAATTTTTAAAAGCAACTCCGAAAAGGACTCATTCCCACTCGCAAAAAAACTAGCGGGTTCGCCCTTCTCCCTGAGGGAAGAATCAACTTTAAGATGAAGGGCATCATTTGCTGGAGCTACTGTGGGCTTTTCGAAGGGAGCAAACTGAGCATGTGAAACCAGAACCCTCTCTGATTTTTCCGGTCTAGCGATGCTAAAGAGAGAACTTGTACCCAAATTAAATTGTAATCCAAAATGGGCTAAAGCAGTCTTGTCATAGCCTGCTTGTAAATAAAGCCCTCTCAAAATCTCATAACTCGCCGTTGCCTGATAATTCCAATCCTTTCCAAAGAGAGTGGTTTTGGTTTCTAAGTCGGCCAGAAGGGTGAGTTTATCTACGGGGCGCAGAGTGAAACCAATTGAATATTGGGAATCTAATTTCTGATTGTTTTGGACGGGACGATTGAGCTTGTTGACCAAAAATCCAAAAGCAAAAAGCGGTGAGGGCCGAATTTGAAGACCCAGATCTAATTCGGTGATTCCCTCTAAAGAGGAAGAAGCCGTGGTCATTCCCAAACGAGTTCCCAAAAATATCCATGGGGCTAAAGAAAGAGAACTTGCAATTGAATACCGATTGAAATGTTCGAAGTTGGCTGTTGATAAACTTTCAACACCAAATCCAAGGCTTCCTAATCCGAGCGCGAGAGCGAAATCATCATTTTGATCGCGCCAACCCCAAGAGAGTGAGGAGAGGAGCCCCGATCCATTCAGTTCTTTTTGGTAGGCAAGAGCAGCCGGATTCGTGAAAACGGATCGTGCATCATAAAAATGGGAAACAGAGGTTCCTGTTTGTAATGCATCTTTTGCAAAAACAGAGAGAGAAAAAAAGATCCCTAAAGAAACCAAAATTGAACTGGTCTTCATAGGGGTTGATTAAACTTGAATAGAAACAGATTGGCAAATGTCAGTTCTTTAGAGGTCAACTACGGAAAATGAAATTTCAGTATCAAACAGGGCATTCAAAATAGGCAGCGAGGTTCTAATTTGATCGGTTGAGTAAAAAGTAAGGCTTCTTGGTTTTCTGGAATTATTCAAAAGATTTCCTTTTGCCAGTAAATCTTTTAGTTCCTGAGACAGCACTTGGGCGCCATGAGTAATCAAAGCTTTTTCACCGAGAACTTTTCTAAAGCTCTTCTCGAGAAGGGGATAATGAGTGCAGCCTAGTAACAAGATTCCGCGATGGGGGTTTCCCAGCGGGGAGAGGTAGGTTTCAATGACCTCTTGGGTAATGGAATGATCAAACCATCCTTCTTCAGCTAAAGGAACCAAAAGGGGGCAGGGGAGTTGATTAATTGAATCTTGAAATCCCTGAAGCTTAAATTCTTTTAAATAAGCTTCACTTTTTACCGTGCCCTCAGTGGCTAAGACTAAAATCTGGTTCTCTTGAGTCTCACTCCGTAAGCGAAGCGCTGCTTTAACCCCGGGCTTGATAACGCCCATTACGGGAATTGTTAGGGTCTTTTGAAGTTCGGGCAGAGCCAGAGCGGAAGCGGTATTGCAAGCAACTACGAGGGCCTTCACCCCTTGCTGGACTAGTAAATTAGCACATGATAACGAGTACTTAGAGACAACCGAACGGGATTTGGTGCCATATGGGAGCCGGGCAATGTCCCCTAAATAAATAAAGTTTTCCTCGGGCATAGCCAGCGCCAGTTCTTTAAGTACTGAAAGGCCGCCTAAACCAGAGTCAAATACACCGATTGGGCTTTGAGAGCTCACCATGCCCCGCATCTAACATGACTCCGAGGTAAAGGCTAGACGGTTGCTTCGTGGGCGACCCTTTGATAAACCCAATCCCCTATGGCGCTAGACCCTTTAGAGAAAGAACGGCTTCGTAGAAAGATGGCCGCCCGGATGCAGGTTTTTGTTGAGGGAACACCCTTAGTTACTTGTGTTAGCGGGCATTGCTATGAAGAGCCTCATGCCTGTGAACTGTGCGGGGATACTCATGCGCTTGATCTGTTTGTGATCAAAAATCGTGGCGGCAAAAAAATGTTAGTCGCTTCTACTTGTCTCAAGGAAATGGTCCGATTCCAAGTAACCGATGTAGAGGAGCTTCCCAAGTGGCTGGAAAAACTTAAGGTGCTTCATTCTGAAATGGAAACAAGAAAAGTAGAAGCTGCCAAAGCTCGAGAAGAAGAGCGAAGACGTCTTGAAAAAAAGGTCATCGTCAGAAAAAAATCTTGAATGAATTTCTTTTCAATAGAAACCCTCGCTGTCGGTGACGAACTGCTGACTGGAAAAATTGCGGATACTAATTCGGCTTATGTGGGACAAGTATTGTTTGAAAACGGTTTTCGATTGTCTCGTCAAAATGTGATTCCAGATGAGAAGAAATCCATTCAAAGTTCTATCCAAGAAATTTCAAAGCGAGCTAAAGCGGCCATCTGCTTTGGAGGGCTGGGCCCTACTTCTGATGACATAACGGCCGCTTGTGTTTCGGAATTGCTCGGAGTTCCTCTTGAGGTAAATGAAGCAGCAAAAACCAGACTAATAGAATATCTGAGTGCTCGAAAACGCCAGGTGACCGAACAAACTTTAAAACAAGTTGCCATTCCCCGAACGGTAGAGGTGATTCCCAATTACGCAGGACTGGCTCCCGGTTTTTCATTCTCTTATCAAGGATGTCATTTCTTTTTTCTTCCGGGAGTGCCAGATGAAATGAAACCGATGTTTTCTGCAAGTGTTCTTCCCAAGTTGGTTTCGTTGGCTCCGCCTCAAGGGCAAGTAGAAAGCTTTTTATGGCGTTGCATTGGTATTGTGGAGTCTGAGTTGCAACGGCTCATGGTTTCCATTGAAAAAAAACTGCCAGAGGGAATGTGGCTTGGTTACCGAACTCGGTTTCCCGAAAATTATCTCTACCTCTACTGTATGGAGGAGAATGAAAATCTAAGAACTCAGAAAATTGACGAGTGGAAATCTCAGATTGAGCCGTTAGTTGCACCGTACTGCTACGGAAATGCGGAAAAAGATCTTGAGGAATGGGTTTTCGATTTACTCAAAAAGAGAAAAATGAAAATTGCTTTGGCTGAATCCTGCACGGGGGGACTGGTCGTTCAGAGATTAACCCGAGTTCCGGGCGCATCCGATTGGGTTTGGGGAGGATTTGTAAGTTATCAAATCGACGCCAAAGAAAAAATGTTGGGAGTAAAGCTCAAGCAACCAAGCGATGCTGTTTCTCCAGAATGCACTTTGGCTTTGGCAAAGAATGCTCTTTCAAAAAGTGGTTGTGATGTCGCTCTAGCAGTTACTGGATATATGGGACCCACTGGCGGAACAGAAAGCGGTCCTGTGGGGACGGTCTTTATTGCGGTGACTGATCGTGAGGGAAAAACCATTCAAGATAAAATTGAATTACCGCCTCGACCTCGGGCTACCCTCCAATGGGGGGCATCTTCCTTTTCTCTGAATACGCTTCGAAAATTACTAAAATAAAAAAGGGCATTCCTCTTAAAGAAGAATGCCCTTTTAAGAACAATCCACAGCTTTTATTCTTCGAATCCGTTTCCTTTATGAGATTCGTAGAACGCGGAAGCTCCGAAGCCAGAAGCTAATCCAGCAACCGTAGTTACTTCACCCACTTCTTCTTCCACAACCTCAGCTTTCGGTTTTGTTACCTTTGCTTTTGGCGCGGGGCGTTTTTTAGGAGCGGGTTTTTTCTTCGCCCTCGCTTTTCCTTTACCAGCTTTCTTCTTCGCAGGTTTCTTCTTTCCTGCTTTCTTTTTTGCTGGGCGTTTTTTTGCTACTTTTTTCTTAGTGATTTTCTTTTTTGCTGCCTTGCGCGATTTCTTTTTCGCTGCTTTTTTCTTGGCCATATTTCCTCCGAATAAAAAAAATGATTTCCAAAAAATGCCCAAATTCAAAAGGGTTGTCGAGTTTTAATATTGATTTTAAAGAAAAAAACCATTATCACTTTCTTATATCAATCGTCTTTAAGACTGACATTTAACAGTTAAAAAATCTGATCGCGGTACTGGGTCATGGGAGGGGGGCTTATGGCCAGAGCTGTAAAGTCGAAAGTCCGGAGAGGCGTTAAGTTAACCAAGGCTTCAACAAAAAAAGCCCAGGTTAAACTTCACGAGGGTAAGAAAGCCACTAAGGCTGTCGCACCCAAATTAGCAAAAGTAGAAAAAACAACACAACCGAAGTTATCAGCTTCTGAAGAGAGCAAGAAAAAGCTTTCTGAAAAGCTTTTAGCTACGATTGAAAAAAGAAAGGCTGAGCAGGCTAAAAATCCTGCGTTCTCCAAGCCACGAGGTAGGCGCGGAAGACGGCCCAAGAATCTTGTTGATTATCAGCCTTACAGCGAAGAACAACAGGATGACCAATATTCCTATCCAAACGAAAACGAAAATCTAGAATACGACACTGGAATTCGCGTAGGTGGTGGCTCTTCAGGAGGCGCGACCTTTCGTGATGATGGTGGAATTGTTCTTGATCGAGTGGAAGATTTCGATGAGGAATTAAATTTTGATTGGTAAACACCGGCGCCTACGGGCGCTGGTGAACAATCAAATATACTTCTTCAATTGATCGATCAGTGGCGGACTGAATAATATATTCAACGCCACTAATGATCATAGAATCCCATTTTTTTGGAATCTTCTGCATGTGTTTAAGCAGAAAGCCGCCCAGGGTTTGGTAGTCTTCATCGGCCGACAAGGGCACTCGAATCAAATCGCTTAAAACGTCCAGCTCTATTCGGGCAGATACGATGTAAGTATTGTCGCTTATCTTACGATAAAGTTGTGGGGGTTCATCGTATTCGTCTTCAATTTCTCCCACCACTTCTTCCATCACATCTTCCATCGTAATAATCCCCTCAGCTCCGCCAAATTCATTTACGACAATTGCCATGGGATGGATTTTTAATTCATTTAAGAGTTCATCAACTGGTTTGCTCTCAGGAACAAAGAGGGGAGGGCGCATTACCGTCTTGATGGGTAAGCTAAGATCTTGAGCCTTTAGACAATCAAATCCTTGGATAACCCCTACGATCTTATCTACTCGTTCTTCGTAAACGGGCATTCGGGAGTGTCCGGATTCACCAAATAGCCTGACTGCATCTGCTAAAGTTTGATCCTGTTCAATCGCAATGACTTCAATCAGAGGGCGAAAAGTTTCTTTCACGGTCATTTGATTAAAATTGAGAATTCTGGCAATTAGTCTTCTTTCAGCTTGGGTCACATCGGAGCCGCGACTTGTAGGGAGAGCAGCTTTGATTTCCTCGCGCGACAGGAAGAAACTCTTTTCAGAGCTCTCCCCAAGAAGACTGCGAAGAAACTCAGCGTAGAAACCAAAGATTTTGGTGAGGGGATACAAAATGTAACTGGCAAAAGTAAGTGGCTTAGCCAATCGGAGAACCAGATCATCCGCTTTGGCTCTGGCGACAGATTTTGGAATGAATTCACCAAAAATAAGTATTAAAGGAGTTAAGAGAACCGCGCTTAGCCACCCCTTATCCAATCCATAATGTTGGATAGTAAACAAGGTAACCACAGTAGAGATTAGGTTCATGCACAAATTTGTTCCGACAACAGTGGTCGAAAAAAGCCGTTCAGGTTTAGCAATTAAGAATTTCGCTAAGAGAGCGTTGGGAAGGTTTTCTTTTGCTTTTTTGTAAAGTTTGGGGCGGCTTGCAGAAATAAAAGCGATTTCCGAACCTGAGAAAAATGCCTCTGCAAGAAGCGCTATAAGAACAAAAAATGAAAGTGCAATCAATGAAATCATACTTTTTGCTCGGCAGCTTTTATTTGTGTTTTGAAGATCGCATTTAAAATGTCTTCTAACGTCACGACCCCTAATTGCTGTCCATACTCATCAACAACGACTGCCATATGTACTTTTTTTGTCCTGAATTCCCGAAATAAGCGAGAAACCTTTTTGTGAGATGAAACATAGTAGGGCGAAAAAATTGAACTCGAAAGGACCCCTTCTTGCATTTCTTTGGGAGTATCGAGAAGAAGTTTCAAAAGTTCTTTCGTATAAAGAATCCCCACCAAGTGTCCATCTTTTTCAGAGACAACTGGGATTCTCGAAAACGTTTGATTTCTCACTCGTTCTAAAATTTCCGATAGACCAAGACGAGAGGGTAAGTGAAAAACTGCTTTCCAGGGTGTCATCACATTAGAAACAGTTAAGTCATTCAAGTGGAAGACATTGTAAATCATTTCAGTTTCCTGCCGCTCGAGACTTCCCGTCTCAGCGCCCACTTCAACTAAAGTGAGAAACTCTTTTTCTGTTAGAGCTGGCGGAGGGGTAACACTCAGGCGAAATACCTGAATAATTTTTTTTGCGCTTGCTTGAAGAAGGGTTCGAAGGGGGGTTAAAAGCACATGAAGCCAAGTCGCAGGATACACAAGCAAAGAAGCTGCCATAACGGGAACTCTGAACGCTAAAACTTTTGGGAGAATCTCAGAGAAGAATAGAAGTAAAAAAGTCGATGTTAAAACACCAATCAGAGTCGTGAGAGTTTGACTCCAGGTTTCGAAATAAAACTCAATCAAAGAGACAACAAAGGTGCCAACTAAAATACTCAGCGCCTCGTTTCCAACTATGATGGTTGAAAGAAGCTCATCCGGTTTTCGAATGAGGGCATTGATCGCTCGGTAAGTGCTGGGTTTGCTTTCCCTCAAGGAGTCGAGCTGCGTTTGGCCCAAAGAGAATAGAGAAGCTTCAGCAGCCGCAAAAAGAGCAGCTAAAAAGAGAACGAGGGGAATCAGAACAATATAGATATGGATGACCAAGGTGGAGTCCGTTAGCTAAATTTCTTATTTTAGGGGATAAAACGGGGCTGGTCAAAGCGCCCGGGGTTGCAATTTCTATCCAAAGCGTTATAACCGCCCCACCCTTTGTGAAGATAGCTATTGCACAAATTAATCCACTGGTTGGAGATGTTCCGGGAAATTGCGAAAAAGCTCTTTCTTTTATTGAATCCGCCAAAAGAAATCAAGCCGATTGGATTCTTTTTCCTGAATTGTCTCTGGTGGGATACCCCCCGCGAGATCTTTTGGATTACCCCCGGCTTTTACAAGAAAACCAAACGGCACTCGAAAAGATTCAGAAAGCTTCCCTAGGCACTGGGGTGATTGTTGGTGGTCTAAAGAAAAATCCCTCTCCCGCGGGAAAAAAGTTTTTTAATTCGGCTTTTGTTTTTGTGAACGGGGCGCTTCTATTTTCCTACGATAAGCGTCTTTTGCCGTCTTACGATGTATTTGAAGATGAGCGTTATTTTGAGAGAGGGAATCACTTCGGGCTTTTTGAGTCGAATTCCCACAGATTTGGAATTGCGATTTGTGAAGATATTTGGAACCGAAAGGGATTTATCGAGAGAGCTTACGAAAGCGATCCAGTGAGTGAGTTCAAGGGAAAAAATCTTAACGCTCTTTTTGTTTTGTCGGCTTCCCCTTTTGATCTCAAGAAACGGGACTTACGCCAAAAGTTACTTTCGGAAATTTCGACGGAATTAAAGACAACTGTGGTCTATTGCAACCAGGTCTCTGGAAATGATGAACTCATTTTCGATGGGGGAAGTCTTGTCGTAAATGAAAAAGGTCAAACTGGGTTGGAGCTTCCTCTGTTTGAAGAGGCCTGCATGATTTACGAAAATCATCAGCCCGCATGCGTGAAATCGCAAACAATGACTGAATCGGAGTGTTTGTTCAAAGCGTTGAGCTTTGGAATTAAAGACTACGTGAGAAAGTCTCACCAAAAAAAGATTTGCTTAGGGTTGAGTGGCGGAATTGATAGCAGCGTAGTGGCAGCACTCGCAGTGGAAGCCCTTGGAAAAGAAAATGTACTAGGAGTCAGCCTTCCCAGCCGATTTACTTCACAGGCAAGCCGAGAAGATGCCCAAAAATTAGCTGAGAACTTAGGAATTCGGTTTCAAGAAATAGCGATTGAGCCGATGTTTCAAAGTTTTGAGAAAACCTTAGCTCCATTGAATCCTTCGGGTCTGACTCTTGAAAATATTCAACCTCGAATCCGAATGACAGTGCTCATGGCAGTTGCAAATCAAGAGGGGTCTTTGCTTTTGAATACCAGCAACAAAAGTGAAATCGCTACAGGCTATTCGACCTTGTATGGTGACAGTGCGGGAGCTTTATCTCCGCTAGGGGACCTCTTGAAACACCAAGTAGGGGAGCTTGCGAAGGCCATAAATCGCCACAGGGAGGTTGTGCCGCGTCGAGTTATTGAGAGGCCGCCCACAGCTGAACTTCGCCCTGATCAAAAAGATGAAGATAGTTTGCCGCCTTATTCAGTTCTTGATCCCTTGGTGGATGCTTCTCTCACGGAAAGCTTGGGGAGGTATGAGCTTGGAAAAAAAGGGTTTTCTGAAAGCGCAGTTGAACTCTATAGTCGCCTCCACCTCATTTCAGAATATAAACGTCGTCAAATGCCGCCTATCTTGAGGGTCTCAACCAAAGCGTTTGGGATGGGGCGTCGAATTCCTTTAGCCGCCCGAAACTATAGCGATAAATGACTTGCCGGCGCGCAGCGCAAAGCCCTATAGTAAGGCAAAGTTTTCAACCATGAGGAGAAACAAATGAAAAAACTAGTCGGTGCGATGGCACTATTTGGAGTCGTTAGTTTTGCAGCCGATATTACCGGAACGGTAACTTCTCCTGCAGCAAAGCCAATGCCTTCTGGAGCTGTAATGGCAAAAGCAGATCCCAATTGCCCAAAAACAAAAGCTCCCAACGAAACTGTTCAGGTCCAAGCTGCAAAGCTACAAAACGCTTTCGTGTGGGTAAAATCCCCTGCAGCAGCTGGCGCTGCCGCAACTACCACAGCAACGCTTGATCAAAAAGGTTGCGTCTACGCACCTCATTCAGTGGGCGTCGTGGTTGGACAAGCTCTTAAAATTATGAACAGCGATCAAACCATGCACAACGTGAATGCAAAAAGTAGCAAAGGCCAAGGCTTTAATGCTGGTATGGTTGGAGGCGCTGCTCCTATCGAGAAAAAATTCACCAAGCCTGAATTCATCAAATTTAAATGTGATGTTCACGGTTGGATGAATTCAGTAGTAGGTGTTTTTGAAAACTCTTTCTTTGCTGTAACTGGCAAAGATGGAAAGTTTACAATCACTGGCGTTCCTGCTGGAGAGCACACACTTGGTGTTTGGCACGAAAAGCTAGGTGAAAAAGAAGCTAAAGTGACAGTGACCGACAAAGGCGCTGTTGATTTCGCTTTATAATTTCACAGTTAGTGAGTTGGTGTTCATGAAGTCCCCCCTTTCTGACTTTGTAAGTTTTCAAATTCAGAGGGGGGATTTTATTTATCTCGCAGTCTTGTTTTTCTGTATTTTTGCTTTTGTTGCCTTGGAAAGCATCTGGCTTTTGAGGCAACTACGGGAACCAAAGAAGAAACAAAAACAACTTCTCTGGTCACTGATTCCAGCCTTGGTGCTTTTTGGATTAACGCTCGTTTATAAGAGTTCATGATGGAAAAAACGAATCAAAAGAAATGGGTAGCTCGAATCACAGCGCTTACTGTTTTTTTCACGGTAATTTTGCTGGCAGCGGGAGCTTTAGTTACTGGGACCGGCTCAGGGCTTGCGGTACCTGATTGGCCGCTCGCTTTTGGTCAGTTTTTTCCTCCGATGGTCGGCGGAGTATTGTACGAACATGGGCATCGCTTGATTGCAGGCTTTGTAGCGCTTCTCACGGTTATTCAGTTGTTCGTGATTTTACGATTTGAAGAACGAAGGTGGGTCAAGAACCTGGCGTTCTTAGCCGTTGCTTTGGTTTTAACCCAAGCCACACTTGGGGGACTCACAGTTCTTTTTCTGCTTCCTAAAGCTGTTTCTATTGCGCATGCGTGTCTTGCCCAAACTTACTTTTGTAATGCAGTCGTTCTCATGACCGTCACTTCTTCTTCCTGGGACACTGCCTATACGTGTGAATCAGATGATTCTCGGTTTCCGCTTCGGTGGCTGGGCACTCTGGTCATTTGTGGATTTTTTATTCAGCTTCTTTTTGGCGCGACGATGCGACATTTTGGAGCAGGCCTTGCAATTCCAGATTTTCCACTCTCATTTGGCCGTTGGATTCCCAGCACTTGGACTTTTCCGATTGCGATTCATTTCGCTCACCGAATGGGAGCTTTCGTGATGGTGGGATTAGTAGCTGCTTTAGTCGCAAGGGTTTATCGACGTTATTGGAATCAGTTCACTTTGCTTCTGTTTTCAGGGGCTCTGATGGGCTTTGTGTGGATGCAAGTCATGCTGGGTGCGATGGTAATTTGGTTGCGACGGCCTGTTTCGCTGACGACCATTCATTTAGTTCTTGGAGCAATGTGCTTAGCCAGTGCAGTCGCTTTGACGGTTCAGCTCTTCAAAGCCCAGAAAGAATCGACCGCCAAAAGTAAAGCCGTACCTTTTGGAGTAGAAACTAGTTCGGCATGAAGATGGCCTCGAAGCGTTTCATTTTAGATTTGGTGGACCTCACTAAACCAAGAATTTGCTTTTTGTCTTTGGTGATGGCGGCCTGGGGTTTTCTCTTGGGCTCTCCGGAGAATTTCAATTCAGTGCGGTTCACTGCGCTTCTTATCGGCTTGGGATTAGTGGGCGCAGCTTCAGGTGTATTTAATCAGGTCGCTGAAAAAGATATCGATGGACTGATGAAGAGAACCCTTCACCGGCCTCTGCCTGCTGGGCGAGTCAGAGATCAACAGGCTTTGTTTCTTGGATTTATTTGCTTGATGTTAGGAGAAGTTATTCTCGTAGTTGCAGTCAATCCACTCACCGCAATTCTAGCAGCCCTCACGGTTCTGTCTTACATTGGCATGTATACTCCTGCTAAAAAAACTACCCCCTTTTCCACTCTTATTGGAGCGATTCCCGGAGCGTTACCGCCGCTGACAGGCTTTACCGCTGCTACGGGAAAATTTGGAATGTTGGGTTTTTGGATCTTTGCACTTTTGTTTTTGTGGCAAGTGCCCCATTTTTTGGCGATAGGCTGGGTGTATCGAGATGACTACCGAAGAGCGAGTCTTCCGATTCTTTCCGTGACAGACGAAGAGGGCGGGGAAGTCTCTAAACAAGTGCTGACTTATCTTTTGGCTTTGGTTCCTTTGACTTTACTACCAGTGGTCTGGAGAACCACCTCTGAGACTTACCTTTGGGGAGCTGTGGTGTTGGGAGTTGTTTTCTTAGCTTCCGGTGTTTTTCTTGCTTGGAAACGGACCCTCGCGGGAGCAAGGATTTTGTTTTTTGTTTCTATCTTATATCTCCCAATTTTGGGAGGACTCATGGTGGGGACACTCAATTGAGTAAAACACTCATTCAATTTTCCAATGTCGGCTTTTCGTATGGTGATCGGATTGCTTTAGACTCCTTGTCTTTTGATATTCGAGAGGGGGAACTCTTTTGTGTTGTGGGTCCCAATGGCGGCGGCAAGAGCACCACTTTTAAAATCTTATCCACTCTTTTAAAGCCTCAATCAGGTTCAGTTTCTTTTTGGGGAATAGACGGAGTGAAGCACCCTGAAAAAATTCGGCCAGAGTTAGGGGTCGTTTTTCAATCGCCAGCACTGGATAAGAAACTGACCATTCAAGAAAACTTGGTCTATCATGGAAAACTCTATGGTTTGCGGGGGGCTTCGCTCGCAAAAAAAGTGGAAGATCTCTTAAAGCGCTTTGCTGTTTTCGACAGAAAAGATGAACGAGTTGAAAAACTCTCCGGCGGGCTCAAACGTCGAGTGGAAATTGCAAAAAGTCTCATTTCTGGTCCAAAACTTTTGATTTTAGACGAACCAACGACTGGGCTTGATCCGGTTGCTCGAAGAGAAATGTGGAGCTACTTAGATGTTTTAAGAAAAGAGCAGGGAATTAGCATCGTCTTCACGACGCACCTGATGGACGAAGCGGAATCAGCTGACCGAACCCTTGTCTTAAACCAGGGCAAAGTAGTCACTTCGGGAACGCCCGCTCAACTCAAATCGCAAATGGGTGGAGACGTGATTTCTTTAAAAACAACGCACCCTGAGGCTTTGAAAGAAGAAATCGAGAAAAAGTTTTCTGTGCCGGTTAAAAAAGTCGACGACGAGCTCCGCATTGAAAAAATGGAAGGCGCGAGATTTATTCCGACTCTGGTTGAAGCTTTTCCACACCAAATCTTATCAGTCACTCTAGGAAAACCGACTTTAGAAGACCTCTTCATTCATTTGACGGGCCAACGGTTTGTCGGAGGAGAAGCGTAATGATACTTACTGGGTCTTTAACGTTATCCCGCCGCGAGCTCGTACGGTTTTATCGTCAGAGAAGCCGAATTATCGGAAGCCTTGCAATGCCGGTGATTGTCTGGGCTCTTTTGGGAACGGGACTTCAAGCGGCATTTCCGTCAGGCATGGGAAAAGAAACCAGAGAGTTTCTCAAATATTTTTTTCCGGGAAACCTCATTCTCACCATTCTTTTCACTTCTATTTTTTCGACGATTTCGGTGATTGAAGACAGAAACGAAGGGTTCTTGCAGTCAGTCCTCGTCTCTCCGCTTTCACCGCTGAGTTTAGTGCTGGGAAAAGTAATGGGGGGAGCCTTCATTGCGCTTTTCCAAGGCCTTGTTTTCTTAACCTTGGCTCCGCTGGCAGGGTTTCATTTTAGTATCAGTGAACTGGCCTTAGTGATTTTTTCGATTGGGAGTATTTCTCTTGCGATGACGGCACTCGGATTTTTATTTGCTTGGAAGCTTGATTCTGTTCAGGGGTTTCACGCCATCATGAATTTGGTCTTGTTTCCCATGTGGCTTCTCTCAGGTGCTTTCTTTCCGGCGGAATCCGCCTCAGCTTTTATAAAGCCGTTGATGGTTATCAATCCTTTAACCTACGGCATGACCTCTCTTAAAACCGCCATGAGTGGGGTAACGGACCTGTCTGCTTTCTTAGTCCAAACCGGAGTGGTTTGGCTTTTTGGATTTTTCTTTGTGCTGGGCTCAGTTTTATTGGTGAGTAAGAAAAGGGAAGTGGCTCTATGAAAATTAAGGCGATACCTACTCTTGTTTTATCCCTAGTAGCGATGCCTGTCATTGCGATTGCTTTTCTCACTTGGAGAGGAAGTTTTGAGACCAAGGAATTAAAAAACTATGGGGAAGTAACCCCCTTTAAACTCACGGAACGTTCGGGGAAGGAAGTCAGTTTAGAAACTCTCCGAGGAAAAGTGTGGGTAGCCAATTTTATTTTTACTTCATGCACGAGTCAGTGCCCTCTCATCATGATGGAAGCTCAAAAGGTTTCAAAAGCCCTTCTGTTTAAAGACAATTTCCGAATGGTTTCCATTACGATTGATCCGATGACGGACTCACCAGAGCGTCTCACCAAATATGCGATTGAGTGGAAGGCCGATCCCTTTAAATGGCTTTTTTTGACGGGGACTTTTGGGGATATCAAAGCGCTGATGCATGACGGACTCAAAGTGCCCACGGAAGTCGAAGGCGTAGAGCTCATGCACAGTTCAAAACTTGTCTTAGTGGATCACCTCTCCCGCATCCGAGGCTATTACGATGCAGAAGATAGTCGGCAAATGAAAAAGCTCTTAAGAGATTCGAAAGATCTCTTGAAGAAGGCGTTTTAAAAAAGTTAATTTTTTTGGTATCGGATGATGAGAATTCAGCCAAACAAGTATCTGGCTGACAGAAGTACTTGGCGAAGGTTGGGGGGCCGGCCTACCAAAAGTAAAGCCGTACCTGGTGGAGATGAAGTCTCCGGGAAAAACAAAACCCCTCAAGGAAG
>RFNV01000148.1 GCA_009927005.1 Pseudomonadota bacterium
TTCACAGCTTCAGGAAGTTGGACTTGCCCGACGGGTGTGACCTCTGTTGACTACCTTGTGGTTGCTGGTGGTGGTGGAGGAGGAGGCGGTGTTGGTGGCGGAGGCGGTGCTGGCGGTTTTCGTACCGGAACAGGATTTTCTGTAACTGCCGGAACTACTTATACGATTACGGTAGGTGCTGGAGGTGCAGCCGTTGGGAGAGGAATAGTCGGCAACAGCGGTTCAGACTCTGTTTTTAGCACGATCACTTCTACTGGTGGGGGTGGAGGTGGAGATAGAGATAGTGGCACTGCGGGGAAAAATGGCGGCTCTGGTGGGGGTGGAGGTGGAAAGGATCCGAGCGGTTCTGCTGGCGGATCTGGAAATACACCTTCTGTATCACCTTCTCAAGGAAGTAATGGAGGTGCAGGAAATGGAGCGCAAATAGGCTCCGCAGGCGGTGGAGGTGGCGGCGCATCTGTACCTGGTGGAACTGCAATATTAAACAGTGGGGTTGGAGGAAGCGGGGGTGGCGGTACAGCGTCATCACTTTCTGGTTCATCTGTAACTTATGCAGGTGGTGGGGGTGGCGGTGGACATAGTGCTCCAGTTGCTCCGGGCGGAAGTGGCGGTGGCGGTGCTGGAGGTGTGTCGGCACCCTCCATCCCCACTGTTGTAGCGGTATCCGGCACTGTAAATACTGGTGGCGGTGGCGGCGGTGGTGGCGGCGGAGTTACACAACCCGGTTCGGGTTCAGGCGGCTCCGGTATCGTAGGCATTGCATACGTGATGCCATCAGGTGGTGGCACAGCCATCTTTTATACGTCAGGAACGTGGACATGTCCTACGGGTGTGTCGAGTGTGGATTACCTCGTAGTTGCCGGTGGTGGAGGTGGTAGCTTTGGTGGTGGCGGCGCTGGCGGTTTCCGTACCGGAACAGGATTTTCTGTAACTGCCGGAACGACTTATACGATTACGGTAGGTGCTGGGGGAGCTGGTACAGGTTCAAACTCTGGAACAAGAAACAGCGGAAGCAATTCAGTATTTTCTACTATTACTTCTGCTGGTGGCGGTAGTGGTGCATCTCCGTCCACTCCTGTAACTGCAGCTGGTTTGGCTGGTGGTTCAGGTGGTGGAGGCGGGGTTTATAATGGAAATCAACCTGGAGGCGCTGGAAATACCCCTTCTGTATCACCGAGCCAAGGAAGTAACGGAGGAGATGGGGCTGAAGGTCCTGGTGCCAGTGCAGGAGGAGGAGGTGGGGGTGCTTCTGCTGTAGGTGCTAACGCATCAGCGCCTCCCGCCATTGGTGGAAACGGTGGCAACGGAACTGCGTCATCTATAAGCGGCACCTCAGTAACTTATGCAGGAGGAGGAGGTGGCGGTAGCCAAGCAGGCTCTTACGGTACTGGTGGTACAGGTGGCGGGGGTAACGCTGGGTCAAGCGGATCTGCTGGCACTGCTAACACAGGTGGAGGCGGTGGCGGGGCTAATGTTCCTAATACGGGTGGCTCTGGCGGCTCAGGTATTGTAATTATTAAGTGGAGTTAATGCGTGGATAACAGGATCTATCGTTTCTATGGTATCGATGTAGCCATTCAAATGCTCCGCCCCGGT
>RFNV01000168.1 GCA_009927005.1 Pseudomonadota bacterium
CTGACCAGTTTTGCAAGAACCAAACGCCTTTCCATTCTTGCTCTTGACCGTTTTGATCCAGCAGCTCGTTGTTGTGAACAACATAAACTTCAAGCACATTGTTGTTCTGATCTAGCTTTGCGAAGTGGGCCATATCAACCTCAGAATGTGATGGAGCCGTTGCCGGTAAATTTATAGGTGCGGTAACCACCAGATACGGTAATTGTTGGCGATCCCGTTGTTGACGCCGCAGCTGCATAAGTGTCTGCATAGCGAATAATCACAACGCCACTTCCGCCTGCGCCGCCTGCACCTGGGCTTCCCGCAGCACCACCACCACCGCCCCCTGTGTTTGTGCCACCTGCTGTTCCTGCGCCGCTGCCAAAACCACCCGGACCGCCGCCACCTGTGCCGCCGCTGCCTTCTGTTCCAGAGCCTCCTAAAGATCCACCACCACCGCCCCCGGCATAAAAAGTTCCAGAACTTGTTGGCCATTCAGAACCAGCGCCGCCAGTTCCTCCGTTTGACGTCGTTGCGTTTCCGCCCTGTGCGCCTGCTCCACCACCCCCGCCACCAGGATAATTTGATGCTCGGTACTCGCCCGATCCGCCTGCTTTACCTTGACTGGGTGTTGTAGAAGGAGTGTCTCCAGCACCTCCTGGGTGAATAGCTAAAACATTTCCATTGCCCCCACCACCGCCGCCCGAGCCTCCATCAGCACCGGTTGTAGTCGCGCTTCCACCAGAACCACCCCCGCCACCGCCCGCTGAAACAATGCCTGGCGAAGCAAACGCCGACCCTCCAACAATTGAAGAACTTGTGCCATTGCTTCCCTTCGATGATTCCGATGTTGAGCCTGCCCCTGGTCCGCCAACCGTAATGGTTAAAGTAGTGCCGACACTGACTTGCGCTCCAGACCCTGTTCTAAACCCACCACCACCGCCACCACCGGCAAGGCTAAATCCACCACCACCACCTCCGGCGACAACTAAGTATTCTAGAGAAAACGGTTGAACAATAGAAGTTGATAAATTCGACGCATAAGAGACCCAACCCTGTGTTGAATCTACATACACAAGGTTTACCGCGCCTCTTTCCGTAGAAACGGTGCCGCTCGCAGTAAAACCATTTAGCTTGTTTCCGTTAGGACT
>RFNV01000281.1 GCA_009927005.1 Pseudomonadota bacterium
CGGCAAGACTTGTGATTGTAAGGCCTGTGAATGCTCAAAAACTGGTAACTGCCCACACCACAAATGTGGGGGACATGACGAAAAAAAAGAAAAGCCAAAAAAGTAAGTGGTTTATGAGGGCACCCGTTAAACGGGTGCCTTTGTTATCCAAAGTTTTACAGAAGTTCCTTCAATATCCTGCTCACTCGAAAAGTCAGTGGATTGGGTGGAGGCCTTGAATTCATTGGCAAGAATTTCTTCAGAAATATAGATTTCAAACCGTTTAAAAGCCGCCATCAAAACATCTGTAGTGGCTACTTCCACTCTAATTCTATCCGTCACTTCAAACCCTAGATCTTTTCTGAGTTTTTGAATTCGATTGACTAGCTCTCGCGACAATCCTTCTTGGATCAGCTCATCATTAAGCTGAGTATCGAACCACACTGTTACTCCACCTTGACTTTGAATGAGCCCTTCTTGTTTGGGAGCTCTCTCAATTACGACATCTTCCAAACTGATATCTTCACCTTCGACAGTGAGCTTGCCCTCTTTCTCTAGCTTCGCTACATCGTCATGAGGCAATTCTTTGATCTTTTGAAGAACTACTTTCATTTTGGGTCCAAGTTTCGGCCCAAGAACCTTGGCATTGGCTTTGGCCGTAAGTTTTACCCACTTCTCTTCTTGATTAGTGAAGTTCACTTTCTTCACATTGAGTTCAGAAGCTATCAAATCAGAAAATGACCCAATCGTTTTTTGATCTCCGGGATTTCGAGTGATCACTAAAAATTCTTTTAGGGGTTGCCGCGTTTTTAGCTTGTTCGTATTCCGAATCGTTCTGCCCATGTAAACAACTTTTTGAACCAAGGCCATCTGGTTCTCTAAATCCACATTCACCAGTTTCTGATTGGCTTCTGGGTAGCGGCACAGGTGAATGCTCTCCCTGGCTTCTCCGCCCGACTTCAAATTCTGATAAATTTCTTCCGTCACAAACGGAAGAATGGGTGCCAGAACTTTGCAGAAATCCATCAACACCGAATATAAAGTCGAATAAGCAAGATCTTTATCGGAGGATTTTTCGTCACTCCAGAATCTGCGGCGGTTTAACCGAATGTACCAGTTGGTCAACTCATCGATAAACCCAATGACTTCGGGTACCACTTCATACAGGTGGTAAACCTTCATTTTTGCCTCAATGCTTGAAAGCAAACTTTGCATTCGTGAGAGAAGCCACTGATCTAAAGGATTTTTTAATTGCTTTATAAACTCTACCGACAGGCTGGGTTCCCACTGGTCCGCTCGTGCATAAGTAGTGAAGAAGCTGTAAGCATTCCACAAGGGAAGCAAAACGCTTCGGACGATCTCTTTGACTCCAGTTTCAGAAAACCTCAAATCCTCTGCATGGGATGCTGGAGAGCTGGTCAGGTATGCACGAAGGGCATCTGCTCCATAATTATCTAAAAGGTATTTTGGATCAGGATAGTTTTTGAGTCTCTTGGACATTTTCTTGCCGTCTTCAGCAAGTACCAACCCATTTACAATCACATTTTTAAAGGGAGGCTTGTCAAAAAGAGCAGTCGATAAGACCGAAAGCGTGTAAAACCAGCCGCGAGTCTGGTCGATTCCCTCAGCAATGAAATCCGCCGGAAAAGCAGCATCAAACTTTTCTTTATTCTCAAAGGGATAGTGTTGCTGGCCATAAGGCATGGAACCACTCTCAAACCAACAATCAAGAACCTCAGGAATTCTCTTCATTGCCTTTTTACATTTTGGACAAGGAATGGTGACTTCATCGACGAAGTGTTTATGGATATCGGCTAGTCTCTTGCCGCTCCATTTCTCAAGATCAGCAATTGATCCCACACAGACATGTTCTCCACAATTGGGAGTACAGCGCCAGATAGGAATCGGCGTTCCCCAGAAACGATTGCGACTGATATTCCAATCTCGCGCGTTTTCAAGCCAATTTCCGAATCGTCCATCTCTGAGATGCTCTGGAACCCAATGAGTTTTCTGATTGTTTGCAAGTAGCTTTTCTTTCAGGGGTTCGAGTTTTACAAACCAAGTTGAAATCGCTTTTTGCATCAACGGAGTGTCACTTCGCCAGCAGAAAGGATAATTGTGGACATAAGTATCATGTCTAAAGATTGAGTTTCGCGTCTTGAGGTACTTAATGATGTCTTTATCCGCATCTTTAATGTTCATTCCCTCAAACTCAGGCAATGCTTTTGTGAATCGTCCTTCGTGATCGGTTGGGTCGACTAAGGGAATTTTATATTTTTTGGCGACTTCAAAATCTTCTTCCCCGAAAGCAGGAGCTGTATGCACTAGCCCCGTTCCATCGGTGTCTGTCACGTGTTCTCCGAGAATGACTTGGAAAGCGCCATCCTTGGCCCGATCAGAAAAGTGCGGAAAAAGAGGTTCATAACTTTCGTGCTCGAGCGCAGAACCTTTGAATTCAGAAATCACCCGATAGTCCTCGGGGTTCTTAAAGTAAGCAGCTAACCGAGACTGAGCGAGAACATAGTGATCTTTTGTATCGGCATCTTCCACTTCAACATAGGAAACATCTTTGTTGGCAGCTAAAGCCAAATTGGAAGGAAGCGTCCAGGGGGTGGTCGTCCAAGCCAAGAAATAGCGATTGTGTTTTTTACTTTTGAATCGACACGTGAGAGCTGGATCCTGAACTTCTTTGTAATTTAGACTGGCTTCAAAATTAGAAAGCGGAGTTGCAATTCGCCATGAGTAGGGCATGACTCGATAGCCCTCAAACACAAGGCCCTTATCCCAGAGTTGTTTTAAAACCCACCAAACCGTCTCCATAAAGGGGGTATCCATGGTTCGGTACTGATTTTCAAAATCAACCCACCTACCCGTTCTCTGAATTACTTCTTCCCACTCTTTGGTGTAACGCTGAACGATATTACGGCAAGCATCGTTAAACTTAGCAACTCCAAATTTTTCGACTTCTCGATATCCAGAAAGGCCGAGTTCGTTTTCCATTTCGAACTCAACAGGCAAGCCATGGCAATCCCATCCCCAGCGTCGCTCAACGTAGCGGCCTTTCATAGCCCAATAGCGGGGAACGACATCTTTTAAAGTGCCAGCTAATAAATGTCCGTAGTGAGGAAGACCCGTAGCGAAAGGAGGGCCATCGTAAAAGAGAAAAGGTTTTTCGCCTTCGTTCATCCGAAGGCCTTTTTTGATGATTTGATTCTCTCGCCAAAAGCGAAGAATCGATTCTTCCAGTTTTGGAAACTGGACGTCGGGGCTTACCGGTTTCATGACCGGTTAAAGCTACACTAGGAGCCCAAGCCCTTCAAATAGTAAGAATTTTTGAGCTTATTAAGACTTAGTAGCAGCCACCAAGACGCTGTTGTCGTCTCATGCGCCAGCGGCAAAGAAGACCGCAATAACCGCCAACATATCCCCCAGCAGGCTCATAGCCCCCGGCAGGTTGCTCAACCACAGGAGCCCCGGGCTGATTAGGAGTTGGTTGCCCCCCCCCTTGATTGTCTCTACCGCAAGCTGCCAACATCAAAGAGGTAATCAAAACTAACGTTCCAAAAAAACTTTTCATTTCCTGTCCCCCCTACAAACCTTTGGACTCTTCTTTACGAAGGGTCCTCAGGCAGATACTCAAAGCAGATCTGATGCCAGGGGTTTTAGGCCCAAGGGTTACACCTGCCTAACAAATTTCGTCACTTTTTCATGATTTTAGGGCGCAGGCGCGTCACCTTTTTTCCCTAAATTCTGCGTTAGGCTCATCCGATGGTCATTCATTACTAACCAATCATTTGGAGGCAATCGCATGACAAGTCGTACGTACCGAAACGGTAACAGCACTGGAAAAACCTACTTTAAAAACGTAGGCGAAGGATTTGAGGTTGGCTTTGTTCTGGGTGGAAAAACAGTGTTTGTTGGTAACTTTCTTCATAGTTGGGAAGCTCGACGTTGGTATTCTTTACTGAATTCGGAAATTCGAACTTTTTCAAAAAAATACCAAGTAGGTCCTGGTTGCACAAAATCCTGGTTTACGCATTTCTTGTCTGCCCATCTGTACACTACTTATTACAGCTTCTTGGATAAGTGTTTCTCTCAACACAGCAAAAAATATAAAAACGCTGTAAAAAAAGATCAGAAGTCGTACGAAAAGATGAGCCGACGTTGGGATAGCAAAACCAATACAAGCCGTTTTTTAAAAGCTGCTTAAGTGGATAATTGAAATGGGGAGAGCTCACGGCTCTCCCTGTTTTATTAAAGCTTAAACCCTGCCGAGTCTGAATCAGATTTGAATGTCTTTACCGTTTCCAGACTAAGCTCAGCCAGATCTTTGTTGAGCATCGGAAGCTTTTTAATAATATCCGTTGTACACGTAATGATGTGACAGCCTGAAAGTTCAGCTTGAACTAAATTAAAAAATTCTCGGGAACTGGCCCATAAAAGCTCAATACCGGGATCGGTCTCTCTGCAAAGCTTTCCTGCTCTCGTCATCAAAGGCATCGGATCTCTTCCGGTATCCGCAATTCTTCCTGCAAATACTGAAACCACTGAGGGAGCCCCTCCTTTAACTGCGTTAACAGTTTCAGTAATTTGTTCCCATGTAAAAAGAGCTGTGACATTTAATTTCACATTTTTGTGGCTCAAAGATTTAATAAGCTCAATGGATGACTGGCCTTTGCTATTTGTAATAGGAATCTTAACGTAAACGTTTGGTCCCCAGGAGTTGATTTCCATCGCTTGACGATACATTTCTTGAAAATCATCTGCAAAAACCTCAAAAGAGATTGGGTGCTTTGTGATTTGAGTCAGAATTTCTTGGCAAAAAGCACGGTAGTCTCTTACCCCCGATTTTTTCATCAAAGAGGGATTCGTCGTAAATCCCTTTACCGCTGGATTCTTAGCCAATTCTAAAATGGAGGAACGGTCCGCTCCATCTGCAAAAATTTTAACTTTTCCTTGATAAGGTGATTTATCCATACGAAGACTCTCCTTGGCTGGGAAGTAGACTAATAAAGTTTTTTCTTAACTGCACCCCAAAAAGAGCGCTGGTAGATGATTTCTGGGTACTGGCTAAACAGTTGAAGTAATTTCCCTAGCCCCTTTTCTGGATGAGACGCTATTTCTTCCAGAAGATCTAAAAAGTGATGAAGCCGACTTCGTTCAGTAAGTAGCCTGGCTTTTAATCCAACGGTCTCCGAAGCCAAAAATGAGTAAATCTTTTTGATTTCCTCTTTTGTCCTAAGTCCCTGACTAACCGTCTGCGCTTTACGATGATTTTGAACATTCGAAAGAACCTCAGGTAGAACACAACAAGAAATCTCCGAGTCCTTTTCCATCCACACTCTCAGATAGGTCGCGGTGTCGACTAAAATGTTTACTAAACCAGGCGGAGGAAGGGCTCTCTTAAAAAGTTCTGTTCGGATAAAAGTAGAGGGTTGAGGCAAACCGATGCCTTTTTTAAAAAGATCCTCAAAAGAATGCGGGACGAAAGGTTCGAGTTCTGTCTCAAAGCGGTCATCCTCAGTCCAACGAACTGCTTTTCCAGTAATCACATCGAAGGGCCCATCGAGATAAGCCCGCCCTACCCGGGTTAAAGCTCCTGGGGCCAGATAATCATCGGAACAAAGCCAGTTAATCAACTCTCCCGTAGCTCGATCACTGGCTTCTTTAATCCATGAATAATGTCCCTGATTGTTTCTGGGATTCCAGTAATGGTATTGAGCCTTATATTTCTCCAGGATTTTTACTGAATTGTCGGTAGACCCATCGTCAATCACCAGAAGCTCTAAATGAGGATATTCCTGCTCCAGGATAGACACGACTGCTCTCTCCACCCAACAATCATAGTTGTAATTGCCAAGAATTATCGAAATTCGGGGTAGGTTTTTGTTTACGCTTTCCACGATTTGAAATTATAGCCGAAATCATCCAGTTAACCTTGCCTGACGCAGCAGAAACAGGTAGCTCTCTCTCCCATGTCAGCGCAGCTAGTTCTTGAAAACGTGGGGGTACACTACCCCAATCGAGTCCTTTTCGAAGATGTGAATTGGACCCTTTACAGCGGGATGCGAGTTGCTCTTGCAGGCCGTAATGGTAGTGGAAAATCAACTCTCCTCAAGATTCTCTCCGGCCGAATGGAAGCTCCGGAAGGAAAATGCAATGTGGTCGGTGGCAAGAAACTCCGCATTGGTTTTCTGGACCAGTCCCTTCTTGACTCAGCGGTTCTGCAGGTAACTCAAAAAAAAGAGGAAAGCCTCTCCCCGCTCGCCTTCTTAAAAAATAGACTGGAGGGCTTATCTCCAGATGGATTTGAAGAAGACCGGGAATGGGAAATTAAAAAAATTCTTCTGGGACTTGGGTTTAATCAGGAGTGGATGGAAAACTCCATGAGTCGACTCAGCGGTGGATGGCTTCTGCGAGTCTTCATCGGGGAAACCCTTCTTCAAAAGCCTGAGGTTCTTCTTCTGGACGAACCCACGAACCATCTGGATATTTCTTCCATTCAATGGCTCGAGGAGTTCTTGCAAAAAGAATACGAAGGCAGTCTGGTTTTAGTGACTCATGACGTCGCCTTACAAAAGCGGGTTACGGATTCGTTGGCGATTATTCATGGGGGAAAATTTTATTTCAGACCAAACTTCCGAGACTACCTTTCCTTTAGGGATTCTCTCAAAGAGGAGAAAGTTCTTTTAGAAAAAGCTATTGAGAGTCTTAATGGAAAAATTGCAGACAATATGGCTTTTGTTGAGAAGTTTCGAGCCAAAGCCCAGACTGCAGCACGAGCTCAAAGCAAACTTAAATCTGCGGAAGTCATGCAAGATGAACTTCGGGAAATGAAGGATAAGCTACAGCGACTGGAGGGCTTTTCTTATAATTTGAATTTTAAATTCCGTCTGGCTGGCGTCGGCGGAAAATTCCCGGTTGCTTTGAAAGATTTGAGTTTTTCCTATCAAGAGGATGGCCCCAAAATCCTTCAGAATCTCAATTTTGATATTAAGAGAGGGCAACGAGTTGCCATTCTGGGAGACAACGGAACTGGAAAAACCACGCTTCTCAACGTGCTTGCTGAAAGGCTTAATCCCACCAATGGTGAATTGATTAAAGGCCATGCCGTCGAAACCGGCTACTTTGGACAACATCAATTAGATGAACTCTCTCTCGAAGACACGGTGCTGGACAATTTAAGAAGCCGAGCCGTGGGTGTTTCCTACGAAGAGCTCAGGGGTTGGCTGGGGGCGTTTGGGTTTCCCACACAAGATGATATCGAAAAAAAGGCAAAAGTGCTGAGCGGAGGCGAAAGAGCACGATTGGCTCTTCTTCGAATTCTCCTCACTCGAATTAACATGGTTCTACTCGACGAACCTACGAACCATCTTGATGTGGAAACAAAAGACCTACTAAAGACAGCCATCAAGGAATTCGAAGGAACCACCATTCTGGTTTCTCACGATAGAGAGTTCGTAGAGGAGATTGCAGAGAGAATTCTCTACCTTTCGCATGATCATCAGCTGACGGATCACTTGGGAGATTTAGATAGTTTCTTTGAGAAGTACCCTCAGTTTGTGCGTCACTTAGAAGGCCGGTCGAAACCCTCACAAGCGCCCACTGATTTAGCTCCAACTACCAATGCAAAACCGAAAAGTACTCTTTCATTCGAAGAGCGAAAAAAAGTTAAAAATCAGATCAAATCGCTAGAAAAGAAAGTAGCCTTAGTTGAAGGGGAAATGGAAAAGCTTGGCCAAGAGAAAAGTGAACTCGAAGCAAAAATTGCATCAGCTGAATTCAGCTCTACCGCTCAGGACGAAAAAAATCGAGTTTACGAGCGGCTCAGCCACGTTCAGAACCTGCTTCACAGTGGCATGCTCGATTGGGAAAAATGGTCGAGAGATTTAGAAGAGCTGCGCCCGCTGCTTTAAGTGGTATAATTTTCCAATGCAAGTTCTAATCCTTGGAGGCACTTCGTTTTTTGGAAAAGAAATGGTCCGAGCTTTTTTTGCTGCAGGCCACTCCGTGACTGTTTTTACTCGAGGGCACGCAAAACCCACCGATCTTCCCCCGCACCAGCAATTAACGGGAGATAGAACCTCGCTTTCCGATCTCATGACAGTGGGTAAAGGAAAAAACTGGGACGTGGTTATCGATAATATTGGTTACACGCAAGAAGATGCGGAAAAACTTATCAAAGCATTCAAAACGGCAAAACACTTGATTTTTGACAGCACGGTATCAGTTTATCGATATGCAAAACCCACTTATCCCCAACCGCTCTCGGAGGATTGTATCGACTATGCGGCCCGCCCACGAGAAGAAGACCCAACCGATATTCATTGGAAATATGCACGTGGAAAATTGGATGCGGAGCGAGTGATAGTTGAGGATTGCAAGACCCCGTGGACGATTATCCGGCCTCCGGTAGTCTATGGGCCTGATGACGTAACCAACAGAGGATTTTGGTACCTAGCTCGACTCCTGGATGGCGGACCGATTCTTCTCTCCAATGGCGGAATTCAGAGTTTTCGACTTGCTTACAGCAAAGATGTCGCTCAGGCTTTTCTTCTCTCAGCTCTAAATCCAAAAGCGTTTAACAAAGCTTATTTTGTGGGTCAGAAGGAAATTATTACTCTCAAAGACTTTATTGATGAAAGTGCTAAGCACCTGGGCGTGCAGCCTCAATACGCCAACTTACCGGCTGAATTCGTGGGAGAATTGGCCGGTCCGCATGCTTCAATGATCAATATGATCGTGGATATTTCTCGAGCGGAAAAAGAACTTAACTTTAAGCCGACCCCTTTTTCTCAGTTTTGCCGCGACACTGCCCTCTGGTTCAAGGAGCATTGGAAAGGTGACTTGTCTCAGCTTTTGGCAACACGCCAGAAGGAACTAGCCCTGGCTCTAAAATGGAAGAACGTTGTGGAAGAGTTCCTTTAAGTTTTTCCCAAGCCTGTCTCTTTAATCGATTTTCTGCTTCGATTCTTAACTGACCACAAGCTGCAGCTACATCTCGTCCGCGACTTCTTCGATAAGTGGTCGTGAGGTGGTGCTTGAGCAGAATATTTTGAAATTTAAGCACTCTGGCTTCGTCTGGTCGCTTAAAGTCCACAAAAGGGTTTTCATTGTAAGCCAGCAGGTTGATCTTACACGGAATGCCCTTCATGAGTTTGATCAGTCGATACGCATCTTCATCAGAATCATTAAAATCTTTTATCAAAATGTATTCGAAAGTGACTCGTTCGGTACCTCGAAATTTTAAGTTTCGGCAGGCTTCCATGAGCTCATTCATTGGAAATTTAGCGTTGATAGGCATGATTTCGGAACGTTGTTCATCGGTAGTTCCATGAAGAGAGATCGCAAGCTTTCCAAGGCTTGCATCAATAAACGGCTGAATCTTATCGGTAATGCCCACTGTGGAAACCGTAATATGCCGTTTTCCAATCTTGAGCCCGAGAGGATCATTAAAAAGTTTCAGCGCTTTCATCACTTCTTCGTAATTGTCAAAGGGTTCCCCCATTCCCATCAGAACGATATTTGTGATAGGTCGTGGATGCGGGACCGACATGAGTTGATCTACGATTTCCCAAGCCTTGAGATCGCGAACAAACTTTTGATATCCTGTAGCACAGAACGTGCAGGCCATCTTGCAACCCACTTGAGTCGACACACACAAAGTAACTCGTCCCTCAGTGGGTATAAAAACGCTCTCAACTTGTTCACCGTCTGAAAGTTTGACCAGGTACTTGATCGTTCCATCTTCAGCAGGATGTGTTTCCGAAACTTCGATTTTCGACAAAGTAAACTTCTCTCCCAACTCTCTTCGAAAGTCCTTGCTGAGATCCGTCATTTTTTCAAAGTCAGTTTCTCGTTCCTTATAAATCCATCGATAAAGTTGTTTCGCACGAAAAGGCGGGTGGCCAAGACTCACTAGCTTTGCCTCTAGCTCAGGAAGAGGGAGGCCCTTCAAATTTTCTTTTTGAGCGACTGACATGGAACGCTCTTATAGCTGAAAACAAGGCGAAAGAGCCAAAAAAAGAAAGAACCCCCTTGTCGATCCAAACTAAAACCAATAAAGTCAATGAGTTGGACGCTTCTTGTCACGTTTTTGGGGATACCTTCGTTTTAATTGTGAGGACGTCAGGAAAACCATGGGGACTGGGAAACTTCTGAAACAATGGGTGGAAAGGCTACGCCAAGGGGATCAGTCTGCCTTTCTCCCTTTTTATGAAAAAACTGCCCCAGGCCTGATGCGGTTTTTGCTTTGGAAAACGAATGGCGATCGGCCTCTTTCCGAGGATGTTTTACAGGAATCCTTTGTGAAGTTTCTTCTTCATCTAGATAAATTAGAAAATGTAGAGGACCTAGCTGTTCAATCCTATCTTTTACAAACTGTCAGAAATTGCCTTATCGACAAAGCGGGACGATCCGCTGAGAGAGCCCGACCTTACGTTGAACTCTCCGAGTTAGGCCCCGTTGTTGATGGCAAAGAGACCAATCGCCCGGAAGCAGCGGTTGAATTAAGAGAACTGCAACTTGCGATGAAAAGTTTAAACGAGAAGGAATCTGAAATTATTTGGCTTCGAGATGGACTGGGGCTTTCTCATCGGGAAGTAGCAGACCAGATTGGAATTTCCGAAGATGCGACTCGACAAGCTTATGGTCGAGCTAAAAAAAGTTTAATGGCTGTGCTGTGCAGGCAGTTGAGCCCTCTGACTTCTGGAGGAGAGTATGTTTCTGAATTGTCCTAAACCTGAAGAGTTTTTGCAGTTGGTGAGTGTTCCCGAAGAACTCTCCTTGATTTCACGATTTTTTTTAAGGACACACTTAGGGATTTGCTCTTCCTGTCGAACAAGCTTAGAAGCAACTCAAGTGGCCTGGACGAACTTTCTCAAACCTGAACCGGAAATTACAAGCTCCCTTCTCAAAGTTTATTCTCGGCTTCAAAACGATGAAACGCTGATCTTAAAAGGGTGGAAACTGGGGAGTCAGAGAAGACAGAGGGAACTCAGAAGCCTTTTATTTAATGAGGGTTGGCTTTTTAGAGGCGGGGTTTTTCTAGGGCTTGGGATTTTAGTTGGAGTAGTAGCTTTCTCCACTCTTGGTCAAAAACCCCTGGAAAAAGGAAATTTCCCTTTGGGGCCCCTGGCTCAAATCCGACAACAAGAAAAAAACAAAGTAAAAGTACACTATCTTCAGCCCGAACTTCTTCATACCATTGAGTTTGAAACTACTCGGAGCGCACGATGAAACGAACTATCTTAAGTCTTTTCATGGTCCTGAGCGGTTTGGGATTCTCTCATCAAAACGCACACTACATTTCTTCGATACAACTTCAAGTGACTGAACCAAACACCGCTTTAACAAAACGTTCACAAGATTTAGTCGTCAAAGCCTTCAGTCGCTCGATGGAAATGGTGCCTGTTTTAAAGGACAGACCGCTTCGGACCGAAACCTCTGGGCCCAACATCGTTTTTACTCTCACCAGCAATACAGACCTCCAAACCCCAGTTCAGGAAATTTTGGCGCAGATGGTGGAAGACTTAAATGGGCGAGTTTTAGCCAGAGGAAAATCTTCTTTCTACCGAGCAGCGTTGTCTCAACCCCTTGGCGGTTATTTGGAAGTCGTCATGGATGATGCGAACCAGAGAATTATCGCGATTTCTGCTGAATCGGTTCCTTTGAGAGACATCCTCAACGAAATTAGAAATCAATCGGGTTCGATGAGTTATTTAATTTCGGGTGATTGTGCAGAAAAATTAGTGGACTGGAGTTTTGTGACTGTCGCACCTGAACAACCCAAAGAAATAGATGCTGTCATGAACGATCTCGCTTTTCTTTTTAATCTCAAATGTGAC
The DNA here is from genome assembly GCA_009927005.1 of Pseudomonadota bacterium. Taxonomy (GTDB): domain Bacteria; phylum Bdellovibrionota; class FAC87; order UBA2466; family UBA2466; genus RFNO01. Next base: position 11,826 of record RFNV01000281.1, read on the forward strand.
AAAAAGAATGGCTCGTATATTTTCTCTGGGAATTGCCTCAACCAACCGAGAAACTCGAGAAATAAACCGGGACGCGCGGGGTTTCATCGCGCTCTAGAAAATCCCCTAGAAACAGAAGTGTTTTTTCCAACTTCTCTCCCTCAGCCGGGAAGATTCTAAGTATTTGTTTTTGTTGCTTTTTAATTAAATCCCCTTGCGTTTATTGACGCTCCAGGCTATGGTGCGCCTAATTTCATACACAGAAAAAGGGGCTCTCATGATGGGGCGATTGGCTTTGGGAATAATTCTAGGATTCAGTGCACTCACCTTTGCAAATCCTAGCAATCCTATCGACGATCTTGAAAACAATGCTTACGTAAAACTCTACGAACAATGGGTAGCTTTGGACCTCAATCAAGTGGAGCGCTTGGAAGTTATTAAGAAAAATGCTGAATTAGATTTGGAGCGCGGACAAAAACTCTTCGAACAAAAAGTAGTTACGCTTGAGGAGCTACAAGATCTCCAACTAAAATATCAACTCGCGATCATTACTCTTCAGAGACAAGAACTAAAAATTAAAGAATCGGAAGCTCGCCTCTCCATTGTGAAGAGTAAAGTAGCTGCCGGAATGACTGACATCCCAATCTGTGTCAGACCCATGGATGTTCCATGATCAGAGTTTTTTCTCACCAGTTACCGTTAGTTATTTGGGCTCTGCTCTTAAGCTTCGGTCTCAAATCGCAAGCTGTTTCCACCAATGAAGTGGAAGGAGTGTTCAATATCCAGATGGTTTGCGAAGATAGAACAAACCCCAATTGTTCTGAACTCAATCGCCAAGCTCGTTTATCTGTTATTCGAACCCAAGACAGTTTAGGAGTCGCGGTGGGTTACCCCGAACAAAGCCTAAGCCGCTATGTTTTTGTTTCTCATGAGTTAGAACTGAAAAATGATACTTACTTAGGAACCCCTTCTTTAAAAAACTCTTCTTCGTCCGCTCATTTTTCTGAAGTCTGGATTAACTTTTTCTATGAAGATAACAAGCTAGTGGCCAAGGGAATCATTAGGGATGCGCGATTTCTGAAGGATATTCATTTCACTGGCGACCAATTACTCTCAACTAAGTCCCTTGCGCCAACGGAAATTCTTATAGATGGCTTTAACTCTCCAGAAAATTCGGAAGGTCGCTTTCTTGCAAAAGGAACCAACCGGCAATGGCTGGTGACTGTTCGCCAAGCTTTGGGTTCCGAATTAGGAACAGACTATATTGTTGAAATTACAGACCAGGGAAATCCAAATGGCCCTGAACTCGCTTCTGGTGATCGCATTTACTTGCGGTCCATCCCATCGTCCCGACCAGGAACGATGGAACTCATCGCACCCTTAAGTCAGCCCGGTGGCTTTTTGAAATGGGTTCTTTGGGTTTCTCCAGAGAACTTACTCCGGTCCACTAAGCTTCAAGGATTCTTCTATTCTTCGAATGGGGTTTTCTCGAGACTTTACTTTGAAAGGTTATAACTGTGCATTCATTTCAGACTTTTAACGAACTTAAACTACCGGCCGTGTTAAGCCGCGCTTTAGACTCGATGGCTTTTAAAGCGCCTACGCCGATTCAAGCAGCTAGCATTCCACCTGCAATCGAAGGAAAAGATATTTTGGGAACTGCTCAGACCGGAACTGGAAAAACCGGAGCTTTTGGAATTCCTTTGCAGCGTTTTCTTCATAGTCAGGACTCCAAACAGGCCCTTGTGCTTGCGCCCACTCGGGAACTTGCAGCTCAAATTTTAGATGTGCTTACTCAAATGGCCAAAGGCTCTCAATTCAAGGGGCTTTTGGTTGTAGGAGGGGAATCTTTTAGCAAGCAAGCTGAAATCTTTTTTAGAGGTTGTGATTTCATCGTAGCTACTCCAGGACGGCTCAACGATCACTTGCGGGAAAACACCATGCACTTGAACAATATCGGAATGTTGATATTGGACGAAGTGGATCGCATGCTAGACATGGGTTTTGCTCCTCAGATAAAGCAGATTCTAAAGTTTCTCCCCAAAGAAAGACAAACGATGGTGTTCTCAGCTACTTTACCCCCTGAGGTAAAAACAATTGCTGAATCATTTTTAAAAACACCGGTTAGAGTCAGTATTGGGCATACGCACCAACCCGCACCCAAAGTTAAAGAAGAAACGGTGCACACGACTACAACTGAAAAAAACGGTTTGCTTTTAAAGGAACTGGAAAAGAGAGAGGGAAAGATCATTATCTTTGCCAAGACTCAAAATCGTTCCGAGCGACTGGCTAAAGTGCTCCAAGACAAAGACCACAAAGTTGTTTTGCTGCACGGTGGACGAACCCAGGGGCAAAGAAAGCAAGCTCTTATGAAATTTAGAGGGGGCAGTCATCGGATTATGGTCGCAACCGACCTAGCAGGTCGTGGAATCGATGTGGAAGACATTGAACATGTGATTAATTATGATCCACCGCAGAGCCGAGAAGATTACATCCACAGAATCGGCCGCACGGGACGCTTTGGCAAAGAAGGTCGTGCTTTGAACTTTCTTGTTCCTACCGATCTCAACGGCGAGCAAGTAGTTACTGGGAAAAAAGCTAAACCGAGAGTTGTTTTCAAAAGTCGACGACCACGCTTTCAAACAAGACGAGGCTAATTTAGGCACCTTACTTGAATGAGACGTGCACTATCTGGCTGACTTCCGCTACGATTTTTCCGTGGGAGTCTATGACTTCAATGTGAAACTCAGGCTCAGACTTATGGTTGGATGCTAGGTCTTTCTGAATTTTTTCCAATTGTTCGTCTTTTAATTCAAACACCGAATGAACGACTCCCCTCCCCGGTCTTCGAAAACGAATCTGAGCAGACTTAACCCACACCCGAACGTTTTCTTTTAGGTTTTCTCGGATGAGAAGGGCATAGAAGGGGTCTGTCATTGAGTAAAGAGAGCCCCCAAAATGGGAGCGCTCATGGTTCCAATTCCAAAATCGAAGACTCATGGCCACTTCCAGTCGCTTTTCCTCGGCAAGATATTTTTGCACCCGAATTCCAGAAACTAAGAATGGCGGCCAGTAGCTGATAATTTTTAAGATTGAAGTTTTGGGCACTTTTAGGTTTGGCTGAGAGCCTTTTGAATACACTGGATGAATTGTAAAGACCGATTGGTAGCATAACTACCCAGAGGTCTGTTTTTTGTTACATCGTCTCCGGTTGAAAGTACGCCCACGAGCTCCAATTCCCCTTTTTCATTTTTTCGATACAATCCCCCTCCCGAATCTCCCTGCTGGATTGCCACTTCAGACGGCTGATTCACCGATTCCTGAGCTTCTCCAATGTTTCTGGAATTGATTTTTACAACGTCGGGCTCACGATACACTTTGCCCTGATAAAGCCCCTGTTTTCCGGCCATCACTTTCCCGTAATAAACTTCTTCCCCATTTTTGAGTGGCTCTAAGCTCACCGGAACCGTTTTTACATTTTTTTGTTCAGAACACGGAAAGGTAAAAACAGCGCTGTCTTCACTTTTTGTCCCGGAATAATACTCAGGATTTACAAAGAAGGTGGCTTCCACTTTACCAAAATCTGCCGTTTCAATTTCCCCTTTTCCCCACAAGAACCCCTTCTGCTTCACACCGGCATCGCACTTACCCTCAGATAGTTTTGATTTATCAAATCCTTTTTCAAGGGATCGCTGAACTCCATCGAACAAACAATGGCTCGCAGTGGCCGCCATACAGAGGCCCTTCTCGTTTGAAATGAGAGTCGCCTGACATTTTTCGAAAAAATCCGGTCCCTTCACTTTGTAGGGAAAACCAGGATTTCCATTCACTCCTGCGGGAAAAAGATCCGATGAAGCTTTTTTATCTCCTTGAGACGGATTGGCTCCCTCTCTTCTTAACTCCTCTGGAGAAGGCGCGGGTCGTGCAGAAGCTTGGGGCAGTTTTGGCTCACCAGAATCCACGGGTCGGGGGGTTCCTTGCTGTCGGGGCGCTGAAGGGGCAGCTTGAGAATGGCTTGGGGGAGCCGCTGGTTGATTTTGGGGGGAGGAACCAAAACTCTCTACGGGATTTGAGGGGGATTCCAAACCATCTTTAAAGACCCACGAAATCTGTCCATTCGAAATTTTATAACCAATAGCATTCCCGGGAACCGCTATTCCGTTAATCGCAATCGTTCTTTCGTTTCGAGAATTGACGATTGGGTTGTAATTGCGGTTTTGGGTGCTTCGTTGACTTCGACTTCTCTGAAAAGGACTTCTTAGAAACTCTCTTACTCTTCCCCCTCGTTCAGCAAGGGCTGTCATTTGAAGGCAAACAAGGACCAGGAAAAGTTTTCTCACAAAATCCTCCAGGAAAAATGGGACTGGGAATGCTTTAGTTTATCAGTTCAGAGGAATGACTAGGAATGCCATACCTTAAAGGAATCACTGCTTCCTTGCGTTAATTTATCTTTGAGCTAGAATTTCGAAGGCTTTGGAGGCACCGAGATGATTTCAACGAGACTTTTAACTTTGCTTTTGATTTTGGCTCACCCTGTCTTTTCGGCAGACTCCCATGAACCCCCCCGTAATTTTTTTCTGGCGGATTCTCCCTGGCCGATGACCCATCGAAATCCATACTGTCAGGCTTCTTCCCCACTTCCAGGACCCCACCCGTCCGAAATCAATCGAGGCCTTTTCAAATTGAGAACTGCCTCCGAAGAGGCAGTGGCCATTACACTCAATTTTTCCCACAAAAATGAACAAGGACATTTCAGTCTTTGGGGAAGCTCTCGAACCACTCTCTACAAACTCAATGGCAACGAAGGAAAATGGAGAAGTGCTACTTCAGTGAGAAAATCCGGAAAAGGCACTCAAGCCATTTCGGGGGCCTACACCGTTTTAGATAAGGATGGTCGCATCTTTATTCCGAGAGATTCTTCGGTGCTTGTTTACCAAGAAGAAGAGCCCGGAGAACCAAAATCCCGAATCCGAAAATTAAATGAGTTTAAAGTTCCCAGTAAGATGCTTGTTGATCCGGCGGAAGTGATTGTGGGGATGAACCTCACCTATGATGGGTATCTGGCCATGGTTACGGATCGCGCCCTCGTCATCGTCATGAATCGGGATTCGGGAGAAATGATTTTCTACCGAATTAGTAATGATGAAGAAGTTTCCAACTCTCTTGCTCTAGACGAAGAGGGGGGACTTTACATTGTGACTCACAAAAGAATGATTCGGCTCAATTGGGACGGAAAAAACTTAACTAAAGCTTGGGATTCCCCTTACCCCAGTAGCGACGTTTTGATGCCAGGAAGATTGGGACGAGGTTCGGGAACCACTCCCACAGTAATGGGAACGGGCAATCAAGACAAACTCGTCGTGATAGCCGATGGGGAAAAGCGAATGAACATTATCGCTTTTTGGAGAGATAAAATTCCCCAAAACTGGAAACCACTCCCTGGCTTTTCCGAGCGAGTTGCAGGAGTTACTCCCATTTTGTTTGGTGATTCCAGTCGAGAAAGATCGATTACGGATCAATCACTCTTAGTCAGAGGATACGAAGCAGTTGCAGTTAATAATGACTATGGGGATCACTCAGCGGATCTGTGGTCAAACTTTTGGATCATTCTTTGGTCGAACAACAAAGACTACGCCCCCTATGGAATTGAAAAATTTGAATGGGTTCCAGGAGAAAGAATTCTGCGTTCCGTTTGGGCAAACTCTAAACTCAGTGTCCCCAATGGTATTCCTACGATGAGTTCTCATACCAATCAGATTTATTACTTGGGACAGCACGAAGAAAAATGGACGATTGAAGGAGTGGACTGGACAACTGGAGAACTCTCTTTTCGATTTCCACTTGAGAATGCTGTGAAATACAACAGCTACTATGCCGCCATGGAAATTGGTTACGAAGGAGACTTGGTTTCCGGCACGGTGGGGGGCGCTTTACGGCTCGGCAGAGACCGGAATTAACCAATACAATCAAAATCTTACAGCTATTCGATTGCTTGTTTCTGCGGGATCAGGTAGCTAGAGCCCCCAAGTATCCTGTAGGAGGCACGAATGAAGTCTTTCATTTTCTTAGCGGCACTTGGTTTCGGCGTTTCGGCAGTAGCAGAAGAAGCTCTTCAATTTCAAGCTGAACTCAATCAAAAACAAGCTTATCAGTTGTACGAATATCTAAACGTTCCGGCTCGTCCAGAACCAGATGGACGAAGACTCGTTAAGCGCACCGACAACGTCGAATGCGCTAAAACAAGTTTTTATCCTGGAGATTTTGAGTATAGCTGCTCAGTTTCTTTATCAGTGGATGAAGCGGGAAAGCTCGTTCCCTGATTTACTTCAACACAGCTAAAACGGCTTCGTAATTGGGCTCGTTTGCAATTTCACTGACTTGCTCTGAGTGAATAACTTTGTTGTTTTCATCAAGAACAAGAACGGCTCGCGAACACAACCCTTTTAAAGCCGAGTCTGCCATTTCTACTTGATACTCTTTTCCAAAGTTGCTTCGGAAAGTTGAGAGTGTCTCAACATTTGAAATCCCTTCTGCTCCACAAAACCTCTTTTGGGCAAAGGGCAAATCGGCAGAAATACAAAGTACCACTGTGTTCTTGAGACCGGCTGCTTTTTGATTGAAAGCTCTGACAGATAAAGCACATGTGGGTGTGTCGATACTTGGAAAAATATTCAGTACTTTTCGTTTTCCTGCATAATTTGCCAGGGATGCTTCAGACAAGTCAGCTTTGATTAATTTAAAATCGGGAGCCGAGGTTCCTGCTTTGGGAAGCTCACCGACAGTGTTAAACGGATTTCCCTTTAGAGTTACTTTGCTCATGGTGTTGCTCCTTGTGTTTTTGGTGTTTTAGTTTCTTCTCTTAAAAATAGAGATCGTTTAGTTATCTGAAAAAGTCCAGTCGCCAACAATACCAACGCAAGCCATTGATAAAACCCTATCCCGAGAATGGCTTTTGAAATAGGCTCTCGTAAGTACTCCAGGAAGAATCTTAAAAAACCATAAATCGAAAAAAACAAAAACAATGTTTTGTCTTTGAAAAGACCTTTTTGCTTAAGCCACTTAAACAAATAAAATAAAAGAAACAAAATCCCAGCCTCGATGAGCTGAGTCGGTATTCGGGAGCGGCCATCTCCAAAGTCCACTCCCCAATTCGCTATTTTGCCGTAGCAACAGTGCCCAACAAAACATCCCAATCGGCCAATCGCTAACATGAGAATAGACCCCAGAGTAAAAGAGTCTGAAGTGGGATAGTTAATTTTTAAAATCCGTTTGGTCAGGGCCACAGCAAAGAATGAGCCTAGCAATCCCCCCAACATCGTTTTGGGAGTAATAAGACAATTAAAGGCTCGGTTCTCAATCACATCACCTGCAAAGAATGCTGGTAGGGTGCTGCCAATTAAGGTGCCTAAAATAGCAGCAAACAAAATTTGTTTTTTTTGGGAGCTTTCCAACTTCCACTTTTCTATTTCAGAAGTAATGCTTCTGCCTCCGAGAAAAAGACCGGCAGAAATGAAGGGGATTTGTAACCACGCGTTCCCTTGATTCAAAATATGATTGTAAGTTTCACTGGGGGTCATTTTGAGAATCGTCCTGGGGCGGTTGCGGTTGCTTTGGATCTGATTTTAATAACCGAGAGGCAAAAAAAATCATCCAAGCCAAGGCCAACGGGAATACCAATCAGAAGGACCAAACCTCCAATGTCTCGAAAACCGTTTCGGGCAGCCTCACCCACCATTACCCCGCCACAAAGAAAAGAAGGAACGCCCAACAATAAAAATAAAAAGCCAAAAAATTTCTTCAAGCTCGTCCCCTAAATATTAATGAAATATTCTATCAGAAA
>RFNV01000241.1 GCA_009927005.1 Pseudomonadota bacterium
CCCAAAAAGATCTGATTACAGATCCTGAGGGCAACAGAAAGGCCCTCATTTATATTAGTCGGTTGTTTCAAGCTGCTGGCAACCATCTAGAGGCGATGAAAACCCTCAATTTCTTATTAACCGGAGAAGGGGCTGAGCAAGTTAAATATTCTCCGACCAATGATTCGGAGGAGTTGGTGTCCGAATTTATGCAGCTTTATCATAAGCCGTTCCAGAACCAAGTTGAATGGCTAGGGAATGTGTGGGGAGTAGATCCCGATTTTGTCTACTCAATCATGCGACAAGAAAGTGCTTTCAACCCAGGGGCCGTATCAGTCGCGGGAGCTCGTGGTCTCATGCAGTTAATGCCCTCACTATCGAAGTTCTTGTTGGAGCAGTGGCGTGCGCCTGGTCCCAAAAGCCGAAGCTACTTATTTAAAGGCTCTGAAAATATTAAGCTGGCTACTTATCACCTCAATCAGCTGAACCAGATAGCGCCCCACCCGGCGTTGATTGCGGCTTCGTACAATGCCGGAATTTATCGAGTTAGTTCTTGGTGGAGAAGGTCGGGCCACTATCCCCTCGATTTGTTTGTAGAGTTTATTCCCGTAAACGAAACGAGAAATTATGTGAAGCTCGTTTTGAGAAACTTTATTTACTACAAGGGCCTGGGTAAGAATGGAGAGGTCCCCAAGGCTCTCATTTCTCTTCAACTCCCTGAAGCTCCTTTCACTCCCCGAGATACTACTAGCTCTCACTAGTCGTATTCGGTTCGTACACAGGAGGCTGACGCTAGTGACAATCTTTGTCGATCAGGGTCTAACCCCCTAACAGGGGAGGGGTGTATTCTGAATGGCTTAAGAGAAAAATAGGCGCAAATTATTTTCTCCCTCTGGCACCCCCTTTGCTCCACTTCAGCATCGGTGACTGATTTGTCTTGAAGGGGCAAGTGGTGCATGTTCGAAAAGCTGGGAATTGTGGTTTTAATGGCATTCACACTTACAGGGTGGGCCAAAGAACCCGGTTTAGTTGAAAAAAGAATTAGGCAATTGAATTATCCTGCCTTACCGGAAAGTCTTTTCGTAAAATCCGAAGATCAACCCTCTGGCACCTCCCAATTAGATCCCCTCATTAGTCAGGATTGGGGACTTACGAGTATCGGTTTATTTGAAGCATTCACCCCGCTTGTCCAACCCTTAAAAAGTGGGATTTCAAGTTGCTCAAAAAATGTGGTTGTCGCTGTAGTAGATACCGGTATCGACTATTCTCACCCGGAGCTTCGAGACAATTTATGGGTAAACCATGGAGAGTCTGGCCCTTGGAATCCTCCCTCCCATCTTGCCTCTCAAACTACCTGCCGTGATAGAAGCTGTAATGGAATTGATGATGATAATAACGGTTTCATAGATGACGTTATTGGTTGGGACTTCGTGAACGATGTTCCTTTCCCTTATGATACGCATGGACATGGTTCTCATATTTCAGGAATCATTGGGGCGACTGCGGCCAACGGGGTTGGTTTATCAGGCGTCTGTCCGCGTGTTCGAATCATGGCTCTAAAATACTACGATAGCAGTGGGGCGGGTTTTAATAACCTTCAAAACACAGTCAAAGCCTTCCATTACGCAAATAAAATGGGAGCCCATATTATTAACTACAGCGGTGGAGGAGCCGAAGCAGCAACTGCCGAGCGAATGGCTTTAGAAGATTCAAAATCCCGAGGAATTTTAGTCATAGCTGCTGCAGGCAACGATGGTCGCAGCAACGATATCATGCCCTATTATCCAGCTAGTTACCCAATCGATAATGTGATTTCCGTGGCTTCAATCAATCGACAAGATCAGCTTTTGCCTTCCAGCAACTTTGGTAAAGTGGTTCATGTCGCAGCCCCAGGACTATCCGTTCTCAGTACGCTTCCGGGCGGACGATTCGGTATGATGACTGGAACATCGCAAGCAACTGCTTTTGTCACAGGAGCTGCTGCGCTTTTAGCAAGTCAGTTCAAAGATATAAAAGACTTTGATTACCAAGCGGTAAAAACATGGATTTTAAAAGGGGTTCGCTCAATGCCCGATAACAGCTCAGCGAATACACTGGTTTCTCACGGGATTATCTCGGTTTCTGGATCGTTAAAACAAGCTAAGGGATGGACGACTCAAAAAGGGGCTCCTTCAATCGCGCTTGAATCCACCAAAAAACGCAATAGAAACTAATCGCCTTCTTTTCTTTGAACTCGCTCGGCAAGAATCACCCCAGGAACCGCTTCTAAGTGAGAGAGTAAGCGTCTGAGTTCACCGGTGTCCTTAATCTCAATCGTGAAGTGGCACACAGCTTTTTTGTCTTTGGTTGTTCCAATTTGTGCACGAGTGATATTGATGTTTTGTTCTTTAACCGCATTTGACATATCCGCCAAAAGGCCAGGACGATCAGAACAAACAACTCTAATTTTAACTCTTCTATCCTGCTTCGTGCTCTTATCCCACTCGATTTCTACCAGTCGATGGGGGTCAGTTTGGAATACCTTTGGGCATTTGCGGGAATGAACACTGATTCCTCTCCCGCGGGTAATAAATCCCACTACGGGATCTCCGGGAACCGGAGCACAGCAACGAGCAAACCGAACTAGCAAATCCTCAATTCCTTTTACTTTGACTGAAGCGGGACCTTCTTTCTTTTTAGCTTCTTCAAAAATGCGTTGCAAAGCCGACTGGGGAACCTCTTTGGCCTGTGTTGTTTCAGTCTCTTTTGGGATTATCTTGTTTAACACTTTTCTGACAGAAATTTTCCCATAGCCGATTGAAGAGAGAAGATCGTCGACCGAGCGGAAAGATAGCTCTTTTGCTATTTTATCGAGAGTGCCATCCTGAATCATCTTCTTAACTCTCAAATCTTCTCGCTTGAGCTCCTTTTCCAAAATGAGTTCTCCGGTGGCTTTAGAAGTTTCGTGCTCCTCCGCTTTGATAAATGCCCGGATCTTATTTCTGGCCCGACTTGTCTTTACGAGCTTTAACCAATCCTTGTTGGGTTGTTGGTTAGGGGAGGTCAGTACTTCTACGGTATCACCACTTTTTAGACGGTATTTGAGGGGCACCATCCGATTATTAACTTTAGCCCCGATACATTTATTGCCAAGCTCCGTGTGAATAGCAAATGCGAAATCAAGCGGTGTTGCTCCCTTGGGAAATTCGAGGACTTTTCCCTGGGGGGTAAAAACGTATACATCTTCACTAAAGAGATCCAGTTTGACGGTTTCTAAAAATTCGTTGGGCTCTGATAAATCCCGATTCCATTCCACCAGACGGTTCAACCAATTAAACTTTTCGGTTTCCTTGGTGATAGCTTTTCCTTCTTTATAGGCCCAGTGAGCAGCGATTCCTCGCTCCGCCATGTCATGCATTTCCTGGGTTCTAATTTGAATTTCTATTTTCTCTCCGTCAGGACCAATGACTGTAGTGTGGAGTGATTGGTAAAAATTTGCTTTTGGGATAGCAATGTAGTCCTTGAAACGCCCGGGAACGGGAGTCCAGATGGAGTGAATGACTCCAAGAACCCCGTAGCAATCCTCAATGGTCGGCACAATCACGCGAAAACCGGTAATGTCATAAATCTGGTCGAAAGAAAGATTTCTGCGCTCCATTTTTTTGTGGATGCTGTAAAAATGTTTTGGACGTCCGGTTACTTGAGCATTGGGGTACCCTTGATCTTTTAATGCAGTGCCAATGAGGGTTTGGAGATCGTGAGTGTATTGCTCCCGCTCTTTCACTTTCTTGGAAATGTGAGACACGATTTTGTAGTAAATCTCAGGATGAGTGAATCGCAAACTAAGGTCTTCCAATTCTCTTTTAATGGCTGATAGGCCCAGTCGATTTGCAAGGGGAGCGTAGATGTCGAGTGTCTCCTGAGCAATTCGCATTTGCTTGTCAGGCTTCAGGAACTGAAGGGTTCGCATGTTGTGAAGCCGGTCTGCAAGTTTTACGAGAATCACTCGGATGTCTTGGGCCATCGCCAAAATCATTTTTCTAAAATTATCCGCCTGTTTCTCTTCGCTTGTCCGAAACGAGATTTGGCTAATTTTGGTTACCCCATCCACTAAATTTCCAATTTCAGGTCCGAACTGGGCAACGATTTCCTCGCTGGTTGCATGTGTGTCTTCAACCGTGTCGTGAAGTAGGCCGGTCACGATAGTGGCTGTATCTAAACGAAGTTCAGCAAGGATAGTGGCAACGGCCACTGGGTGTTGAATGTAACTTTCTCCACTGCTTCGTTGTTGACCTTGGTGAAGTGCCTCAGAAAACCGGTAAGCTTTTTCGATCAGTGAAACGTCTCGATTGGGGTGAGTTTGTCGAACCGCACGTAAAAGCTCATCGAATCCCCCGTCGGTGCCCGTCTTGGATGAAGAGGAGGGAGGCTTCATCGACACTCCGATTGGATGATCGTTTTCAGTTGTTGGTAAGCCGTCTGAAGATTGTCGTTTACGATTTCGTAGTCGAACCTCTGACTCCATGCCACTTCAGTGTATGCATTCTTTAAACGTTTTTCAATTGCCTCTGGAGAGTCGCCCTTTCTGTGAATGAGGCGATTCTGCAATTCTTCCATGGACGGTGGGTGGATAAAAATCAAAAGAGCTCTATCGGGATAGAGGGCTTTCAGGCTCAGGGCTCCTTGAACATCGATGGCAAAAAGGACATGTTTGCCGGCAGCTAAGAGCGAATTGATCGTGCTTTTGGAGGTGCCATAAAGATTGCCGTGGACTTCTGCCCATTCGGCAAATTCACCACTCTGTCTTTTGTCTGCAAATTCTTGGGGCCCAATAAAGTAATAGTGTTTGCCGTTTACTTCATGGGGACGTTGAGTTCGCGTGGTTGTTGAGATGGATTGTTGAATGCTTGGAAAATCTTTTAGCAAAAGATCGCAGAGCGTGGTCTTTCCCGCTCCGCTGGGAGCGGAAATAATAATTAACCGAGGCTGAGGCGCATTTCGGTTATGAGGCAAATTCTCCCTCCTCCATTTCCAACTGAGCTAAAGTAGGGAATTGTTCTTTCTCCACTAGTCGGTCCTGAAGGGTGTGGGGTGATAGAGCAGACAGAAAAACGTGTTGAGTGTCTGTGATGAGTACTGCTTTGGTGCGTCGGCCTGCAGTGGCGTCGATTAAACGTCCCTCTTGCGAGGCCTTATCCCGAAGCCGCTTCATGGGTAGCGATGAAGCTTCCATGACAGCTACTACTCTTTCGGAACGCACAAAATTGTCGTGCCCTAAATTCAACATCCCTTTTGAGCCTTTTGCCCAGCTTATCTTGTTATCTTTATTCGACATTTTGGACCTGTTCCCTTAATTTTTCTATGTTGGACTTAAGACGAACTGTTAGCTGGGTAATTTCTATTAAACTAGTTTTAGAAGCAATAGTATTTACTTCGCGGTGAAGCTCCTGGGTGAGAAAGTCGAGCTTTCTCCCAACGGGTATTACCGAGTCTGCGGCTTCCGTAAAAGCTTGAAAATGCCCCTGAAGACGGTCAATTTCCTCTTTAATATCAGACTTTTCTGCCATTAAGGCGACTTCCCACTCAAGCCGGTTCGGGTCAACGGGAGCAGTTAGTTTCCACTGACTTAAACGACTTTCCAGTTTTTCCTTAATCCTTTGAGTCTGAATCGGCGCGAGTTTGGCAATCTGTTCCAAATCCGCTTTCATCTCACCGATAGTGCTAAGCATCACGTTTTTGAGATTAGCTCCTTCTCGGGTTCGCATTTCCAAGAGATTTCCAAGAGCTTGTGAAAAAAGCGGGAGGAGCTCCCTTAGCGCCAGATTTTTCTCATCTGTCTCCTCAATAGCTACAATTATTTTACCTGCTTGAAGCATGTCTCCCAATTGAGCGGCAAACGTTTGTTGGGTTTTTTTTTCCAAAAGTCCCACAGCTTGTGTGAAACTGTCCAAGGCCTTTTCATCGATAGCAAAGCGAGTATTTCCCGATATCTGTCCTTGGGCGGCCACAAACTTTTGACGAAGCGAAATGTCTAAAGATCCCCGCTCACAAAATTTGCGAATTTCTTCTGTTAATTCCGTCTCCCAGCCCAGAGCGTTTGATGGCATTCTAAAACGCAAATCCAGAAACCGATGATTGACTGATTTAATTTCTAACGTGAGCTGCTGAGAGCCAGTCGTTGATTCAGCACGGCCAAATCCAGTCATTGATCTCATGGGGTACCTTTCTTGTTTCTTAATGCAAAAATCAGATTAGATACTTCCAAGACTATTCGGTCTTTATCGCGAGAATCAATAAACCTGATCTCAGGATCAGAACGAAGCCAAGTCATTTGGCGCTTAGCGAGCTGTCTTGTCTTCTCGATAATCTCATTGCGAAGTTGTTTGTGATCGATTTCGTTGTTCAAGAATTTCACACATTCAGCATAACCAATACTCGAAAGCGCTTTGGCGGCTGGGTATTTGGCCCGAAGGTTTTTAACCTCTTCAACAAATCCTTGAGCCAACATCATATCTGTTCGCTGGGTAATTAACTGGGTCAAATCATGTCGTGAACGAAGCAAAGCGTATTTGACCCACACTCTTCGATGCTGTGCCGGTTTGGGATGTGCAAGATTGAGTTCGCTAGGTCTTTTTCCAGTAGATCTAAAAATAGCCAATGCGCGAATCATTCGGTAGCGATCATGAGAGTGGATAGTCTTAGCTGAAGCGGGGTCCGCGGCCTGCAATGTTTTGTGCATTGCCTCGAGTGGATTTTCCATTTCCTCAAACTCTTTTTCTAAAATTTCGACTATCGCTGGGTCGACTGGTGGGATAGCGTACATTCCATTTTGAAGGCCTTTTAAATAAAAATAAGTGCCCCCAACAATCATGGGTAATTTTTGTCGAGATGTAATATCTGAAATTGCTTCATCTGCTTTTTTTACGAAATCGAATGCAGTGAATGGGTCAGTGGGATCCAGGATGTCAATTAAGTAGTGTGGAATTTTTTTTCGGGTCAAAAGATCCGGCTTACTCGTTCCTATATTAAACTCTTTGAAGGGGGTCGTAGAATCCAGCGAAATGATCTCGGCGTTAAGTTGTTCAGCCAGCTCAACGGAGAGAGCTGTTTTCCCACTAGCCGAAGGACCTAAAAGAGCTAAGATCATTTGAGGTTCAGAGGTCTGAGACATTGTGTTTCCTTATGTGATAAATGGAATCCGAACGATTACTATCAGGTTCAGTCAATTGATTCTTAAGTTCTTCTAAAAGAAAAGGGGTAGAGCAGGAAAGTATTTGAGATGAGAGTCTATAAGAAAAAGTGACTAACCAAGAAATAAAGCGTTCAGGTTCCTGAGCTAACTCGCATTGATCTATCGCGGCGAGAAATACTTGTTCTAAAGTGGATTCGGAAACAAAGGCGGGACGAGACCGAATTGAAAAATCTCCATCACCGAAACTCTCATTTTCAAAACCCCAACAATTTAACAGGGTCCGATGTTCATCCGCGAGTTTTCGGCGATGGTCTGAGAGTCGACAGATTTTAGGAAGTGAGACCTTTTCCGTGGGAAAGTGTCCTTGTTTCCATAGTTCAATAAGATGTCTAGTTTGCGCTTTTAAATAGAGCATCGAGATGTCAGCGACAATGAGTCCCTTGGGATCCTGGCAAACAAGAAAGTCCTCGTTTCTAAAAAGAAAAGTAAAAGGATAAGAGGGAAGAGGGGATGAAATTGATTGAACAGGGAAAAAGGGGCGAGACGGCAAAAAAGTTCGAATAGATTGGGGAGCTGGCTGTGGATCTTGGGGCTTTTGCAAACTCTGAGCAAACGTTTTACGAAGCGAAGAGAGGATCCAATGGTAAATAGATTCTTGGTTGAAACATCGAACCTCCCATTTCTGCGGGTGAACATTCACATCCACCCAATCTTTTCTCAAATCCAAATAACATGCTCCAATCGGTTCTTTTCCAAAACCAAATGCCTCACTAAAAGCAGTCCGGATAGCTGAAATAAAAGGGCGGTGCCGAACAGGACGGCCATTTATATAAAAATAAAGCTCCGAACGAGCGACTGCGACTTCTGGTGGAGATAAATAAGCCTCGAGACCCATCTCTTCTCGGCTTTCAAGAACCGTGAGGGGCGCCCAGGAAAGCTTGAGGCATTCCTGGAAACGATCTTTACGATTCAAAGTGACATAGGTAGCTAAGATTCTGTTTTCACCTCTGAGTGTGAATCGAACCTCTGGATTTCCGAGTGCAATCTCTTTGATTATTTTTTGACAGTGAGAAAGTTCAGTATGGCTTGAACGTAAAAACTTTCGCCGTGCAGGAGTGTTTTTAAATAGCTGTGAAACCACCACTTGTGTTCCCAAAGGGGCGGCCAGCATTCGCGGTGCTCCTTGAGAAATTCCTTCATCGAGCACTATCTGATAACCCATAGAGTCTTGGGCCGTTCGGCTGGTAATTGTTACTTGGGAAACGGAAGAAATGCTCGAAAGAGCTTCTCCTCGGAATCCAAAAGTACTAATAGCTTCTAAATCACTGGCCTGCCGAATTTTGCTGGTCGCATGGCGCTTTACGGATAAGGGGAGATCGAGAGGAGAAATGCCGCATCCATTATCAATCACACTGATCTCCTCAAGACCACCTGATTTCAGAACGATTTCAATTTGGGAAGCGCCAGAATCTAGACTGTTCTCGATCAGTTCTTTGAGAACGCTGGAAGGCCTTTCGACAACCTCTCCAGCCGCAATTTGGTTGATGAGATCATCGGGGAGCTGGCGAATTACTGATAAGGTCATGAGAAACGAAAACGTACAACGTGAACTTGCGACCCGTCAATTCAGGGGCGAAGGAGATTAACGAACACAAACCCGATTTCGGCCTTGATGCTTGGCGTCGTAAAGTGCTTTGTCTGCGTTAGCAAGTAAATCACCATGGCTTTGGGTGGTTGAGTCCCGGGAAGATAAACCAAGACTGATAGTTACTGGAATATCCTGAGTTTCATAACGGAATTGGGTCTTTTCAATCGTCGTACGAATTCTTTCCGCAATATCGACAGCAATCTGTAACGGAGTATCTGGCAGAAGAAGAGCAAACTCTTCTCCGCCATATCGACCGAGACTGTCTTTGCCTCTGATGAGTTTGTTTTTAATCAGGCCACAGACTTCCTTTAAAACATAATCCCCTGCAAGATGGCCAAATCGGTCATTTGTTTGTTTGAAATGATCAATATCAAACATCACTAAAGTAAGAGCAGTGGAACGGGCGAGTGAGCGTGAAAATTCCTCGGCTAAAATGTCAAGAATGGCTTTTTTGTTGAAAGTTTGAGTTAAGTCATCCTGGGTAGCGAGATCGTACATTTTTCCATAGTGGAGGTTTTCGATCTTTCCTTCTTTCAAAAACTTAAGCAGAGTACTCCCGCAACGGACTAAGTCGCCATCATTCAGGGAATGATAAACCTCTTTTGCTAGTCTGACATCGTTTACAAAAGTACCATTAGTACTTCCCAAGTCTTTTACTTGAACGCCCGTTGGTGAGAGAAAAAACTCCGTATGCCTTCTCGAAATTGCAGTTTCCCCAATGCTGATTTCAGCAGTCAACTCTCGTCCTAAAACCATTTTTTCTTCGGTTAAGTGGAAAGATTTTCCCAGGGGCTTTCCCGAGATGACCACTAAGGTAGGGGCGGTTGATTTCGCTTCCTCTAAGCGGATTTTGAGGGTGTCTCCGTCTGCGAGAGCTGTTTTCGTTGCTTCTCTAGAATCCGAATTCTCGTCTGATCCCTTTTGTTTTGTCATAATAAATTAGTATAACATGGCTCCTTAGGGCTTAGCAGTTAGTTTGCTTTTTAAAATCTTCTTAGTTTCTTCCACCCCTGGCTGATCAAAAGCATTTACTTTGTAGAGTTCTCCCGCAAGAGCACACGCTGTTTCTTGGAAAAAGATAAAGGCCCCGAGATTGAAAGGAGAAAGACGGGGTAGGGAAAAGCGATAAGTCGGAACCTCTCCGAGGTGAAGACTTTCTTCTGTTGCTTGGCTAGCCAAAAGATTGAGCTCTGAAAAAGTTCGATGAGTTAAATACTCAAAGTCTGGTGAAGAAAAAGCTGGTGTACCAACTTGGGGGCTCTCCGGATCCTCGGCGGTTAAAAATCCGATGATTCGTTTCCGGGGTCCTTCTTTAAACAGTTGTAAGAGTGAATGTTGATCGGAAGTCCCCAGAGCGGATACTGGATTAGGCCCAACTGAATTACCTGAATCAAGCTCTTTTTTTCCTAAGCTCTCAGCCCATAATTGAACATACCAATCCGAGAGAAGCTTCATCCGAGTGTCATAGGGCATTAAGTATTGAATTGAGTTTCCCTGTTTATCCCAGAGAAACTTTGAATACGCATACCACAGAGCTGGGTTTTCTAAAGTCGGAGAGCCCATCAGGACGTCTCTCATGTGCTTTGCCCCCTCGATGAGCTCGCTCACAGCTATTCCTTGAAGCGCTAAGGGGAAAAGTCCCACGGCTGTTAAAACGCTAAACCGCCCCCCAACGGTTGGGGGCACTGGCAACGCATACCAGCCCTCCCTTTGTGAAAGTCTTCGGAGTTCCCCGTGGTTGGGATCTGTGATGACCACCACCGAATCTTTTGAGAAATGGGGGCTTAAATGAAACCAAGCTGCCAGAGTTTCCGTAGTGCCGCCTGACTTACTGATCACAACGGCCAGACACTTCTTACTTTGGATGTTTTTTTTTGCTCGTGCAATGGGGGCTGAATCGGCATTTGAAATCCATTGCACTTGAAAGTCTTGTTCTAAGGGGAGGGGATTTAATATTTCTTGAAGAGCCATTGGGCCAAGGTAGGAGCCTCCTATTCCCATGCAAATGGCCCCCTGAAAGCCTTTTCTCAATTTCTGAGCCAGCTCTTTAAGTTCTTCCACTTGATCGGAGTGCTCTGGCAAGGGCCAATCAAAAAATCCAATCTGATTAGTTTTTGATTTATGAAGAAACTGATCCCAGGCCTGTGCGAGCTTGGTTTGGTAATCTTGTTCTACTCGAATGCCAGAGCGAATATCCCAAAGATGGCCAAGCTCTAAAGAAAAGGGTTGTAAATTCCATTGTGTTTTCATTACTGCACCATTTTATCCAACTCGCGACTCAAGACGAGTTTCTGTATTTGATTAGTTCCCTCAACAATCTGTAGGGCCTTCGCATCTCGCATCATTCTTTCAATTCCCAGATGAGGATTGAGTCCGGCTAAACCGAGGGTAGTGATTGCTGAGCTGGTCATATTCATTGCTAAGTCGCTAGCCAGAAGCTTGCATTGGGAAGCTAGGCTCGTAACTTTTAATCCTTGATCTTTGCGAGTAGCTGCTAAAAAAAGAAGAGCAAATACCGATTGCAGTAGAGCAAAATACTGGGCCCATTCGGCTCTCTGCCCTTCCGAAAAGTCAAAAGCCTTTCGGGTGCCTTCGGTCCAGACCACTTCAAGTGTTTCTTGCGCCAACCCGATAGCAGTCGATGCAATCCCAATTCGCCCCGCATCCAGTTGCGAAAGAGCCACATTAAATCCAAGCCCTTCCATTCCCAATAAACGGGCGTTTGGAATGTGGCACTGTTCAAAAATAAGTTCGGTAAGTGAAGAGCTTTTTAACCCTAGTTTTTTTTCTTTTTTCCCAATTTTAAAACCGGGAGTATCTTTAGAAACTAAAAACGCCGAAATTCCTTTGGAGCCTGGGCCACCCGTTCTTGCCATAACAAGAAACAAATCTGCATCACTTCCATTGCTGCACCAGGTTTTTGTCCCATTTAGTTCATACCCATCCGAAACCTTTTTGGCAGAGGTGACCAAAGAAGCTGCGTCACTTCCCGAACCAGGTTCCGAAAGTGAAAAAGCACCAAGGAGGTCTCCAGAAACTAAACCGGGCAAAAAATTCTTTTTTTGTTCATCGCTGCCATATTCCAAAACAGCAGCTTGAATCATTTGATGAACTCCTACTGTAATAGAGTAAGAGGCTGATGCTCGAGAAAGTTCGCTCAGAACAGCATAGTGTGCGGCCGAGCCCGCGGCTTTTCCTCCCCATTCTTTGGGAATCATCAGCGAAGTGAGACCCTCTTTTTTTAGAGCATAAAAAATATCCCGGCGAAATGTTTCGTTGTGGTCGTCCTCAACCGCGGTCGGTCGAATAACCCCGTTTGCTAAATCACGTGCTGATTGAGGGAAAATATTTTGGCTATGTTCTAGTTCGGGAAAAAAAGAAATCATGAGATTATTTATAAAGCTCCCGAGCAATGATGAGCCTCATTACCTCATTGGTTCCAGCCCCGATTTCCATGAGCTTTGCATCTCTCATCATTCGTTCTACTGGATACTCTCTCATGTAGCCATAGCCGCCAAGAATCTGTATCGCATCTAAACCAGCCTGAGTCGCCATTTTTGCAGTAAAAAGTTTGCATTGAGCTCCCAAGCTCATGGGGCGTTGGCCTTTATCGAACGCTCGAGAGGCCGAATAAACTAAGGCTCTTCCCGCTGCTAGCGATGTTGCCATTTCGGCCAAACGCTCCTGTATCATCTGAAATTGACTCAAAGGGGTCCCAAATTGAGTCCGCTCCCCGGCGTAACGAGTTGAATAGTCCAAGCAAGCCTGGGCAATTCCCAAGCTAATGCCAGAGATAGTGATCCGCTCCATATTCAGATTATTCATCATATGGGCCACACTGTCGTTTCCAGCTCCAATGAGATTTTCTTCGGGAACTTCGCAATTATCGAAAGAGAGTTCGGCTGTGGGCGAGCCTTTCATTCCCATCTTTTTCAGTTTTTTAGATACTCGAAACCCGGGAAAATTTTTTTCAACGATAAAGGTCGAAATATCTTTTTTGTTCTGACCGGTGCGGGCATAGACGATAAGGACATCTGCATAGCTTCCGTTCGTGATATAAGTCTTGCTTCCGTTGAGAAGATATTTTTTGCCTTTTTTTTCAGCTTTAGTGGTCATGCCGAGCGCATCGCTACCTGCACCTGGTTCAGTCATGGCCATTGCTCCCAGCCATTCTCCAGAAATCAGTTTTGGAAGGTACCGTTGTTTTTGCTCGGCTGATGCATTCACAAAGAGGTTATTTACTGTGAGAATCGAATGAGCCAGGTAGGAGAGAGTCGTGGAGGCACACGCTTGACCCAGAGTCTCCATTACCAGAGTAGCCTCAGTGGCACCTAAATGAATCCCGCCGAACTCGTCACTAACGGTAATTCCTAAAAGTCCTAAGTCGGCCATTTTTCGAAAAGCAATTTCATTCCACGTTTCCTGTTCGTCGATTTCCGCGGCTTTAGGCAAAAGCTCTTTTTGAGCAAAATCGTGGACGGTTCGTTGGAGTAACTTTTGTTCGCTAGTCCATTCGATCATGAGGGTTCCCCTGGTTTTTCCTCTAACGGTGAGTTATTCGCTCCGGAGATGCGTTGTCCAAATCTTAGGCTTCGTATTTTAATCTCACTGATCTCTAATTTTTTTGTAAGCCGTTCAATTTCCTTTACTTGATTCTGAAGTTCCGTATTACGAAGTTCTCCCTTTTGGATTTTGTAGAACACTTCTTCTCCTAGTTTTCCAAAAAGATTTCGCCTTTCCTGGGTGAGGTAAGCGCCTCGAGCCATCAGGAAAGCAATTCGCCAAGCTTGGGTAAGCCACAGGCGCGTAGTTTCCCAGTAAGAACCAATGCGCTCTAAAGTGCTCTCGGCAATCGGTGCTAGTTTTTCAGTTGGGGTTTCAGGATGCGATGGGTTATTCATAGTGGTTTGGAAAATGTATCAATTTGAGTTCGGGGATTCAAGTGGTGGTGTGATCGTGTCATTTTGAACACTTGAGGAAAGCGTGTTAGGATTTCGAATACGCTTGAGAAAAGAATGATCACAACGTTCCGTAACTTACAACGCCAATTGGGTATAGGCAGATTTCTCCTAAAACTCAGGCATCTTCGAGATGCTGGGCTTATGACCACCATTCGAAAAGTCAGGAGTCAACGCAGGCTTCTCCCTTTGATTCGGTCTGCTCCGCCCATAGACGCCACGAAAGGTCACGAAGTTCACCTACTCCTCGAACACAAAAGAATTCTCGAAGGATGTTGGGGACTGTATTCACTACTTTACTTTTCCCCTCAACCGCTTACCCCCGTCATACACAGTGATGGCACCCTTACGGATACCGACTCACAGCTGCTAAGAAAGTTATTTCCCGGCTGTCGGGTAATCCATAGAGAAGAAGCCGACAGAGCAGTGAATGCGTATCTTGATTCCAAGGGGCTATCCTTATGCAGGAAGCTACGAGATACATTGATATTTGGTTTAAAACTTTTTGATCCTGTTTTGTTATCGAACGCGGATCGATTTATCGTTATGGATTCAGACGTTTTGTTTTTTTCACCGCCAGTAGAATTACTGACGAGTCTCTCTCCAGACCTGCCACTTCGGTATTCGAAAGACAACAACCGCAGCACTTTGTTTGATGCCCGGGAATCAAAAGAGCTGACGGGCCTCACTTGCATGGAGGATTTCAATCCGGGAGTATTCACAGTTTCCCGAAGCAAATTCAATTTTCAGAGAATCGAAAAGCATCTTTCTTCTCCTCGGTTTTGGAATAAAGATGGAACCGGACATTATTTTGCCGAATTAACAGCATGGTCCATCGAACTGAGCTTCGCTTTGGCTCAATCTCTTCCATCGGCTTATGCTATTTGCGCCGATCCACCCGCCCAACATATCAGCGGACATTACTGTGGTAGTCCCTTCTGGAAGGCCCAGTACTATACAACGGCACTTCCCCATGTTAGGGACCTCGTCTCATCGCGGTTATCTTAATTACTTCACATTTGAAGGGGAGAGTAGGTTGGTTGATCTTGAGATGCCTTACCCACTATCAATGAGCAAGAGCCGAGTTTGGTGCCTGGAGAGAGAATCGAACTCTCACGGGGTTGCCCCCACTGGATT
>RFNV01000286.1 GCA_009927005.1 Pseudomonadota bacterium
CGCCAATACCGACGACAAGAAGACCCCATCTAAAGAAATTTGGAAAAATAATTTCCGGATTCCCCGCAAGCAAAACCGGGAGGATACCTACCCGGTCCAAAACATTTCCGTAAAAGGGCGGAAGCAAGTAGGAGCCAAAGAATCCCCAATTAACAACATGAAGAACCAATCCCAAACCGAATACGATCAAAGCCCTTTTGAAAAACTTTGTTGAATTGGGTGAGGCAACGGAAAGATTGACCGGTATGCAAAGAAACGGGATCACAGTCCAGCCTAAGTAAATCAGCTGACGGCTTAATCGAACGAACACCCCCGGATTGGGCGAAAAGCTAGAGTCCGGCACTTTCACGGGGGATATTTGGGACCACCACAATTGAATCAGGACCAAAGGTATCACAAAAAGCATCACGGAATAGCTGTGCTTGAATACTCGCGTAATACCGTGAAATCCCTGTTTTGGCCGAAATCCGACGTTCTGAAAAAGGATTACTGAAAATGGGATCAGGATCGCGAGCTGTCGCTCCGATACGGCAAGTGCATTGGTTAAGAACGCTAACAACCACCAACTAAAATTCTTTTTTTCGAGAAACAAGCCGAGCGTCCATACACTTATCACCCACAAAAGAAAGGCCGGGGCATCCGTCATAAACGAAAATGTTGGCTGAAAATAAGGAATAAAAAAGAAAATGCTTATCGCCCCCAGCAAAAAGAACATGGATGATTTTTGCTTTAGCGATTTCTGGCCAAGCCACGCCAAAAGACTAGCCGCCACTATCCCAGTTGCAATGCCCAGCCACCTTAACTTTAGGAAGGGCTCTTCGTCAGGTCTCACAACGAATAAACCTAAGACCACCTGTGGAATGGCATAAGCGTATTGGCCCGCACTCACAGTAAATTTTCCCACTGAAAGGGTTTCTAAAACGTTTTTGGTATAGACCCAGTCGTCATTTAGGGGAAATTGCCCCCAAGGCGCAATGAACCAAATAGAAGCTGCGACCAAAATAAGAAAAAGGACTAACAATTGATTCGCTCTTTTTCTACTACTAAGGGCCGTTTCATTACTTGGGTGTGAATAGAGCCGATGTACTCGCCGATAATGCCAATAAAAAACAGCTGAACACTTGCAAAAAAGAAAAGTCCTATCGCAACCGGAGCAGTCCCAACGGTGAATCGATCCCAATAAATTAACTTATAAACCAAATAGCCTAGCGCGACCAAAAAGCTCAGAAAAGCCATCGCAAAACCAGTCATGGTAGCTAAGCGCAGAGGTACTTTTGAGTGGTTGGTAATCCCCAGCATGGCCATATCGTAAAGAGTGTAAAAATTATTCTTTGTGATTCCACGCTTTCGGACTGGCTGATGATAAGGGACTTTTACGGAGTCATATCCCAAATCGGAAATCAATCCCCGAAAATACGGATAGGGATCTCCTATCTCGCGAAGCTTTTGAATGACAACTTGATCATAGAGACCAAAACCCGTGTGATTTTTTGTTAGCTCAATGTCTGAGAGCCTAGAAATAAACTCGTAAAAAGCTTTTCTCACAATCCACATCAGAGGAGTTTCTGAAGATTGGGCTTTCACCGCCAGAACCATCTTGGTTCCCTTTTCCCATTGAGCTACAAGCTCCGGAATAAGGCTTGGGGGGTCTTGTAAGTCGGCTACTAATGAAATTACTGCGTCCCCTTTCGCCTGTATCAGTGCATGAAAGGGTGAGCGAATATGACCAAAGTTTCTTGTGTTCCTATTACTTTGACCTGCTTATCCTGAGCAGCGATCTCTCGTAAAATATCAACTGTCTTATCTTTTGAAGCGTTGTCGATAAACAAATGTTCGTATTGATATTGGGGTAGCTTTTCAGCAAAGACCTGTTTTACTTGCCGATAAACCTCAGCAATATTTTCTTCTTCGTTATAACAAGCAGTGACGACGGTGATGGTTTTCATGGTTTGCTGAGGAAAGCTTAATTTAGCTTCTGACTGTCTTCAATATTAATTACTCTAAAACGGAACTCAAAACCCCTCGAAAACGGAAATCATTTTAATTGGATCCATGACCACTGTGGCTAGCTCCTGGAAGTCTGACCCTCCATAGCCCCACCCTGCTATTAAACAAGGAATTCCAGCCTCTTTCGCAGCCACAAAATCCCAGTGGGTATCTCCTAAATAAACGGCCTTACTACAATCTCTAATTTTTGAGTTAATATTTCTAATCATTTCCGTTTTTGTCTGTTTACCACCACCTACAAGGTCAGAGGTTTCAACTTCAATAAAGTATTTATTCCATCCTTTGGATTCCAATATCTTCATCGTAGGAATGGAGCGCTTGTTTGTGGCGAGCGCTAACCGATGACCTCTTGCTGCTACAGAGCTCAACATTTGATCAATCCCTGGAAAAGCTTGAACCTTCACACACTCACCCGCGTCGTAGAATTTTATAAAAGATTTTTTTAAATCGGCTAGCGTCTCGGGAGAGGATAGGCCAGTCGCAATTCTAAGCATTTCATCAAGAGGTGGTCCAACTAACTCTTTGTTCAAACTCAAAACTGGTTTTATTCCAGAAAGTTCACAGGCCTTTTGAATCGAACTAAGCACTCCCTCGGACGAATCAATGAGAGTTCCATCCAAATCGCAAATTAGTAGTTTTTTTTGAGGGTTCAATTGAAACCGCCTTGTTTTAAATATTACTCATTAAAATCAGAGAACTCTATTAATCCGAGAAGCGCATCCTCTTTCTCAGAAGGCACTGTAACCGGCAGCCCCATTTTTCTTTCTAAAAGTCGCTGAAAATATTTCGATTTTGTTAATATTCCACCTGATCCCAAAACATAAGTGCACTGCCTTTCTGGATCAATACGTTCCCGGCAACTGAAGTAGTTTTCCGACATGAAATTAAGAGCTGCCATTAAAAGGTTTTTCGAACTAAAGTTGTCCTCACGAATGTTTGTAATACTGCCGCCAAGTGCATCTCCAGAGGAGAAAAATCTTAGATTAACCACGAGGCTAGTAGTTGCAGACATGTTTTGATCTAAATTTCGGAACAAGTCTTCCACAGTTTTGTTATCGAGACACTCAAAATGGCTCACGAGAAAATTAATGGCTCGTCCGGCAGGTAGGTGCGTTATACAATTCAATAGCTTCCCACCAAAGTACGGGCGCAGTTGCCCATCATACTTATCGGGAACATCTGAAACGATTCTGGCAACTTGTGATCCAGTAGCGACATTGATGGAGAGCGCCTTATCTTCTCTTAATCCAACTCCCAGAAGTGCAGCCTGGAAATCTCCTATTGCACCCCAGACCCTCAACTTTGAACCAACCATCTTCGGACTAAATCGTTTCACCACTTTTGGGAAAATTACCCCCTTCAACTGGAGGTTTTTTATTAGTTGTTCATCCCAATTACTGTTTTTTAAGGACAAACAACCAAACCCTGATGCATTTGTTTCGTGTATCTCTCCCATCTCACCCGTCAGATGCATGACTAAAAAATCTCCGAGTGAAATTGGCATCAAACCAGTTAGTACATTTTTTTTCTTGTTCATTGCAAAAAGTGTGGTCGCTGCATGCCCCACTCTCAATTCATTACCAATGGATTTCAGAATGGCCGGTGTGTATATCCCTTCAATTTCCTTCCAAACCGACAGGCTTCTCTGGTCCTGCCAAGAAATAAAGTTTCCGGAAGCCTCTTTACTAACAGGATCAACTAAAACAAAGCCCTGCATCTGATTAGAGATCCACAAATCCACTGCCTGGGACACAGAGCCCAAGAGGTCCTTAATTTGTCGATCAACTATTTCAAGAATCGGCTGAAGGGGAACTTCTCGTTCAAGCCCTAGAGTTTCCAAAAAAGGAGGAAACGGATCACGCCGGGAGATCAAAAGCTGTTTACTCTTCTTGTCGAAAAGTCCCGCCTTTATAAACGAGGCTCCTAAATCAACGGCCAGCGTAAACATTATGATTTTTCAAGTAGTCTGAAATTTCTTGAAATAGTCGTTCATCAAAGCTCACTTTTTTAATTTCAAGACTTCCTAGATCGTTAAGAAATATTAAATTAACCCCGGTCTTATCAGTTTTCTTGTCTTTGCGTGCCCCCTCAATCAGGTCTTCAGGTGAAACACTCGACCGCAACTGAAATGGCAACTTGTTTTTGATGACTTCTCGAATCTCCAAAAATCGCCTTTCAGAAAGCAGGTTCCGTTTAACTGCTATGAAGTTGATTAAATCCATACCCCAAGCCACGGCCAATCCGTGAGGAATCTCGTGATTAGTGACCTTTTCTAACGAGTGACCAAAAGTATGCCCATAATTCAGTACTCTTCTGAGATCGCTTTCGTACTCGTCTCTTTCGATAATACCCTTCTTTATTTTTAGACTCGTTTTTATGAGTTCTCTGAGATTTGGAGTCCTTAAGCCGCTCTGTAGGGCACTTTGGAGATTCTCCAGGAGATCCCAGTCTCCCCCCGTCAGATACAGTTTTAGGATTTCACCATAGCCGGAGCTAATATGAAAATCCGGTAACGATTCAAGAAATTGCATACAAGTAAAAACGGCATGAGGAGACTGAAATACGCCCAGCTGGTTTTTAAATTCATTAAGATTTATTCCACACTTAGCGCCGATGGAACTATCGCACATGGAAAGAAGTGTAGTTGGAAAAAAAAGCCAGGGGATCCCTCTATAATAAACATGTGAAGTGAAGGTTACTAAATCCTGAGTAATTCCTCCACCTATAGCCACTAAGCGAGATGAACGATTGGCTCCATTTCCTTGAAGCCATGTGCTCAGCTCCGCCACTCCGGCCAACGTCTTCGTCTCTTCAGTAGCTTCAATGAAATAGATAGAGCTTCCGTTGATCAATGAATCGAGTGCCTGTTGGTGTGCTTCATACACCTTGCGGTCAATAATAAAATGCGTGGCTTCATAGCGGTCAAATTGGGACTTAGCATCCCTCACGTTGTCGGTGAAATAAACTTGATAATTTCCCTGGGCTGATTTTATTTCTAATTGATCCACCTCGATCTCCTCCCTAAGATATCGAAAAAGCACCATCAATTTGGATGCTCTGACCCGATAGATAAGTATTTGCCTCAGAAGCAAGAAAAAGAACGAGTTCAGCAATTTCCTCTGGCGAAGCTAGTCTCCCCATCGGGATTCTGCCAGTTAAGATTTTGATTTGCTCTGGGCCATTATTCCTCTTGGTTAATTCCGTTTCAACAAATCCAGGGCAAACGGAATTTACACAAACACCCCACTTAGAATATTCAACTGCCGTAGTTCTTGTGAGGGCATCTAGCGCTGCTTTCGCGCAGCTATACATCGCCCTCCCCTCCCGCGCCTTCTGTGAATAGGCCGAAGAAATATTGATTATTCTTCCGAAACCCCGTGCTTTCATCTGAGGGGCAAAATAACGGGTGAACTGTAATGCGGAAGTAAGATTGATTTGAAGCAGGCGATCCCAAACTGTCAAATCGATCTCTTCTATTGAACTGATAATATTTTCCCCGGCATTATTTATCAGAATATCTGCCTGTGGCTGAATATGATTCAAATAGCTCTCTACTGATTTTCTATCTGAAAGATCCAGTTCAGAACGAGAAGGGGAAACGATCGAATATCCAGCCACCTGAAGCGCGTTTCTAATCGCTGCTCCTATTCCGCGCGAGGCCCCAGTCAAAAAAACTCTTTTCATTTCTCACCAAAGCATGTTGCTAGCCAACTCATCTCGATCTAGAAAGGGCGCCATGTCTTCCAGGGGGGAAGTAACCATGCTTCCATCTTCCAACTTTTTCGAGGTTAGTTTAGGAGCAAATTGTTGTTTTAGGTCTAAAAACACTTCACAAAAGCTAGCACCACTGGATTTTAGAGCGTTTTCAATTCCAGCGTTTAGATCAGAATGGTTTCTAATTTTGAAATAGGGAATTGAAAAAGAGCTAGCCAATTTTTCAAAGTCAGGAAAAGAAAGCTTACTCTCTTCGCCACATCCAACAATGTTATCGGGAAAAAAATTGTACTGGGTTTGGCGGATGGAGTGATATCCTCGGTTGTTTAGTACGAATAACTTAATTGGTAGCTGGTTCGCTATGATGGTTTGAAGTTCTTGCAAATTCATCATGATACTTCCATCGCCGGCAATACAAACGACTTCCCCTCGGCCATTAGCAAGGCTTGCCCCGATAGCCGCCGGAAGATCAAATCCCATTGAGGCACATCCAGAGTTAGTAAATAATCTTTGTCTTTTTTTTAATTTGGCGGCTTGCAGGGGCACAACACAGGCAGTTCCATCTCCCGTAACAACCTGTGCACCCTCCGGAAGCGCCTCAAATAATCTATCGATGAAGCAGTAAGGATTAACCGAATCTTTGGTGTCCCAATAACTCGGAAGTACGGGATTATATTTTCGAAGTCTTTCTTTGCCCCATTTGATCCATTCCGAAAAATCACCTTTTTTGTAATCTTCTTTTAGTTCCTTACTTAACTGGAAAAAAGTTTTCAGATGTGCACAAATCGGATGATCAATCGAAAGGGTGGGCTTTACCAATTCGGCCGGATCAATATCAATCATAATTTTGTGGGCCCTTGGTGCAAATTTTGGCCAGTTATAACTAATTTGTCTGATATTCAGCCGGGATCCCAAAATCAAGATGCAGTCAGCATTTTGAACAACAAAGTTTCCGGAACGATCGCCTACAGTTCCTGGACGTCCCACAAAAAGTGGATGTTCAAACCAAATGGTGTCGTTGGCATTCCAACAGGTCACCACGGGTATTTTCAATTGATCAATAAAGCTTAAGAAATCCTCATGCGCCGAGGCCGCTCGAACCCCGGCACCAACCATTATTATTGGTCGCTGTGAGCTATTTAGTTTTTTCAAAGCCAAGGATATTTCTTTTTTTAAATCGGCGCTTTTCAAACGAGCCGGGAGTGTCGGAACGGATGCCGCTCCAGTTAATACGGCTGGGTTAACTTGTGTGAGGTATCTGCTATCTTGTTTTAATTCCTCAGGATCAAAACCCCTCATTTTTTTTTCATCAACTTTGGTTGCTTGAATATCAATTGGAACATCCAACCAAACTGGACCGGGACGCCCATGAGTTGCCAAATAGAAGGCTTTTTCCAACTCATATCTGACATCGTTAGGATCCCACAGCACTTTACAGTATTTGGTTATTCCCTCGACCATTCGGACAATGTCTATTTCCTGATCACCCAGCTGACGCAAAGGAAGATCATAAGAGCGCACCAGAGTTTCACGTTTAACCTGACCAGAAACAATGAACATCGCCTGCGAATCTACATACGCCCCATAGACTCCAGTAATAGCGTTGGTTCCGCCTGGCCCACTCGTAACATTCACAACGGCCATGGTCCCAGACATTCGAAAATAACTGTCCGCGGCCATTGAGCAGGCTTGCTCATGATGAAAGGGTATGTAGTTCAGTCCGGGGCACCGACCGAATGCATCGTTCAGATGCATGGCTCCGCCACCCGTTACAAGAAATACATCTTTGAGCCCTTTTTCTGCTAAAAATTTGGCGATGTAATCAGCAGTTCTCATTTTTTGCCACTGGACTTTTCACCGCTTTGACGGTGGAAATATTGGGAATACACTGATCACCGTGATTAAAGTCAGGACCTTTGGGCATTTTAGGATCCAAACCTCTTTTATAAATCAGGGCCTTCAACGAGTCATTTTTCGCATAAGGACTATCAATTTCGTCAATGTGAATCGGGGCGTCCGCCTTGATATCTTTTTGAAGCACTTCCCCGCTCATCAATTCTCGACAAGAAATTTGTCCTTGCTGCAGAGGGACTGCCAAATAGACATCGGAAGTTGTTAACGCAGTACCCTTGGGGAGATCTCTTTTCGCGTAAACACCTCGAACGAGTTTGTCTAAGTATTTTATTTCTCTTTCCAGGGGCTTTCTTTTTTGTGTTCCTGGAGCTCCACACATTTCTTGAGCTTTTTTAAAGGCCTTAAACCAAACATCCACTTGATGTGGCAAGCTATTGTAAGCTGGCACTGTCATTGAACCGTCATCGATGTCGATATGCCTTTCAAAAGTACGGGCCCCTTTGGCATAAGCCATCATAATTGACCACTCCCAGTTATGGTACTCGTGGGTCGAAAATCCAATGGTGATGTCTGGGTAACGATTTCTCAAGAAATCAATTTGGTTTAATTCTAATTCCTCATCTTCGGACGGATAAGCAGAGACGCAGTGATTGAGCGCCAAAGGAATTTGACGGTTTCTAAAGAAAGTAATCAAGTCATCCATGTCTTTCAATGAGCTTCCACCCGTTGAACAAATTACCGGTTTTCGAGTAGATGCGATTTTTTCAATCAAAAACCAATCATTGATGTCATAACTAGCTATTTTTAGAATATCGATTCCAAGCTCTACTGCTAAATCAACTGACTTTTCATCAAAGGGGGTCGTCATTGGAATACACCCACCGTCTTTGATCGCTTTTACAAAAGTTTTGTACTGATCTTTTGATAGCTGGGTTTCAAGTGTCTTTCTAATGTATCTAATATCTGTTCTGTCTTTCCAGTCCTTGTGAATAAAGGAATCCACATCTCGAAACTGGAGTTTGATGGCCGCTCGAACATTATTAAATCGAACGATTCTGGAGTACTGGGTAACCATCTCCAATCCGCGCTCCAATTTTCCCCAATGATTATTGGCCAATTCTAAAACAAATAGATCTTCAAAAATTTGATGTTTCATTGCCGCTCCATTCTTATTTTCCAAGGAGCCTTGCCCGACTCCCAAAGTGTTTGTAATTCATTTTTGTCTCTGAGAAAATCCATGGGTTGCCAAAATCCTTCATGTTTAAAAACCTGAAGTTGCCGATCGTCAGCCAACTGAGAAAGTGGTTCTTTTTCGAGGATGCACTTTTCAACAGGCGAAAGATAATCTCTAAATTTTTTATTAAAAAAGAAGAACCCGCCGTTGATCCAACCCTGGGTACTTTGGGGCTTCTCAACGAATGTTTCAGCTAGGCTTCCATTCAACTTGATTTCTCCGAACCGAGCTCTTGGCCTGACACCTAGAACGGTTCCAACTAACTTGGCACTTAAGTGAAATTCAAGCTCATCCAATAAGTGCACATCAGAAAGTCCATCACCATAGGTTACCGCAAAAGTCTCTGTTTCATTCAAAAGCCGAGTCTCATCGACTGCTCTAGCTATTCGGCCACCCGTCTGAGTGTTTAGTCCCGTATCCACCACTCGAACTCTCCACTTTTCCTGCAAATCAGATCCGCCCCAAACGGTTGGAGCATTCAAAACATCTTCCCTGTGATCTACGTCAAGATGGTGATGGCTATACTGATAGTTTAAAAAGTATTCTTTGATGTCCCAGGCTCGATAACCCGCACAAATAATAAAATCATTGAACCCATAGGAATAATAAAATCTCATTAAATGAAGCAGAATCGGAAGCCCACCAATTTCGACCATAGGCTTTGGCCTGAGTTGTGTTTCCTCAGAAAGACGCGTGCCCAAGCCACCAGCCAAGATTAAAACCGGTATTTTATTCAAATTACGCATGTGAAAAAACTGTCAGAAATTAAACATCGTTTTACCTATTAGTCCAGGTAATTTAGACCTTTATTGACTAACACCACACTGTCAGATTAATCCATGGAATGCCTTCAAATACGACCTTCAGGGGCAAAAAAGTTTTAATAACTGGCCACACTGGCTTTAAGGGAAGTTGGCTAACCCAATGGCTTCTTTTAAAAGGAGCTCAGGTCTGCGGTTATTCCGATCAAATTCCTACCAAGCCATCTGCGTTTGAGGCTCTTTCTTTGGGGGCACAAATTGAAGACCAACGCGGAGATGTGAGAGATTACGACCACTTGTGGGGGGTTTTTAAGAACTTCCGACCAGACTTTGCTTTTCACTTAGCTGCCCAGCCATTGGTTCGGGAAAGCTACCGAAATCCTCTGCTCACTTTTGATGTCAACATCCAAGGAACCGCTAATTTTCTCGAATGCATTAGGCACACCGATTCGGTTAGGGGGGGCCTCGTCATCACAACCGACAAAGTATATGAACCCTGCAACGAGCCAAGAGATCATCGGGAATCGGATAGGCTCGGCGGGAACGACCCCTATAGTGCCTCAAAAGCAGCTGCTGAACTTGTCTTTTCGAGCTACCAAAAATCTTTTTTCTCTGAGCCCAACACGCCAGCCATTGCTTCTGTGAGAGCTGGAAATGTGATTGGTGGAGGGGATTGGAGCACTGATCGACTGATTCCAGATTTGATTCGCGCTTGGAAATCTCACGAACCTGTCCTCATTCGTTTTCCCGAAGCTGTAAGACCCTGGCAACATGTTCTAGAGCCTTTGTCGGGCTACTTAAAAGTGGCTAGTTTGTTAATGGAAAATAACCCTTCTGTTCGCGGATCCTCTTTTAATTTTGGTCCGACCAAAACGGAAGATGGTAGCGTTCAAAAAATAGTCGACTTAACTCAAAAAACTTTTTCAAACTTGAAAGTTGAGATCACTCCAGACCATCGAAAGGGATTCAAAGAAACTCACTACTTACGTCTTTCTTGGGAAAAAGCTCATGAAATGATGAATTGGTCCCCACAGCTTTCCCTGGATGAATCAGTTAAGTGGACTCTGGATTGGTACCAGCACTTTTATGAAGGCCGAAATTGCATAGACTTAACTAAAGAACAAATTAAGTCTTATGAGTTGAGAATGGAAAACCAATGATTGAAAAATCTCACGAACAGATCCGAGACCAGATTTTGTCTCTTTCAGAAGAATACTTTCACAAACGATTTAGCACCGCGGAGTTTATCCCAGGAAAGACTTACATTCCCGTAACCACAAAAAAGCTTGATCCTGAAGACCTTCGCTTTTTATTAGATGCATCGCTTGACCTCTGGTTAACGACTGGGCGATTTGGTCGATCTTTTGAAAAGGACTTTGCCACATTCGTTGGCAATCGAGTTCCTAGCTTACTCGTGAATAGTGGCTCCAGCGCAAACCTGGTAGCAATGAGTGCGCTTTCCTCACCCCAACTAAAAAAACAGGGCCTAAAACCTCTGGAAAAGGGGGATGAAGTCATAACGGTAGCTGCGGGCTTTCCCACCACTGTAAATCCTATTTTACAAAATGGCTGGGTCCCCGTGTTCGTAGACGTCGATCTTCAAACGCTCAATGCACTTCCTGAAAAAATCATGGAAGCCAAAACGGCAAAGACAAGGGCCGTGGTTCTTGCTCATACGCTTGGAAACCCCTACCGAGCGGATGTCTTGGCTGAATGGTGCAAAAAGGAAAATTTGTTTCTAGTAGAAGACTGCTGTGACGCTTTAGGTGCAAAGATCGGCAATGAGTTCGTTGGTTCTTTCGGTTCTTATTCTACTTACAGCTTCTATCCGGCTCATCACATCACAATGGGTGAAGGAGGAGCGGTTTTGTGTCGAGATTCTGTTTTGCGAAGAATAGCTGAAAGTATCCGAGATTGGGGAAGAGACTGTTGGTGCGAGCCGGGCGTGGACAACACTTGTGGAAAGCGCTTTGATTGGAGTTTAGGAAGCCTCCCCCACGGATACGATCACAAATATACCTACTCTCATATTGGGTACAATCTGAAGGTGACCGACATGCAAGCAGCCATAGGGCTTTCCCAGCTAAAGAAAGCTCCTGCCTATGTTGAAGCCAGAAGAGTGAACTGGAAAAAAATTAAAGCCGGTTTCGAATCCTCCTCAGTGCTTAGGAAACATTTTATGACAGTGGAACCCACCGAGGGTACCGAGCCTAGTTGGTTTGGCTTTCCTCTTCATGTTGCCGACTCATTAAGCCGGGAAAAAGTGGTGGCTTTTCTTGAAGAAAATAAAGTGGGAACGAGACTTTTGTTTTCTGGAAATTTGGTCAGACAACCTGCTTATCAAAACGTAGAACATCGAGTTGTTGGATCCTTATCGAAGACAGACAAAATAATGAAAGACACTTTTTGGATCGGGGTTCATCCGCTTCTTGATGATCGAAGAATCGAATACATGCTGCATCAGTTAGAAAGAGCAACTGATGTATGTCAGCGTTAGTTACTTTCGAAAATAAATGCCGCGAGCTCGATTTATTACGGTGGGAATGCCGCCTTGTCTCAGGGCTTTAATAACCTTTCGGATAAGACCGACTACACCATCTTCCTCCGCTAGCCCAACCATCACAGACAGAGCTCCGTAAAACTTTTGGCGCGTCGTTTTTAATTTGGGTTTTTCAAACTCTGAAAAACTACCCAAGTAGGGATCTTGTTTTAAACGCGCTTTAACAATTCTCTCCGGATAGTCCTCTTTCTTAACAGCATTTTGAGTCAACTCAATGAACTGATCGAGCTGAGTCCAAAAAAGATCAATTTGTTTTAGATAATCTTCATAGGCTAAGTGCACAGTCGCTTTGGCTCTTTCAACTTCCTTAGGATCGCTTCCCCACGCTATCCCGTTGGTCCCAGACTCTTCAGTCGCGATTCTTTTTGTCAGATGGGGATTTGGGAGAAAAACCGCGGGACAACCACACAACGTAGCTTCTGTCGCCAGGGCAGTGTTCTCGTAGGCGTAAAACACCTCGCTTTTTCTTAAAAGCTCGGCAATTTCTTGCGGAGACAAAGAATCCGGCAAATCCCTCGTTATTTCAAACGAATCGTTGGTAATAGGAAATGTCTTTCCATTATGAACATTTTTAAATTTGGAGGCAAAATAGCAACTGCCTTTTCGAGGGGTGTTTTCCGAGGGAGGATGAAACGTGGCCGTATCACATCCGGGAATATAGAGGACATTCGATTGGTCTTCTGCTCTCTGTCCTTCCAACAACTCCTTAGAATAACCAAAACACATCTCACTCTTAGGATAGTGTTTGTCCCCTCCTAATAGTCCCGGAAAGTTCATAATATATCGGACAACAAAGGGAGCTCCATACGGATTCCCTTTGACTGTTTCTGGATAAATCACAATGGGGGTAATTTTATTCTCATGGTGGTGATCAATAACATCTAAAGTAAGGGGCTTAGTGAGAAAGTCTGGATTCAATCGAATCGAAGCCATGAAGGCATTGCACCCTTTTTTATTTAGGGCATGGCCTAAGAGGTGTAGCGCCCGAATTCCTGCGGATGTCCTAACGTAGGGGGGAGCCACAATGTAGTAGGGATTGTGCCGATTTTCGGGGTAAATAGCCGACGTCATTTTTTAGACCTGCTCCAAATGGTGTCTTATGGTTCTTCGAATAGAATCCCTCAAGTCAACAGTAATGTTCAACCCCAGTTCTTTAACAGCCCTTTGGACCGTCGGTGCATAACAAGCAGGAGCTTCATTTGGTTTTGGCTTTTGCATAACTTTTACGGAATTATCAGGCAAGCCCATTTGCATTGCTTCTTTTTGTACTAAATTCGCCAGTTGTTCTATAGAAATCATCACATCTGATCCCACGTTGTACGAACGATTTTTTTCTCCACGACTAAAAATAGCCAATAACCAAGAGATCAGATCAGTGGGGTACAAGTACGTTCTCAGGGGTGTGCCATCCCCTTTTATGATGATTGGATTTCCCGCCAAACAGTCCGCTATAAAATTTCCAATCGCAAAATGAAGTTTCAAAGGTAAGTAGGGGCCCACAAATGCAAAACATCTCGCTATCGCGGCAAACTGACCAAACTCATTCGAGGCAGCTAGGGCCTCCGCTTTTCTCTTACCATCCGCATAGGCATCCCCCAAAATCGCTTGATCAGAAAAAACAAAGTCCTCTTCTTTTGAGGGTCCCTCGCTCAAATTTCTCTTTCCGTACACCGCACCGGAACTAATCATTAGAAAACGACAATTGGGGGATTCCTTGGCACACAAGAGCGCTCTACGGGTTCCCTCAACAATAGTCTCATACATTTCTTGAGGTGAGTCGGTATTTAGCTGTGCACTCGCAGCTGTTGCTCCGTGAATAATCCCGTGAATTTTTGACTTCGGAAAACTAAATGATCGAATATCCCCTTGAATAAAATCAAAGTTTTGAAGGTGGGGATGATTTCTAATGAAGTCGTTTGGATTTCTCGACAGAACATAAATACGACCAAGGCGGGTCTGTGTTTTTTCTCGAAAAAAGCTTAAGGTCTCCAAAAACCATTTTCCAAAAAAACCCGTACCACCAGTAATTAAGAGATTCTGCCCTTCCCATTGGGTCAAATCTGGTTGAACAAGCTTAAAAAGTTCATTCAAGTCGTTTCTAATTTGTTGAGAGGAAGCCTTCATTCGCCCTTAACTATTGAGGTCCATGTTTTGTTCGTACAAACTGGCCCCCTGAGCAGCGGGTCCATCAAAAATAATTTGGTGTTTATCAATAAGAACACACCGATCACAATGGTTTCTCACCGCCTCTGGGTTGTGTGTGATCAAGACAATAGTCCGTCTCTGCTGGTGAAGTTCTTTTATTTTTTTAATGCACTTATTCTGAAATTCTAGATCTCCTACCGCCAACACTTCGTCAATGAGGAGTATGGGTGCGTCCAAATGCGTGGCAATAGAGAATCCGAGCCGAACCTGCATTCCGCTCGAATAGTTTCTGACCGGAGAATAAATATGATCTCCCAGGCCAGCAAAATTCAGAATGTTAGGAACTGCCTTCTTAGTAACCTCTCGACCAAAACCAAGAATAGAGGCATTTAAAAAAATATTTTCATATCCGGATAGATCGGGGTTAAAGCCAGCCCCTAATTCGATCAGAGGCGCAATCGTTCCTTTTACCTTGATCGTTCCCAGAGTGGGTTCATAGATGCCGGAAATCAATTTGAGGAGCGTGCTTTTTCCCACCCCGTTTCTGCCCATAATCCCAACAAACTCACCTTCGTGAATAGTAAAAGAAAGATCAGAAAGAACGGAGAACTCCTGCTTTTCTGTAGACTTTAGCTGCCCCCTACTTAAACGTACTAAAAAGGTTTTTAACGAGCCTGGCCTGGTGGTGTTTACCTGAAATTTTTTTGTGAGCCCCCTAACCTCAATGCTGGGGACTTTTGGGGTAGAAGTCGAATTCATTACAGGTACTCCAGGGCACGTTTCGCTTTCTTGACCTGTACAGCAATCGCTAACAGATAAAAAATAGCGGCCCACGCAATACTGATCAAAATATCTCTCAAAACAAGGTTCTCTCCAAGAAACAATCGGTGAAAACAAGCAAACAAGCCCCCTAAAGGATTTAGGTACAAGAAGCCCTGGAATTTTTGAGGAATCATCTCTGGCTTATAAAGAATGGGGGTCGCATAAAACCAGATTTGCATCAAAAGACCTATCGCATGTTTCAAATCTCTCAAATGAACGTAGGCCACTGACAAAATCAAAGCGAGTGTGTAAGCCATGGAAAATAAAATCACTGCAAGAACAGGTAAATAAAGCAGCTGAAAACCATAGCTAACTCCAAGAATCAATCCAAAGCTAAACACAATAGGCATCGCCAAAAGAAATGTTATGAAATTGGTAAGACAGGCAACAAAGGGAAAGGTCTGCGGTGGAATGGGTACTTTGGTGAGAAGAGAAGAATTCCCAATCAAAGTTTCCGTTCCTTCAATGACCGAGGTTGAAAAGAACGTCCAGGGGATGACCCCGCTGAGAATAAAAATCACGTAGTTGGGTATTTTTACCTGGAGAATTTCATGGAATATAAAATAATAAATCCCACATAAAATAAGCGGGTGCAAAACAGTCCAAAAAAAACCCAAAAAAGACCGGCGATATTTGATTTTTAAATCTCTGCTAACCAGATTGAAAATGAGAAACTTTTTGCCCGCACAAAACAAATCAAAATTAAAGGGGCGAATCAGATTCAAAAAACCGGGGACTAACATGAGGTACGTTTAATCTTTAGCGCAATCATAGGCTACCTTTTTGTTTGACGCCAAGAGTCAGGAGCTTGCCACAGGATCGAGCCCAGCAAGCTCGGGCCAGTGGCTGATCTCCGATCAGCTTTTGAGCTCCCAAAATCATCAGACTCAGACCACAGTCCCAGGAATTGAGAAACAAAAGTTTGGAAATCCAATTGAGTTTCAGCCCGCTCTCCTCCGCACTCTTAGCAAAATGACGAGAGTCCAGAAAACCACACTTCATTTTGTTCACCAGAGAGGAAAGATTCATTTTTTTCCTTAATCTGAAAAATCCTCCAAAGGGTGTTACTGCCAGAACATTATTCTCGTGCTGGCGATAGGCATAAAGTGGCTGATGGATTGGCTCCACTACTCCCAATGAACTTGAGACCAACGCATACCAGTGATCATGAAAGGGAGCTCCATCGGGAACAACTGAAAATTTCTTTCCTAGGTTGGCGTCCATTAAAATGGAACAGCCTGCAACAACGTTTCTAACTAGAAGATGATGCTGGTTAACATTTCGCACTCCTCGTCTTTCGATCTGCCAAGCAGTCTTGGAAAGGTTTTCCCTGCCTACCAAAACATGCATGTCGCTATGAACCAAACTCATCGAAGGACATTCTGCTAATCTTTGTGCGCACACTGTCAGCTTTTCGGGATACCAGACGTCATCTTGATCTGAGAAAGCAATCGCATCTACGGAGTGTTTCAGAACCCCATTGAGTGCTTTCTCAAAATTTTTTTTGTGCCCCAATCGCTTTTCATTCTCAATGAAAACAAATCGAAGATCTTCTCTTATGTCTTTAAAAGCAGGGGCGCTCAACAGGTTGGCAATGGGAGAATCACAAGTAACAACACAGATCCAATTCAAAAAAGTTTGGTTTTGAATCGATTTCAATTGCTCAACAAAAAAACTGGGCTCTGGACTAAACGCAGCTAAAGCAATTCCAATTTTCTTAATCTCACCGGTTTTCATTTGTTAAAGCTCTAGGAAACACTCAGCAATTCGTGCAAGCGTAAAATTCCAGCGATTTTTCCTTGGGAGATAACTGGAACAACATTTAAGGGCTTTTCTCTTTGCTCCATCAATTTGAGAGCCTCTACAGCCATACAATCCGCTTCTATGGTAATTGGACGCCGGTTTAAAACAGTTCCGATCTCAAGCTGAAATATATTTTTTCCGTGACTGCTGAGAAGTCGTCGGATGTCTCCATCGGTTAAAATCCCCTCAAATCCCCCGCCTTCATTTTCAAACAACACTATTCCCTGCCCATACTGAGTGAGGGCAAATAGGGTGTCCTCGATTTTTGCTTTCTTAACGGCCAATCGCGCGCAGGACTCAACACG
Source organism: Pseudomonadota bacterium (assembly GCA_009927005.1). GTDB lineage: Bacteria > Bdellovibrionota > FAC87 > UBA2466 > UBA2466 > RFNO01. The sequence continues at coordinate 17,206 of RFNV01000286.1, forward strand.
AATCATGACATCAGACACCTTAAGCCAAAGACGCTTTCCTAGTTTTCCTCCCGGGTGATAAAGAGCAAAATCCTCGGGTTTGAAATCTTTCATTTTCATTAGGGTAATCGCTAAGGCATCGCCGATTGCAAGGGCTACCGTGGTGGATACCGTTGGCGCCAAATCTAACGGACAAGCTTCCCGCTCTACGGGTGCATAAAGAACGACGTCTGCCCCTCGGGCTAAAGTTGAATCCATTCGACTAGTGATTGCGACTAACTTCACAGACAATCGTTTTAAAGCAGGAATCAGTTTTACCAGTTCTTCACTTTCCCCGCTTTTTCCTATGGCAATAACGACATCCCCGGTACTTAAAAGACCCAAATCCCCGTGCATTCCATCGGTAGGATGTAAAAAGGTAGCCATGGTGCCCGTGCTACTCATAGTCGCGGCAATTTTTCGAGCAATGAGTCCGGATTTTCCAACTCCAGTTAAAACTACTTTCCCTCGGCATTCGGCCAACAACAGAAGAGCATCACAAAAAGAAGAATTTACAGATTCAGCAACCAACGAAAGGCCGTCAGCTTCTAAGCGAATCACATCGCGAATCTGATTCGTCAGTTCCTTTCTTTTTATTTCATCTATTTGCATGAATGAACTCTGCCAACAATGACTAGCCGGGTCAACGACAAACAATGGCCGCTTTTATTGCGTTTTAAGTGTTTGTATTTTTTGTAATTTTCTCCGTTTTTCAAGAGCCCCTTCGAGCTTCTGGAAGAAGCTTCGGCATCCCTGTCACTAAAGCCCTTAACGAGAGAAGCTGCTTCACAAACTCACCCACATGTTCGAGATAAAAAGCGTTAGGGCCGTCGCTTTTTGCAACTGCTGGATTGGGATGGCACTCTAAGAAAAGTCCGTCTGCACCCGCCGCAACTGCAGCGCGAGCTAGCACTTCAATGTTTTCTCGTTTGCCCCCGGTGCTCTTTCCACCTGTACCCGCTCCCGGAGATTGCACCGAATGAGTGGCATCGTAAATAACGGGCACTCCAAACTTTTGCATTGTTTGAAAGGCGCTCATGTCGACGACCAGGTTGTTGTAACCAAAAGAGGCACCCCTTTCAGTTAACCACAGCCAATCTTTATCCTGGCTTTCACCGAGATTTGATTCCACCGCCCGTACTTTTTCCACAATATTTTTAGCGTCCCAAGGAGCCAGAAATTGACCCTTTTTTATGTTTAATTTTCTTCGAAATCGCAGGGCACTTTCGGCAGCAGCTACTACTAAATCTGTTTGTCGACACAAGAAAGCAGGTATTTGAACAAAGTCCACTACTGCTGCTACAGGGCTGGCTTGATCGGGAGTGTGAATATCAGTCACTAGCTTTACGCCACATTTTTCTTTTGCCAGACTGAGAATACGAAGTCCCTCTTTCATCCCCGGACCACGAAAACCATCAATCGAAGTTCTGTTGGCTTTATCGAAAGATGATTTAAAGAAAAAATCCACCTTTTGAGTTCCTAGTTGCCTTTTGAGCTCGGTTGCCGTTTCAAGAATCAGCCCTTCATCTTCGATTACACAAGGGCCTGCAATCACAACAAAAGGTTTAATTGCACTCATCTAAGCACCTCACGTGACATTTTTCTGATCGCTTCTAAATCTTCCGGAGTATCAACGCCTATTGAAACTGAGTCCACCAATGAAAGCCCGATACTAATTCCATTTTCCATGGCTCTTAATTGCTCCAAAGATTCGCCAAGCTCTATCTTGGAGGGCTCCAACTCTCGAAGTCGCATCAAGGTGTCTCGACAATAAACATACAAACCCAAGTGCCGGAAACAAGCCCAATCTGCAGGAGAAGAAGGAGCGGGGTTTCTGCTGTAAGGGATGGGATATCTCGAAAAATAAATGGCCCTATTGTTTTTATCGACGACTGCTTTTACTACCGAGAGATTTTCTAACTCCTGCTTATTTTTGAGTCGAGTCATGACAGAGCTCATTTGAAAACTTCCGCTCGTAACTAATTTAAGAGCTGCTTCGATTGTTTTTGGCTCAATCAAC
>RFNV01000338.1 GCA_009927005.1 Pseudomonadota bacterium
GCTATTCCCTTTTTTGAGAGAAGCTTCGCAAGTTTAGGTCCCACTCCCTTAACGAACTGGATGGGCGAATTTAAAACATCACTCATACCTAATGCTAACGACTTCGTATTCCAGTTCCCCTTTGGGAACTCGAATAGTCACGACATCGCCTTCTTTCTTATTGAGAAGCTGCCGCGCTATGGGCGATTCAATGGAGAGTTTGCCTTCTTTGATATCGGACTCGTCAACGCCAACGATCTGATACTTTTTAATGGTATCCGTTTCGAGATCTTTTACTTCAATAGTGGCTCCAAACACAATTTTATCTGACTTTATTTGTGATGGATCAACTGCCTGAGAACGAGCAATTTTATCTTCCAAATCTTTAATGCGCCCTTCGATAAATCCTTGTTGTTCTCTCGCGGCATCATACTCGGCGTTTTCGGACAGATCTCCATACGACCGAGCAGTAGCAATGGCTTGAATCACTCGAGGTCTTTCATGGGTTTTCAAATGCTTTAACTCTTCTTCGAGTTTCTTTTTTCCATTTACTGTCATCGGCACCATGCTCATATTTCTCGCTCCTGCAAACAATGGGTACTTACGGGTATTCGCTTATGTTCCGCAATTGCCTGGACTCCGGCTCTGGCAGCGGCAACTGTCGTAAAGTAGCATAAATTTCTCATGAGGGTATTTCTTCTGAGTTCGTAAGCAGCCCCCACTTCATGAACCCCTAGAGCAGAAGTGTTTACCACCAAGCTGATTTCCCCGTTTTTAATGTGGTCAACGATATGGGGTCGGCCTTCATTGACTTTATTCACACTTCGAACACTCAGGCCCTTTTCATTGAGGAACTGAGCTGTTCCTCGAGTAGCCACTAATTCAAATCCTAAACCAACCAGGTCTTTTGCAATACCCAAACAAGCTTCTTTATCTGCATCTTTAACACTTAAAAATGCCGTTCCACTCAAGGGAAGAGGATAACCCGAGGCAAGAGTCGCTTTTCCAAAAGCTTCTCCAAACGTCTTTCCAACACCCATGACTTCACCGGTCGATCGCATCTCAGGACCTAAAACAATATCTGTCTCAGGAAAGCGTTTAAACGGAAATACGGATTCCTTCACGTAAACCAAGTCCATACCAGCTCGGGAAATTTCAAGATCTCTTAGCTTTTTACCCAACATGACTTTCATTGCGAGCTTTGCAAAGGGAATCCCTCTAGCTTTGCTCGCAAACGGAACAGTTCTCGAAGCCCTGGGATTAACTTCAATGATAAAAATATTTTGGTCTTCGATGGCAAATTGGATGTTGATAAGCCCTTTCACTTTGAGTTCCAAAGCCATCAACTCGGTTTGTCGCTCTAATTCTTTTTGTATGGTGGGAGAAAGAGACATGGGAGGCAAACTACAAGCAGAGTCTCCCGAGTGAACTCCTGCTTCGTGGATTTGTTCCATCATGCCGACAATCAAGACTTCTTCGCCATCACAAATCGCATCGACATCAACTTCTACTGCATTTTTGAGAAATCGATCCATTAAAAGCGGAGAGTCTTCTGAAATTTCATGTTTCTTGCGAAGCCATTTTTGAAGCTCTCTACTGTTGTAAATAATTTCCATGCCTCTTCCACCAAGCACGTAGGAGGGTCTCACCAAGAGGGGGAAACTGATTTTTTCCGCCGCTTCCAGGACATGAGAGGCATCGGTTACGACAACACTTTCAGGTTGTCTGATTTGGAGGCGATTACAAAGCGCTCTGAACTTGTCTCGATCTTCAGCGACCTCGATAGCCTGAGCTGATGTCCCCAAAATGGGAACGTTTAATTTAGCAAGCTCTCGACTTAAATTCAGAGGGGTCTGTCCCCCAAAGTGGACCACAACTCCCGTGGGTTTTTCGTGGTCTACGATGTGAAGGATATCTTCCAGGGTCAGCGGCTCGAAATAGAGCTTATCGCTCATATCGTAGTCGGTGCTGACTGTTTCCGGATTACAATTGACCATGATGCTCTCAACGCCTTCTTCTTGAAGAGCAAAGAGGGCTTGAACACAACAGTAATCAAATTCAATCCCCTGACCGATTCGGTTGGGGCCACCACCGAGAATCATGACTTTTTTACGATCATTCAAAGCGATGTCGTCGCCTTCATCTTCATAAGTTGAATAAAAGTAGGGAGTAAAAGATTCAAATTCAGCAGCACAGGTATCCACACATTTATAAACTGGAACAATCTGGTGCTTCATTCTCAGTCTGCGAACATTTTCTTCACTAGTTTGTAATTGAACAGAAAGTGCTTTATCGGAAAATCCAAGGCGTTTCCAATGTCGCAACTGACTTTTTGGAATGTCAGAAAGTTTTCCCGAATAACTTCGAATTTCAGCCTCTTCGTCCGCCAGCTCTTTTATTTGTCTCAAGAACCACGGATCAATCGAAGTCAGTTCATAAACTTCTTTTTCAGTAAACCCCTCTCGAAACGCTTGAGCGACCCATAGGATTCTGTCAGGCTTAGGGGTCTTGATGTAGTTTCGTATCCCCTCAATCCATCCACCTTCTGTTTTAATCGTCCGTCTCTCGGAAAGAGGATTAAGCCCCCACCACTTCACTTCGAGTGACCGCATTGCTTTTTGGAGTGACTCTTTAAAAGTTCGTCCCATGGCCATTGCTTCTCCCACGGACTTCATGGAAGGCGAAAGTCGAGAATCGGATCGGGGAAACTTCTCAAAAGCAAATCGAGGGATTTTCGTAACAACATAATCGATTGTGGGCTCAAAACACGAAGGCGTTTTTTTGGTAATGTCGTTTGTAATTTCATCCAAGGTGTAGCCAATCGCAAGTTTAGTCGCAATACGAGCAATCGGAAATCCAGTTGCTTTTGAAGCAAGAGCCGAACTTCGAGAAACTCGAGGGTTCATTTCAATTGCTACGACTCTGCCCGTCTGAGGATGAACCGCAAATTGAATATTCGAGCCGCCGGTATCCACACCTACTTCGCGAATGATCGCAAGAGCCTTGTCTCTCAGATCCTGATATTCGACGTCGGATAAGGTCTGAGCAGGAGCTATAGTGATGCTATCTCCCGTATGAACGCCCATGGGGTCTACATTTTCGATAGAGCACACCACAACGACGTTGTCATTTTTGTCTCGGATGAGTTCGAGTTCAAACTCTTTCCACCCCAGTACAGACTCTTCCACCAAAATCTGACTCGTAGGGCTTGCTTCAAGACCTCGCGCACACTCAACTCTAAATTCCTCGATGTTGTAGGCGACACTGGCACCGGTCCCACCCAAAGTGAAAGAGGGACGAATCACACAGGGAAAACCCACTTGGCTCGCAATTTCTAATGCCTCATCAACTGTACTTGCTTCTCCACTTTTTGGAAAATCTACCCCCACTTTGACGAGAACCTGTTTAAACAACTCTCTGCTTTCAGCTTTTTCAATGGCGACTTCATTGGCACCGATAAGCTCAACCCCATATTTTTTAAGAATGCCTTCACGATGAAGTGACATTGCTAAATTTAGGGCAGTCTGCCCCCCGACTGTCGGCAACAGGGCTTGGGGTTTTTCTCGACGAATGAGATCCTCAAGATAGGGCAATGTCAGGGGTTCAATATAGGTACGATTCGAAAAAATGGGATCCGTCATGATGGTTGCTGGATTGCTATTGACCAGAACCACTTCGTATCCCTCTTCTTTGAGAGCCTTGCAGGCCTGTGTCCCCGAATAATCAAACTCACAGGCTTGCCCAATGATGATGGGACCTGATCCAATCACCAGCACTTTTTTGATGTCAGTTCTTTTAGACATTCAGCTCAAATCCTACTGTTATCGTCATAAATTTTTTCGATCGGCATGTGCTCATACATCCGATACTTTAAATACATACCCACCAAAAGCCAGAGCCAGCTCTGATAAGTTTCAAAATCTTTTTCCTTCTTAAACTGTTTCACCTTGGTTTTGATGTAGTCATGCACTTCCACTGGGTGGTAGGAGGGCCGTCGTACAAAGGCGCTAGAATCACTTTTTCCTGAGCCATCATCGATCAAGCGTCCTTCGATCAGATCGCCCTTTTGTAATCCCAAGAAATCAGAATCATATTTTCTCGCAACGAAGTGTGATTTACCCGTGAAGAGTTCTTTTAGTTTCAATCCTTCATCATTAATTTTTTGCACACTGTAAAGACCACGAAGATTTCCCTGCTGAAGCTGATTCCAGAGACCACGAATATTCGAAGACAACTTTTCAACGTTAGCAGGAATCTGTTTTTCAAAAAGACACCAGTCGTAGAAAAAATCCCACAGATCTTCAACAAGCTCTGCTCTTTCGGGTTGAGAGAGTGTCATTCGAAGCCGAGTGTGAAAATCTTTTCTTAGATTTTCCAGCTGAACTTGGTCCACCAGTTCAATAAGCTCATCCACAATCGTTACAAAATCTGGATAGAGGTTACCGGGTAAATTTCGTTTTGAAGTTGTCATTTCACTTGTCATTTTAAGAACTCCTTAATGAATTGATCAAAAAGAAAGTTAGCGTCACTTGGACCCGGCTTGGCTTCCGGGTGAAACTGAATGCTCGATATTTTCAATTTTTTTGAAGCAAACCCCTCTAGAGTCTGATCATTTAAATTGATTAAACTAACCTGAACCTCATTTTTAGGAAGAGATTCAGGTTTTACAGCAAATCCGTGGTTCTGAGACGTAATGAGTATTTTTCCCGTATCTAAATCTTTTACTGGATGGTTCACGCCATGGTGTCCATATTTCAACTTGTAGGTCTCACCGCCTAAAGCTCTCGCCATCAATTGGTGTCCCATACAAATGGCTAGAATAGGTAATTGCCCAATCAAGGCCTGAATTTCTTTCACCGCGTGAGGGACTCGTGCGGGATCGCCCGGGCCGTTTGATAAACAGATAGCGACTGGTTTTTCTTTTTTAACTTCTTCAGCTGGCATCTGATAAGGCACCACTCGTACTCGAAAGCCGCGAGAAGAAAGACTTCTTAAAATATTCCACTTCACTCCAAAATCATAAACAACAATCGTGCCTAAAGTGTTTTTTGATTTATTCTTATCAGCTTCGAATTCCCAAGGCTCACGACAACTGACTTCGCTTACCAGATCCAAACCTTCCATTTGTGGAATACCGCTTAAAAGTGTCGCACCTTTTGATTTGATGTCTTCTAGGTTATCGGAATCCACTGGAAAAATAATGCTTCGTTGAGCTCCTTCATCTCTTAAAAGCTTTGTCACTTTTCTGGTATCGATTTCAGAAATCCCGGGCACACCAGCTTTCTTAAGATAATCGCCCAAACTCTGCTGGGATCTCCAATTCGATGGCTCAGAAAAATATTCACGAGCCACGACGCCTTTTAATAGGAGGGAATCCGATTCGATATCCGCTTCATTCACACCATAATTGCCGAGCTGAGTATGAGTCATCACCACTACTTGATGAGAATACGAGGGATCAGAGAAGATCTCCTGGTAACCACTCATTCCTGTATTGAAAACAGCTTCGCCCCCTTGAATGGCTTGGGCTCCAAATCCTTTACCCAGGAAAACGTGTCCGTTTTCGAGGTAAAGAGCAGCTCTCCAAGTGGTCTCTTTCATCAAACAATTCCTCGATAAACGATTTTGCCACCTACGATCGTAAAAACTGGCTTACCTTTCATAGTCCAACCATGAAACGGAGAATTTTGGCTTTTTGACTGAAATTGTGAGCGATCGACCACCCATTCTTGAGCGGGGTCAAAAATGGAAATATCCGCATCTGCTCCCACTTGGAGCGTTCCTTTTTTTACTCCGATAATTTGTGCGGGCTTTAGTGTCATTGCAGCTACCAGTTTTGATAAATCCCAATGGTTTTTTAAAACCTTTGCATAATACAGGGGAAACGCTGTCTCCAGTCCCACCATCCCAAAGTCAGCATGATCATATTCCACCTCTTTTTCTTCCCGAGAATGAGGCGCATGATCAGAAGCCAAGGCATCAATTGTTCCGTCAGCAACGGCTTCTTGAAGCGCTTCAATATCCTCTTTTTCTCTTAACGGTGGTGCTACTTTTGTATTGGTATCATAGGTGCCAACTGCCTCATCCGTCAAAGTAAGGTGGTGCGGAGTGACTTCAGCGGTTACTCGAATTCCTCTGCGTTTAGCTTCTCGAATCAACGCTACGCTTCCAGCTGTACTGGCGTGCGCAATATGTAATTTGGCTCCCGTTAGTTCGGCTAAGTAAATATCTCGAGCCACAATCACTTCCTCGGCGGCCTTAGGGATTCCTCGAAGACCAAAACGGGCTGAATTGAACCCTTCATTCATCACACCCAGGCCTTTTAGATTAGAGTCCTCGGCATGGCTAATAACTGTCAAATCAAAGCGCCTCGAATAATCAAGAGCCTTTCGGAAGAGATAGGCATTCATCACTGTTTTTCCGTCATCGGAAATGGCCACAATCCCCGCTTCTCTCATGGAACCGATTTCAGCTAATTCCTCTCCTTTGAGCCCTTTCGTAACGGCGCCAATCGGAAAGACATTTACAGGTGAGTCGGTAGCGACTTTTTGGCGGATATAAGTCGTAATATACGAGCTGTCATTCACCGGCTGAGTATTGGCCATACAAGCAATACTAGTAAACCCACCGGCTGCCGCTGAACGAGTTCCGGTTTCAATGGTTTCCTTATGAGTTCCCCCAGGCTCTCGCAAGTGTGTATGAATATCTATCCACCCTGGAGTCACAACAAATCCGGTTGCATCGATTTCGGTAATGGGTTCCTCTTTGGGAAGTTCAAGATTTTTTCCAATAGCCTGAACTTTTCCACGCAGAACGAAAATATCCTGCACGGCATCTTTGTTTTGACTAGGATCTACGACTCTACCGTTCTTGATGAGAAGAGAGTTCATATTCATTGAATTTCGTCCTTCCAAGAAAAGGGCTCTCCCCCAGACAACAAATGAAGAACTGACATTCGAAGCATCACTCCATTTGAAACCTGATTCAGAATCACGGAACGGGAACTATCCGCCACATCGGTAGCAAGCTCTACTCCTCGATTAACGGGTCCCGGGTGCATAATCAGAACTTCAGGCTGACAAAGTTTTAAAACTCGTTGGTTCAGACCATAAAATCGAGAATATTCTCCTTGTGAGGGAGTTTGACCGTGACTGAATCGTTCAAATTGGATCCTGAGCATCATCACGACGTCTTGATCTTTTACTGCTTTGTCTAATTCGTAAAAAACCTTAACTCCCATTTTTTCCACTTTAGGCGGCAATAGAGTCGGAGGACCACAAACGGAAACCTCAGCACCCATTGTTTTTAAAGCATAAATATTGGAGCGCGCGACTCGACTGTGCGCAATGTCCCCAACAATCAAAACGCGAGTCCCCTGAATTTTTTTTCTTCTTTCGAAAATAGTCATCAAATCAAGAAGTGCTTGAGTGGGATGTTCATGAAACCCATCCCCTGCATTTACGAGCGGAAGATTCAAAGCTTGATCTAACAAGAAAGGGGATCCGGCAGATGAGTGCCGGAGAATCAGAATATCGGGCCGCATGGCCTCGATGTTTCGAGCAGTATCCAAAAGGGTTTCACCCTTCTCTGTGGAGCTTCCGCCTTTAGTTAAGATAATAGAATGTCCCCCGAGTCTTTGAGCGGCTAACTCAAAGGAACTTCGTGTTCGGGTACTTGCTTCGAAAAACAACATAAAAGCCGTTTTCCCTGCCAAAGTAGGGGGGATCGATTGTCCCTTTTCATTGCGATTTTTAAAAGCCAGGGCAGTTGATATAAGCACCTGAATTTGTTCTTTTTTAAGAAACTCCGCCCCCAGAAGTGATTTCAACTGAAGCGCATTTGCCGGAGAGGCATTTGGGGTCGTCATTTGAGCTCCAGACTTTAGGATAAATCTAAGCGAATGGGAAGCGCTCTTTATTGCTTCCAAAGGCCATCTGCGTTATTACATGGACATCTTAACAAGAGGTGCTTCAATGGCTTCCGAAATGAAATTAAAAACAGGTCTCGCCGAAATGCTCAAAGGCGGGGTTATCATGGACGTGGTCAATGCAGAACAAGCAAAGATAGCCGAAAAAGCTGGGGCCGTCGCAGTGATGGCTTTAGAACGGATTCCCGCCGACATTCGAAAAGAAGGTGGGGTTGCTCGTATGTCCCCTCCCGACAAGGTTTTAGAAATCATGGAAGTGGTCTCAATTCCAGTGATGGCCAAAGCCAGAATTGGCCATTTTGTAGAGGCCATGATCCTCGAATCCCTCGGGGTAGATTTTGTGGATGAGAGTGAAGTGCTCACACCAGCGGATGAGCAATACCACATCGATAAATTTCAATTCAAAGTTCCCTTTGTTTGTGGCGCCAGAAATTTGGGAGAAG
>RFNV01000303.1 GCA_009927005.1 Pseudomonadota bacterium
GAATTTGAAAAGGTAACGGAAATGAGGAACGGCAAGCCCGTTATCAGTTTGAACTTTGGAAGGGTTGTTCCGATTTATAGTGAGACGGAAGGGTTACATCAAAAAACCTTGCGCAAAGTAATGAGAGAAGCCATTCACACTTCTTTGCCGCACCTTCAAGAAAGTCTACCGGAAAAGCTACTGACGGATTTAGAGCTACCCAGTCTCAGGCAGAGCTTTACAAAAGTCCATTTTCCAGACGACTTACCCAACTCGGAAAAGCCAAACGAAGCGATAAAACGAATAGTCTTTGAAGAGTTTTTCATTTTGGAGCTAGGTCTCGGGCTTATCAAACAACGACACCAGCGTGAAAAAGCCCCGATTCTAAGAGATCCAAAAGACACTTTGGGGGCGCTCTTAAAAAATCTTCCTTTTTCCCTCACGGATGATCAGAAAGAAGCCTTGCAAGTGACCCAGGCAGATCTCGGAAAGCCTTTTTCTATGTGCCGTTTAATTCAGGGAGATGTAGGCGCAGGAAAGACGGTAGTTACTTTGGGAGCAGCAGCGGTTGCGAGCGGAAGTGGATACCAAACCGCTTTTATGGCCCCCACAGAAGTGTTGGCACAACAGCATTACCGTACGGCTAAAAGCTTACTCGACTCCGCCGGAGTTCCTGTTTATCTCCTGACTCATTCCAATGAGGGAAAAAAAGAAGCTCTAGAAGCAATTCAGAAACAGGAAAACTGTGTTGTGATTGGTACCCATGCTCTTTTTCAAGAAAGTGTGAAGTTTAAGAAGTTGGCTCTAGTAATAGTAGATGAACAACACCGGTTTGGGGTTGAACAAAGGGGCCTCTTATTGAAAAAAAGCGAAACAGGAAAACCCCATTTGCTGATGACGACGGCAACCCCGATTCCCAGAACCCTAGCGTTGACGCTTTATGGAGATTTAGATTTAAGTATCATTCGACAAAAGCCAAAAGGCAGAAAGCCCATTCGAACGAGAATTCTTCGAGATAAAGACCGTCCAAAATTGTACCAACAAATCAGTGAGGTCGTGAAAAAAGGCCAACAGGTTTATATCATTTATCCCCTAGTAGAAGAGTCCGAAAAGCTAGAACTTAAATCCGCAACAGAAATGCATCAAAAGTTGAGTCGGGAGGTGTTTCCGGATTTGAAAGTGGGATTGGTGCATGGCCGGATGAAGAGTGAGGAAAAAGAAAAGGTACTGGCTGACTTTAAAGAGCGTGCCTTTGATATCCTCATCTCTACTACCGTTATCGAAGTTGGAATCGACGTTCCCAATGCGACTTTAATGGTGATTGAACACCCGGAGCGCTTGGGGCTTTCACAATTACACCAGTTGCGCGGGCGTGTTGGCCGAGGAAGTGAGGAAAGCGAGTGCATTCTCTTGGCCGATGCCTATGTCACGGAACGTCTGAGAATTATGACCAAAACCGAAGATGGCTTTGTGATTGCCGAAGAGGATTTACGCATTCGTGGGCCGGGGGAGTTTTTGGGCACTCGACAAAGCGGCCTACCTGGATTTAGGGTTGGCAATATCCTACGGGATGCGGACCTCTTGCAGCGTGCAAAGACTGAAGCTGATAAGCTGCTCAAAGAGGATCCTAATCTAAGAAAACAGGAGCATGCGATTATCCGCCAGTTGGTGGAAAGTCGATGGAAGCAAAAGATTGAAAGGCTTCGCGGGGGTTAAAGTGACGAAATGTATCTTTGTTCTATTTCTTATTACTTTGCAGGCGATTGCAGCTTCTGGAAAAGTGTTCCTTTATGAAGGCAAAGGGACTTGGGATGCAGGCACTGAAAACTTAGAGGCATTTCTAGAATCCGAGGGATTTTCTTACGAAACCAAACAACCAAAAGATTTGATTTTAGGAGAGTTAGCTTCTGAAAATCCCACTTTGCTCATCATGCCTGGGGGAGAGTCGTGGGTGTATTTGGAAGATTTAGGAGACTCGGGCGCCCAAAACATCCGGGATTATGTTCGGCAGGGAGGAAGTTACTTGGGGATTTGTGCGGGGGCTTTTTATGCCACTTCACATCGCGAGGGGGGGCCAACTACGGGTCCCTACGGGATAGGCCTTTTAGAGGGGACTGCTTATGATGGTACGTCCCTTGAGGCCCCTAACTATATCGAAGGGGCTATGGAGTTTCTCTGGGAACTGGGAAATCCCCTGGTGAAGGGACTCGGAAAAAGTGTTCGGATGCTTCTCTATGGTGGCCCTGCGTTTCATTACAGTCCAGAAGAGGCTTTAAAGAAAAATATTGAAGTAGTTTTGCGTTTTTCGGAATCAAAAGATCCTGCCATGATTCAGTTTCAATACGGCAAGGGTCGAGTGTTTCTAGCAGCCCCTCATTTTGAAATTAAAGAAGAGAAGGGGGAAAAGCCCCTTCATGATTTTAGTTGGCCATTTTTAAGAAGGGTGGTGGATTCACTATGGCATTAACACCTTCAACCATGCTCGATTTAGGGACAGAAGCCCCTGATTTTTCTCTGCCGGATACTGAAAAAAAAACCGTTAAGCTTTCCGAAGTTAAAGGGAAGAAGCCTTTCCTGGTGATGTTCATTTGCAATCACTGTCCTTATGTAAAACATATTGGAAAAGAATTATCTGATTTGATGCGGGAGTTTCAAGAAAAAGGGATTGCGGTATTTGGGATTAATTCGAACGACACCGTTACCTATCCAGATGACAGTCCGGAGAAAATGGCACTAGAGAAGAAGCGCCTCAACTATTCATTTCCTTACTTAGTAGACGCTTCTCAAGAAACGGCGAAGGCTTACCGAGCTGCGTGTACTCCTGATTTTTTCTTGTTTGATAAAGCTGGAAAACTTGTTTATCGAGGCCAGTTTGACGAGAGCCGTCCCGGAAACCAAATCCCGGTGACTGGAAAAGACTTGCGGTATGCCCTTGAAGCTGTGATTAGCAATCGTTCCCAATCGGCTGAGCAACGGCCTAGCATTGGTTGTAATATCAAATGGAAAAAGGGAAATGCCCCTGAATATTTTGGATGAGGATTCTCAGTGGAAGATTGGAAAAACAAACCAGAGTCTTTTTGGCGGGAAAAGCTGAGTAGCGACCAATACGCCGTTTGTCGAAAGGGAGCTACGGAAAAGCCCTTTACTGGTAAGTATTACCATCACAAAGAAGCAGGTACTTATCACTGTGCTGGCTGTAACTTGCCTTTGTTCCGTTCAGAAGAAAAATATGAATCTGGGAGTGGCTGGCCGAGCTATTGGGCACCGGTGGATCCTAAGCACATTCAAACTGTTTCAGATACTTCTCATGGCATGATTCGCACAGAAATCCGGTGCGCTCGTTGCCAAGCTCATTTAGGCCATGTCTTTGAAGATGGGCCTGCTCCAACCTATCAGCGCTACTGCGTGAATTCGTTATCTCTTACTTTCAGTAGTAGTTCCCATAAATAGTTTCGTAAGTATCACAAGTAGCTGTTCGACCGGCCGAGTCTCGTAAGCGTGCAGTGACTTTCCAAGTTCCTGGATAATAGAAATAAACGTATCGATAAATAGCTGAAGAGTAGGCGCTATTTAAACTTTCTTGAGGCGTGCTACCATCTAAAGCCATGTAATCTGGATAATCTGAAGTGAGACTTTCAAGCCAGTAACTGCCTTGTGCACCCGATGCGGTGATGGTTGCAAGGATCCAAGTATAGGTATAGGTCGGATTCGGTGTCATCGAAAGACTACAGGAAAAGGGAGTTTGTGAAGACGAAATATTGATAGTGGTCTGCAAGTAAGCGCCATTATTACAGAGAATTCCAGTGCTTGTTGATCGCGCCAGAGCAGTTACGAGTTTTGAACCTGAATAATAAAAATTAATATTAGGGTTCTGCGAAGGAACGCCGCCAACCACATATCCGTCCGTTACATTGATCTGGGTAACCGTTAAGGCTTCCCCAGTGCTTGCCGTAATGCTAAACGGAACGTTCTGATTCGTTGTATAGGTTCCCGGAGTATAAGAAATCGAGCAGTTAAGAGTCGAGCCTCCAGCGGTAAAAGTAAGTGGAATATTTGAAGTCGCAGTCTCACTTCCATTGGTAGCTACTACGGTCACAGTTCCAGTGCGAGTCGTATAAGCATCCACAGCAGTAACGGTGGCTGTGTTACCAGAGGCACTCAGGGTCAATCCAGAGCCAACAATCGACCATGTATAGGTCGGAGTAGCGCTAAATCCCGAGGGAGTCCCAGTTAAATAAATAGATTGAGTTGCGGGGACTGTTGTTGAAGGACTAGCCGTCAAGCTGACTGATGGCCCTGCTTGAACCGTAACGGTCTTTGCGCAGGTCGCACTGTTGCCCGCAGAGTCTGAAACATAAAATACCGATGTATAAAGTCCCGAGTAACTATACCGGGCTCCTGCAGTCGCTTGAGTTGCAGAAATCTGATTGAGCGAAGCTGTGATGGTTCCGCTGCCTCCAGGAATAAAACCAGTAAAGAAGTAGGTACCACTGCCATTTGCTGCAGTCGCAGTGTAGGTCACACTTTGATTAATATCGGGAGTGTCATCTGATGCGGCAACTGTGCAACTTAAAGGATCTGTAGTGGTGGTTTCCGGGGTCACAGTAATCGCTAATTGACAGCTAGTCGATTTTCCTGCGCTGTCTGTAATCGAAAATGTAGCGGAGGTAATTTGGCTATTATCAGTCGCGTTGGTCAGTGTTTGGGGAATCGTATAGGTTGTGAGGAAGGTTCCGGTTGTCCCTGAAAGAGTATAAGGGGCTGCTCCTCCAATCACTTGAATCGTCACTGGGAATGTTTGGCCGGAAGCTACTGAGCTTAAAGAAGCGGTCGCCGCGCAGGTGAGACTTCCCGAGTTCACGGTAAGGGTTACTCCACTCGTCTCAATTTTACAGCTACTTAAGATAAATGAGGTTAAGCCTAGCGCTAAAAAATTCAAAAATCGAAAAGTTCTCATTCAAATCTCCTGCTACAAAAAGTCTCCTCTGCGACAGTTTGCAACTTTAAGGCCCGCGAAAAGATAGAAAACCCAATCAAATGAAAAATAAGAAATCAGGTGGTTTAAGCCGTATACGGAAAGAGGGGTAACGAGGGCGTATTCTGAAAAGAAACTAGACGGTTTTAATGAAGTTGAGCGAAAGCTTTGCCGCATTCATTCAGCGCGAGCTCATCTTTTTGAGTTTCTTTTTTAGGGATTTGAATTTTAAAGTTCTCAAGAACGCCTGTTTGATTTCTCTTAATTTTGTTCAGCGTTGAAATAAACTGTTTGTCGGTGGACATCACAGTTGAGGTTAGAATTCCCTTTTTGGCTTGTGAGTTAAAGAGCTTGCGAAGCCTCTCTTCTAGTTTTTCTGGATCCGTTGTTTCAAAGACGTGACTTTTGGGTAAAGGCTTCAGCTCGTTGGGCAGTTCAAGGGCTTTTCTCTTTTCATTTAATAGGCGTGCAACTTGGGCAATTTCCTCAGATGGAATCTTGCCAGAAGATATCAAAGACAAAAGAGAAAGACCCGTTTCAGACTGCAGGGATTGAATAAACTTTTCAAAAGCAGGTCCCTTCCACGAAAATTCACCCTCATCAATTTTCTTTCGAATCAAAACGTCCAACGAAATGTTTCGATTCTTTTCCCTTTCGGCCAGTACTTCTGCCGACAAAATAGATTCCAATGAAAGCAAAGTAGATTCCATTCCAGACCAAGGATTTACTTCTCCAAGGCCGAGTGCTTTAAAGGCCCCGTTCAGAAGTTTATGCTGCTCCTCAATACTCAATTGGGGTCGATCTATCACCTTACTTAAGAGATTCGCCTTTATATGATCCTTCATTGCGGGTTGGGCAATTACCAGAGCCATTCCGATCGTTCGCTGCACTCGAACGTCAAACTCGGCATTTGAGGGCGGAATGTTTTTTGCGTACCAATCCAAGAAATTAATAAATTGATCAACTCGTTCATCTTTCGTCTCTGGGTTTAACTTGAAGTTAAGCTGTGTTCGGGTTTCTTTGAGGTGATTTAGAATTTTCTTCATCTCCGAAAAGTCACGTCGATCGATTGCATCCAATAGCTTACTACTCTGCTCGATTGGAATATCTAGGTCGGTTACCCCCAGGACAAGCGCCACTGCATTTCTTAAAGAGGCCTCTAAGTTGGGAACTGCCCACTGAGGTTCATTGGAAACAACTTCTTCGATACTGTGCTTGACGGCTTTTCGAATCCAGGATTCTCGAGGCAAGTTGAATTTAACCTGAAACTCGGAATTAGCCACATTGTTGCTGAGGTTGAAACTTCCAGTAAAAAGTGCTGTCTTTGGCTTTCCAGTCTTGTCTTTAAAGTCAATGAGAGTCGTTTTGTCGTGCCAGACATGACGGGAAGAGGGGGGACCGTCTTCGGAACGCTCAATCCTAACTTTACCCGTGTCCGGGTCGACCGCAGGTCGTTGGTAAACAAAGCTTTCAATTCTTCCAAATGCAGAAGGTTTAAGCCCAGTGAATTTTCTATTATAGGGGTCAACAACTTCCACTCCAGCCAGTGCGGGAGAGAGTCCCCATCCTTTTATTGCGGAAAACCGGTCATCCGCAACTGCATAACCGGTGGCCTCTGGATTCTTAGAAATAGCCTCACCTAGGGCATTAAAAAACCCTCGATGGGTCATCACAAAGTGAGAGAGATCGATATGTTCTAGCATATTATCTTTTAGAACTTCGACAATACGATCATTCGGATTGTATTTCCCATCTGTAAAAGCCAATTCCATTTCGGTGCCGTCTGGGTATTGAATAAGCGTTCTCCCAGCGGGAGCTATTTCTGTAGTTTCTTTTCCTTTTTTGTATAAATCTGACAAGGTATCGACATGCTCTTGATAAGCATCAAAAAAGACGGGGTCTTGTACTTCAAACAGTCGATTGTATCTCGGGTTTCGAGCAAGGTTATTTGTTCCAAAGAACGCGGTTTTCTGCTCTCCCGCTTTGAGCAAAAGAGCCTTCTCATGCATGATGGGGATACGCTCAAGTTCTGGCCGATAGAGCGGTTGTGAAAGAATATCTTTTTTTAATTCAAAACCCGCATCCAGCAAATCTTGGATAACCTTGGCTCCTTCGCTCTTGTCAGTATCCTTCAGTTGAGCTCGGGCGAAAGCAGCTGTAAAATTTCCTTGGATTTGTGAGAAATTTCCCTTCATCACGGGATTTAGGTCGGTAATGAGGGTTACTTTAATTCCCTTGTTTTTGGCCTTTATGAGGCTTTGAGTGATTCGAGAGTCCCCGAGAGTGTAGCGAACGAGCGTTACTTCTTTTTCCTTGTCGGGAACTGATTTGTCTTCAATGAGCTTTTCGATTGCCTCGATTTCTATTGAAGCCAGATCCGGCCTAAAAAGCAAATTCGGAATTTCACTTGAGCTATTTTTTTCGTTAGCGCTGACGTAGATTGCTCTGACTGCTTGATCAACACTGGGGACTGAGCTTTTGGCTTTAGTAATCTCAGGACCGGAGGCCAAAAGGAAATGAGCGCCCCAAAAAAGGAACGCATACGTCATTTTCTTCGACAGGGTTAGGGGGCAAAACTGATCTAAGTCCATGGAGGCAAACTCCCTCTCGAGGAGGGAGAGCAAGAGAGAGGCCGAAAAGAGTGTGGGCCTTTAGAATACGCTAGAGCTAGGATCGCCGTAATAATTCCAATAGGTTCGATCTTGGGTACCGTGTTTGATTTTGGCTGCAAGGATGACCTGACCAATTTCATTCATTTTGGAATCAATCTGTTGTTTATCGTGGGCTTTACCTATGATTTCTCCAATCGTTTGAAAAAAATCGTGCCCGTAGCCACTTCCTCCAGAAGCCATAATTCCTGCGACCCCGCGATTAGCGGCCAGAAGGATCGATTCCGCGAAGTTTCGTGGAGTTGCCGAGCTGCTCCAATGAGCATTTAAACAAGCGATATCCAAAACAATGGGGTACGTTGAATTGGTAAGCTTATTCAGGGAAGAAATAAGCAGTGGAATCTCGGTCATTCCGGTTCGGTTCCCGTGGCCATCGTAGATGATGATATTCGGATTCGAGTTATAGGCTGCAATGACTTCTTCGGTCCCGACTTCCGTTCGATACTTTTTAGTTATATTTACTGTGGGCGCTCCCAGAGTAATCTTTTTTCCTACTTTAGTTACGTTCTGGGGGCATCCTAGGCTTTCATCTTGACCCGCAGTAAGGAGAAACTCTTCGATATTTCGAGGTTCTTTCTCTCGCGCGATTGCCTTATCAATAAAAGAGTTTAATTCCTCAGCACTGTGAGCAGGAATACGTCCCAGAGCTATATCGGGTAATGAGTCCTTATCCAACGTGGA
>RFNV01000340.1 GCA_009927005.1 Pseudomonadota bacterium
TCCTTGAGGAGCGGGGTTAAGCCCAAAAACACTGAAACTGAAACTATTTCTTGCCATAATAATTCACGCAAATAACCACATAACATAAAACCCCTAACAGCCAATCAACAACTGTTAGGGGTAGTGGGGTTACTAGAGCGTTGACGATGAAAGCAGTCCCGAAAACAAACCCTACAACCCAAGCAGGCATTTAGAAAGGCAAATCCGAAACAACCTGAGCATTATTGATGTCAAGTTTCACTTTACGACCAGGCTTACCTGTCTTATCTTCATACTCTTCAATCTTGTAGCTGAGATTACCTGTGACAGTCACTTCACTGCCCTCCACAAGATTATGGGCCACAGCGAACCATACACTCCAAGTTCGAGAGTATTCTTCACCATTGAGGCCTTTAAACTTTTCGACTAAAGACAGTCCTTGATTTGATGCACCGAAGGTTTTTGTTACTGTTCCTTCAACTTTTACTTGAGCCATATTCTTCTCCTAATGTTTGGCAATAAAAACACTATAGCGTTACCTAACGACAATATGTTTAGGGTTCACACAATCTTTCATCCCACAAACCCTAACTCCAGGTAAAACAAGCCCCGATTCATCTATAGGGTTCAGATCAGAGTCAACTTCACCCTGCCATGCTTCACACCTATACTCGCCCTTTTGCACAACCCTAGCCGGCTTCACTCGACAGCTCTTACACAACAAGTCACGAGCATCCTTCTTATCAGGCGACACAACCCATTTATAGCCACACCGCCTACATTCAACCTTGTTCAAAGCCATCTACATTATCGACCAAACAGCAGCAACAACAACCAAAGCAATAAACACAAAACCCCAAGTCACTAGTGAACTCCTAACCTCGAATATTGACCTAAAACACTCATAACAAATCCTCCCACAGCCCCATGCCTATTTTTAGCTATATCGAAAACCATAAGATTCTTGATTTTCTGTAAACCCTTGGCTTCACGCTCAAAGTTAGTGTCTTTATCGTATTGCGACTCTTTCCTGTGAAGCAAAACAACCACATCCGCTTCCTGTTCAATCTGACCTGACTCTTTGAAATCCTTTGCTTGAGGTGCTTTATCTTCCTCTGCCCCACGATTCAATTGAGCCAAAGCCACCACAGCAACATCAAACTCACGAGCTATACGCTTCAACTCTTGTGTCACAAAATCCACTTTATTACGAACACTATCGAAAGATCTATCAACAGGAATAAGCTGCAGGTAGTCCACAAAAACAACATCAATGTCATGTGTCTTCTTGCTGTTTAGGATGAATCTCCTAAACGCATCAATAGTCATTCGAGGGTCGTCAGCGATAAACATTTTCTCGTCAGCCTGAATAATCAAATCCTG
>RFNV01000264.1 GCA_009927005.1 Pseudomonadota bacterium
AAAAACAGGAGGCTCGGGGAACCTGCGTCGCAGAAACCGTCTTGCTACCGCTGCTTCCTTCCGGACCTGACGGGGTTCACAAGGATTTTTCGCGCAGGGCCGAGCCACACATTTGACAATGCCTTACCGTTTTAGTGGAGAATACAGGCGCCAGCAATCGGAATTTCCCAAATCCAAAATAACTCACCGCATTACGCCTCGGGGCATTGAGAATTGATGAGAAAGTCTCTATGATGCCCGCTAGCTATAGGAGAAAAAATGCGGTCGATTTTCGCTTTGATCTTAGTATTTTCGTCGGTTTCAGGCTTTGGCTCGACACTGGAGTGGAAGAATTTTTCTTTCGGAGCTTCAAGCTTTACCCCTTCGGATTGGAAAAGCAGTGCTTTTCTAGATGTCTCTTGGAGTCCCCAAATCGATTTGGGATCGGTTGCCGCACGCCTAGGGGTGGGCGCGAGTGCTCTGAAAGACAGCACCGATAAACGTTTTTTAACTACTTATTACCAAGCAGCGATCATGTTGCCGGTGATAAGCCTACTTTCGGTTGAGGGATCTTTTGGATACCGCACTTTTCACCGCGATGAAATCGGCACCCACCCGGAATGGGGTGGAGGTTTTCTTCTGCGCCCAGGAGAAGCTATCGATCGAGTTTATATTTGTATGAGTCGTTATTTGATTCCAGATAACACGACCAGCATTTTTAGAGTGGGCATTTCGATTAGCTTTTGAAAAATATAACTAAAAACTGGTGGCCGTTTGCGGCTTACGTTGCCTATCTTTTGATCCTGTTCCGGCTGGGAGGCTTACGAGACGATCTCATCGTGGTCAGCACTCTGGCTTTACTTCTGTATTACGGAGGTCCAAAGACCCAACCGGTTTTTCAGTTTTTGGCACCGTTATTTCTCACTCATATTATTTACGATACTCAACGCTACTATGCCGACTTTATCCGAATGGCGATTCACGTAGCTGAACCCTATCAGTTTGATAAATTCTTTTTTGGAATTGAAACTGAGCAAGGACGTCTTACTCCCAACGAATGGTGGCAACTCCATACGCACTCAGTTTTGGATTTCATCTGCGGTATTGCTTACATCATTTTTATTCCGGTCTACGTTATTTGTGCCGCTCTTTGGAGATTTTGGTACAGCAAAAAAGGAACGGCTCTAAGACCCGCTCGAAGTATTTTGTTGAGATCGCCTCAAGTGATGTGGGCCTTTTTCTGGGTCAACATGCTCGGATACTCGACTTATTATTGGTATCCCGCTTCGCCCCCTTGGTATGTCGCTCTTTATGGTTTGGGCCCTGCACGCCTGGATGTTCCTGCAAATTTGGCAGGCTGCGCTCGGTTCGATGCGCTTTTAGGACTTCCCATTTTTGAAAATTGGTACGGCCGTTCGGCTGATGTCCATGGAGCCATTCCTTCGCTCCACATCGCTTATCCTTTGATGGCTGTTTACTATGCTTTTCGCTTTGGATCTCTCAGAGCGTTCACAACTAGTTTTTATCTACTGATGTGTTTTTCGGCGGTGTATCTCAATCACCATTATGTTTTAGACATTCTTTGGGGATCGTTCTACGCCATTTTGGTAGCCTTCAGTACCGACATGATTTGGAATTGGCTCCTAAAGCGTAGAGGAATAATCGTTCCGGGAACTTCGGAAGACCTAGCTTCACTATGATCTCCGATTCTTCAACACTCTCCGACTTATACCAACGGATTTGGAAAAAAATAGAAAAAGCAGTCGTTTCCCGTCACGAGGCTTGGCACTTAGTTACCGTTGGCACTGTCCGAGACCATGAACCCGAGATGAGAACTTTAGTGCTTCGAGGCGCGAGTGCTGAGCGAGGCATTATCTGGATGCATACGGATCTGCGTAGTCCTAAGTGTCGGGATATTGAGAAATCTCCAACTGGCTCGCTCCTGTTTTATGACCCTATTGATCGATGGCAACTGCGATTAAAAGGAACCTTTTCGTTGGATACCAAATCAGATTTCAGCGAGACTGCTTGGAGAAAAACCACAGCTTCAGCTCGGCGTTGCTATCAGGGCCCGGTTGCTCCTGGAACTCCCAGCGACACAATGGCCACCAATTTACCTCCAGAAAATGTCGAACCCAGTTTTGGTAGAGAAAATTTCAGCCGATTACTTTTTACAGTATCAAAAATGGATTGGTTGTTTCTTCGTGCCGAGGGGCACCAACGGGCTCAGTGGGAATTGCTCTCGGGAAAGGTGCAGAGCACCTGGCTGAATCCTTAAACTTTTTCCCAAAGTCTTTCTTTTTCTACCCAATTAAAAACTTCTTCCATAATGGCAACTGATTGATCGACCGTTCCCTCGTCAATCGTCATAGAAGGCTGAATACGAAAACTAGGCGCATAGGACATGGTCAAAAGGCCGCGCTTGAGGTGTTCCATGAAGATTTGATTACAGACTTTTTTCGAAAGCGGTTCTTTGGTGGTCTTGTCTTTGACCATCTCAATCGCCATGAATAATCCCGCTCCTCTGACCTGCCCAACAAAAGAATATTTTTCTTCGAACTTTTTAATTTTCGAAAGAAAGTAGGCTCCCACTTTCTGAGAGTTTTCGACAAGGCCTTCTTCGTCGATGATCTTTAAAGCCGCATTTGCCGCAGCAGAACCCAATGGATTTCCACCATAGCTTGAAGAAGAACCTGATGGGTTAGACCAAGGCGGAGTATTCACTATTTTTTCAGAAGACATGAGGGCTGCCATCGGATAGCCACCGCCAAATTGCTTGCCCAAAGTGACAATGTCCGGAACAACTCCTGAATGGTGTGAGCCCCAATACTTACCAGTACGTCCAAAACCTGTGATCATTTCATCTACGATCAAGAGAGCGTTAAATTCTTTCGCTACTTCTTTGAGGGCCGGCAAATAATCGTTGGGAGGAATAATATTTCCGTTTGTTCCCTGCATTGGCTCGACAATAATGGCAGCTAAAGCTCCAGCTGAAGAAACTTTTAAGTGTTGTCGTGCAAAATCAACACACGCCAATCCACAGGATGGATACTGCATCTTAAAAGGGCACCGGTAGCAATTTGCATAGGGGACTTGATGGGAACCAGGAACCATGGGTCCCAATTTGTTTTTAAAATCAGAGCCCATTAAGGAAAGAACCCCCATGGTTTTTCCATGAAAGCCTCCCCAGAAACTTAAGAATTCGTATTTTCCGGTATAACACTTCGCAAGTCTTAGCGCTGACTCTACCGCTTCGGCTCCGCCAGAATAGAGCTGGGTTCTGTCAACTCCAGGAGCGGGCGGGTTTTTTCCAAGTCTCTCAAAAAATTCCACGCGAGCTTCGGAAGTAAAACTTCCCACCGACATTTTTTCTACTTGTTCTTTAATCGCAGATACAAACTTTGGATGGCTGTGTCCGAGGCCATTAACTCCAATACCGCCAATGATGTCTAAAAATGCATTCCCATCAACATCTGTAACGAGATTTCCTTCAGCATGATCGGCTACGATTCCTGCCATCAAAGCAAAACCCTGAAGCCCCGGTGCTAAGAACTTATCTTCTCTTGCCCGTAAAGCCCGACTCTTCGGTCCTGGAATTTCTGTTTTAAGTACTGGTTTTTGATTCTTAGGTTGCGAAATCATCTCAGTGTTCCAAGTGGGGGACTGATTCCTCAGCTGATAGGTTTTCTTCAGCTGCGTGCTCTCGCTCTCGCATCATACGGCCAATCGTCCACAATCTTTCAATGGCTGAAATATTTGAAAGCACGCCGACTAAAAAACACGCAAAAATCAGTGGGTAACCCGGATTCGCCATCGGCACTGTAAAGAGGGCATCCAACCAGGACATCGGAATAGGAGAAAGCGCAGCTCCTAACGTTAAGTAAAAGGCTCTTTCTGGCCGCCTCATAATTCCTGGCGGAGGCGGAATATGGAGCGCTTCTGCTTTTGCAGTGGAGTAACTGATCATGAACGACCCACACAGCGCCAACAGGGCGATTGCTTGAAACGCTGGAGTTTCTCGATAATAGAGAACCACTCCCGATAAAAAGAAAAACTCAACATAGCGATCCACTGCTGCGTCTAAAACTTCGCCAGCATCTGAAGCAACATCCGTGAGTCTCGCCACCATTCCATCGAGCGTATCTAAAAAAGCAGAGTAAGTAGCAAAGAGGGCACCGAATCCAAAATAGCCATAGGCGAGAGCTGTGCCGGCCATTCCTCCCAGAACCAAAGAAGCCCAAGAAAGTTGGTTTGGAGTTACCTTTAAGAAAACAAGAAATCGAGCGACTGGCTGAAGCGCCCAGTAAGCCATCTCCATGAGGCCTTTACCAAGAAGGACGCTGCCCCCTTGCTTATCCACACGGTCAAATTGTGCCCGCCCTTTTAGAGCCAAACGAAAAGTATAAGCCACTAATATCAGGCCTAAAATTCCCACCAGCACTATCGTATTTACAACATCGTACGCTAACATCGTTTCACACTCAGAACCCACTACGCTAGCCGAGGACGGGGGTTATGGCAAGATGCGTAATATGGCCTTGTTAAGCTGGTCCAGAAAGGGGCAGCTCTACTGATTTTTCTCGTGCTGAGCGATAGGCTTGAGAAATAAGTTGAATGCAAAGGTAAGCTTCTTTGGCTTCTTTTCCGACGTAATCATTTTCAGCAATTGCTTTTTTGAAACCATCAAACAGAGAGTTGAACCAATGCACATGGCTTGCATCCATCCAATCTGATTGGATTTTTTTTCGCTCTACATTCCATGTGACTGCGCCTTGTGCGACGTCAGGGCCTGAAGTTTTTTGCATGAGTGCAATCTGCATATCATCGTCATCGACAGTGATTGCCCCTTTTTCTCCCTGCACAGTGTAAATCACTTTTCGGACTCCCGCAGTCCAAGTGAGGTGAACATGTGCTAGACCTTCGGGAAAAGTGAGCGTTGCGGAAAAATTATCTTCAGTGTCGTATTTGTCTGGCTCAAGATTAGTCATTTTGGCAGTGACAGCTGTGGGATAAGATTTCAACCAATCAAAGGTCAGATAAAAAGTGTGGCTTCCATGATCCATGGCAATTCCACCACCACTGTATTTTTTTTCACGACGCCAATGCGTGTGCCACTCGTTCACCCCTTTTGCATGTGTATTTCTAAAGGTGTTCAAGGTGACTGATCGAACTTTTCCAATTTTTCCACTTTCAATCACTTCTCTAATAGCCTTGACCACAGGGGCGTGCTTGTAGTTGTGGCAAGGGTACAAAACTCGTTGATATTTTTGAGCCGCCTCAAGAAGCATCTTTGCTTCTTCTAAAGTAGTGGTGAGTGGCTTTTCACATAAAACGTGAATTCCCTTTTTCATGGCCGCGAGTGCAATTTCCGCGTGATAGACGGGAGGAGTAGAAATATCGATAAAATCTAATTCCTCTTCTTGCTCAAGGAGGATCTGGTAATCCGTATAAATCCGAGCTTCTGGCAAAAGTTCACCTGCGATGAGCCTTCTTTCTTCGCAAGTGTCTGCTACTGCCACAATTTCAACGTCTTGCTTCTGTTTGCCTCGTTCTAAATAGGCTGGGATATGCCCTTTTGAGGAAATAAAACCATAGCCAATGACTGCACCTTTAAGAGGACGATTCGACATTTCCGGATGATGCACTGACTTTTCACAAAAAGGAATATTAAATTTCTGTTAGGGTCTTTTTAGGTTCTTTCATACTTTCAAGCACTTGCTTCCTCTTTGGGGATTTTCTTAAGTCCGAGGGTTACAACCTCCCTCCTCTGGGATAGAAGACAGCCTAAACTTGAATAGGGGGCCCGATGAACTCTCTCCAACTTAGAGCTGGAATAAGAAACCTACTCTTGGCTGTTGTTTTGTTAGGTCAATTGGGCTGGTCACAGACCCCCGCTTCCGAAGAATCTCAAGAAACCTTCTTCAAACAAAACAAACCCAAACAGAGTTTAGAAACCCTTGGAACCCTTCAGGTTGGCGCTTATAACCTTCTAAATTTATTTGAGAAAAAGGGAAAGATTCACGATCGTGGCCCCGAAAGCATTCTGACAATTTTTCCAGAAGGTCGAAGACCCATGGACGAAGCCCTGAAAACGCTTAAAGACCTGAAAGCTCAAGCAAAGGTCATCCTCAACAACCGGTATGATGTTTTGACCGTGGTTGAAGTAGAGAACCTAAAAGCGTTAAGTGCGTTTAGCGATCAGTTCCTCGATGGGGAATATGACAGCTACCTGATTGAAGGAAATGATCCTCGAGGAATTGATGTTGGGTTTTTGGTGAGAAGCTCTTTACCTTTCGAAGTAGAACAACGAACTCATCGATATGAAACATGGACTGACCCCACGCAAGGTGGAAAAACAGGACGACTTTTCTCCCGAGATTTACCGGTATTAATTTTTAGAACCGAAAAGAGCTCAAAACCCACCATGATTTATTTTGGTACTCATTTTAAATCCAAACGAGATCGTCCTAACGATCCTGAAAGCCGAATTTTAAGACAAGCTCAGGTTGAGCGAACAAGCCAAATTATGAAAGTTTACGAAAAAGAATTTGGAAACTACGTTCCTCTATTCTTGACGGGCGATTTCAACGGTGAAATTGCCCATGAAAAAGAATTTGTATCGTTGAATCGAGTGGCTTCGCTGTCGGATACTTTCGACGTGGTTAATCCCCCGCTCACCGAAAAAGAACGTATCACTCATAGTTATTTTCCAAAAGATGGCCGTCCCAAATGGGCTCAATTAGATGCCGTTATGGTAAATGAATCTGCCACAAAGTTTGTGAGCACTGCTAAAGTTCCGCATTATCACGATGAAAATGGAAATGAAATTCCAGTACCCCAATCGTACGATGAGCTTCACAAGACACAGCCGTCAGATCACTACCCAGTTCATGTTGAGCTGGATTTCCAAAAGTTAGTTCACTAGCTTGTCAGTTTGAGTTTTTACACGTTCAAGCTGCATTGAAAGATTTTCAATCTGCTGTTGCCAGTACTGCTCAGTTCCGAAATGAGGAAAAGCCTGCTTGAAAGCGCCATCGTCTTTCCGGTTTGCAATCCAGGCGTTGAAATAAATCATTCGAAGAGCGCGAAGAGGCTCCACTAATTTCCAAGTTCTCTCGTCAAAGTCGCGAATTTCCAAGTAAGCATCAATAAGAATATCTCGATTTTTCATCGCATATTCATCGTCTCCCCCAATCATCATCCAAAAATCCTGCACGGGGGGAGCGTAGAGCATGTCATCAAAATCGATAAAGTACGGCTCGTCCCCTCTCCATAGGATATTACCGGCATGGCAGTCGCCGTGGAGAAGCGTCGTTTCTTGCCCTTCAAAAAGGGGTTCAGAGCGCTCCACAATCTCTCGAACCAGTTGGGAATAAATATTCCCCAAATTTCCGGTTAAGACTTTTTGGTCTTGAAGAATTTTTAGGCTGTCTGTTCCGTAAGTTTTGGGAGTTAATTTGCCGCGCGGGGCATTTTTTACCGTGTCCCCTACATTGTGAATCCGGGCAAGGTACCTGCCCAGTCGAGTGAGTTGTTCCTTATTTAATTCGGGTTCCAGCCTTCCCGGGCGCTTGGGAAAAACGGCATAAAAAATTTCATCGCGAGTAAAAAGGGTTTGCCCGCTACTGTCGGATAAGGGACATACGACTGGCACCTCGGCTGCTTCAACTTTTTTCAGAAAGTCATGTTCGGCTTGGACGGTTGCTTGAGACCAGCGACCAGGCCTGTAGAACTTCACCACCAGATGGGGGCCCTCTTCCATTTCGACGTCGTACACACGATTTTCCATTGCATTGAGCGCCAGAAAACGGCCCGTACACCGACCGCCCAGCTTTTCAACAGACTCAAAAATGACTTCGGGAAGTAAATGATCGAAGTTACTTAGCACTTAGTCTCACTTCACCACTGTGATCGGGATCACAACGGGAGCAGAGGTTGGAAAAAAACAATTCTTTTCATCGCAAGCTTGATAGCGAAGGCTTCCCTTTAACTGATAGTTTCCGGGCTTTAAATTGTTTGAAGCTAAATTCACTTTCAAAACAACGTTTCCTTCATAGGTTTGAATGACCTTACTAGCTGTTTTCAATTTCCAGGGCTTACTTTTAGGGTAAGTCATTTTCCCCACTACGAGACCTTCCAACGGCTCCACGGTTAGCTCGGTTGCAATCAAGTTCGGCAACGTTGCTGGATTGGCTTGAATATGATGTCCCTTCAACACGCTAGCAGGAATGACAGCATCAGCTGATTGCCCTTGCTTGAGCGTAACGGCTTGGACCGTTCCAATCGTAACATAACCTTGAGGGGAGGCTGCTGTTTGCGCATCCGCTGATAAAATAAGAAATAAAAAAGTGAGTAGCTTCATGATTTATGAAGAGCTGCTTTTACGAGCGGCTCTAACTCTCCATTGAAATACATTTCCCTAATAATATCGCATCCACCAACGAATTTTCCATCGATGAATACTTGCGGGATAGTGGGCCACTGCGTAAAGGCCTTGATACCATCTCGAAGATCGGGATCTGCCAAAACATCTTTAGATCCAAATGGAACCCCGAGCACTTCGAAAACATCCACTACGGCTTTGGAGAAGCCGCACTGGGGCATTTCTGGTGTGCCCTTCATGTAAATCATAATTTTATTTTCAGTGATATCTTTAGAAATCTGATCGTGAACTGCGTTGGACATACTTACCTCTCTTATTTAAATTCTTCTGGGGTGTAGGCCTTTACCGACAAAGCATGAATCTCTGCGCCTACAGCGGAACCGAAAAGGCCATAAACCATCCGGTGTCTTTCGACTAATCCCTTTCCTTGGAAATCCTTAGAAATGACAGTCAATTCGTAATGATCTTGAGTCCCCGTTAGGTCTTTCACCTGAACTCGGCTTCCCGGCATTTTTTCTTCAACAATGAGTTTAATTTTTTCGGGTGTAAACATGGTCGTGTTCTAACCCAGAGAACTTGCCGTTTCAAGCCCCCTTCAGGTACACCTGGGTAATGGGGCAATCAAATCTACGCATAGTCTCTCTTCTTTCAAGTGCTACGGAAATTGCCTGTGAGCTGGGACTGGAAAAAAACTTGGTCGGAATTTCTCACGAATGCGACTATCCACTATCTATTCGTTCGCTCCCGATAGCCTCAGAGATCAAGATCAATCCCGCTTTGCCTTCTGCCTCCATTCACAATTCGGTTTTGGAAAGGGTCGAAAAGGGCTTAAGTATTTACCGAGTCAAACCAGAGATCCTTGAGGAACTAAAGCCGGATATTATTTTAACCCAACACCAGTGCGAAGTTTGCGCAGTTTCACCAAAAGATTTGGAAGAAGCAGTCCGCTCCTTAACTAAGAAAGATACTGTGGTTTGTTCTCTTTCTGCTTTTGCTCTGGATGATATCTGCAAAGATTTTCGAAAAGTGGGTGCGGTCACCGGACGAGAAAAAGAAGCAGAAGACTTGGTGACTCGGTTTTGGATCCGACTCAATCAAGTAAATGCTAAAACGGGCACGCACTTGAAGGTTCGTCCGAAAGTTTTGGCTCTCGAGTGGTTGGACCCCCCCATCATTGCAGGAAGTTGGATTCCAGAAATGATTACCCTCGCAGGGGGTGATCCCATGATTGTGGATGGTCCAAAACCCTTTAAAAAGGTTTCTTGGGAAGAGTTGCATGAACAACAACCAGATAAAATCCTGATTTTTCCCTGTGGTTGGTCGATTGAAAGAACGCTAGAGGAAATGAAACTTCCCCAAATAAAAGAAAAGTTAGAAGCTTGGCCAGCCTTCAAATCAGTTCCAGTGGCAGTCTGTGATGGGAATCAGTATTTTAATCGACCCGGTCCTCGAATAGCCGACTCTTTAGAGATTCTCGGCGCCGCCCTCTGGCCCGAAAAATTCCCCACCAAAAGGTACGGCTTTACTTTTGTGACTAATCTAGCTTCTTCTTAACGAGCTCATTAACCATTCCCGGATTAGCTTGGCCCTTGGTCTCTTTCATGACTTGCCCAACAAAGAAAGCTAGGAGTTTTACTTTCCCACCTTTGTAGTCAGCAACCTGAGTAGGATTTGCAGCGATCACTTTGTCGATAGCGGCCTCAATTGCACCGGTATCGCTAATCTGAACGAGTCCTTTTTCTTTGATGATGTCCCCAGGATTTCGACCCGTCTCAAACATTTCCTCAAAAACAGTCTTTGCAATCTTGCCGCTAATTTCCGCCTTGTCTATCCGGGTAATCAGATCGCCCAGGTGTTGAGCTTTCACTGGAGACTGTTCAATTTCTTTTCCAGCAGCATTCAATCGACCCAAAAGCTCATTGGCAACCCAATTGGCTGAAGCTTTTGAATTGTTCGATACCTTAACCGCTTCTTGATAATAGAGAGCTAATTCTTTTGAAGCCGTGAGTACTCCCGCATCATAATCAGATAATCCATATTCTTTTTGAAATCTTGCTCGAACTTGATCTGGCATTTCCGGCATCGACTTTTTAATACCGTCAAGCCAGGAGTTTGAAATCACCAGCGGGGAAAGGTCTGGCTCTGGAAAATACCGGTAATCGTGAGCGCTTTCCTTTTCTCTCATCAACTCGGTAATGTTTTTTGCCGAGTTCCAAGTTCTCGTTTGCTGCCTGATCGGTTCATTTTTTTCGACCATGTCGATTTGCCGATCAATTTCGTAATCGATTGCTTTTTCGACAAATCGAAATGAATTAATATTTTTAAGCTCGACTTTAGTTCCAAACTTCGACTCGCCTCTTTTTCTCACAGAAATATTAGCGTCACAGCGAAAGTTTCCTTGCTCCATATTGCCGTCGCAAATATCGCCGTAGCGCAAAATGCTGTGGAGAGCTCTCAAATACTGCCCAGCCTCATGCGAAGTTCTCATGTCGGGCTCGCTCACTATTTCGATAAGAGGCACACCGGCTCGGTTTAAATTCACGACTGTTCCATGCGAAGCATGAACGTTTTTTCCAGCATCTTCTTCAAAGTGGATTCGAGTGATTCCAAAGGTTTTTTCATCACCGCTCTTCAAGCGAACGGTAATTTTTCCATGCTCGCAGTAGGGCTTTTCGTATTGGCTAATTTGATAACCTTTAGGCAAGTCGGGATAGAAGTAGTTTTTTCTCGCAAAAATACTTTCACTACGAATCTGGCAGTTCAGCGCTAGGGCTGCTCGAATTCCCAATTCAACGGCTCTTTGGTTTATCGTTGGAAGCGCTCCTGGCTGCCCCGTACACACAGGACAAATATTGGAGTTTATTTCTGCTCCATATTGATTTGCACACGCACAAAACATTTTGCTCTTGGTAAGGAGCTGTGCATGAACTTCCAAGCCAATTACTGCTTCATATTTGTCTCGAAGATCACTCATGGCCGTTTTAGCACTCCGTGAATTTGTTCATGGGCTTTTGCAATCTGGAGAAGCTTTACTTCGTCAAATGGCCGCCCAATCATTTGCAGTCCGATAGGTAATCCGCGCTGGTCCAGCCCACACGGAACCGATATTCCGGGAAGACCTGCTAAGTTCACTGGTAATGTAAAGATATCAGATAAATACATTTTCAGTGGATCATCCGATCTTTCTCCCAACTTAAAAGCAGTTGAAGGAGAAGTCGGCACCAGAACGGCGTCACATTTTTTGTGCGCATCCTCAAAATCCTGCTGGATAAGACGCCTTACCTGCGTAGCTTTTAAATAAAATGCATCATAATAGCCGGCGCTCAAAGCATAAGTTCCGAGCATGATTCTCAGCTTCACTTCTTTTCCAAATCCCTGCCCACGAGATCGCTTATAAAGAGCTTCGCTATCTGCAAAGTCTTTAGCGCGAAATCCATAATGAACACCATCGTATCGTGCCAAGTTGCTACTCGCTTCTGAAGGAGCAATTAAATAGTAAACCGATAAGGAATATCGGGTTCTCGGCAAATCGATTTCAACTATCTTGGCC
>RFNV01000288.1 GCA_009927005.1 Pseudomonadota bacterium
CCGCCGACAGGGTGGTTAACAGCCACCTGCTCTACCGACTGAGCTACCCGGGAACAGGGCCCAATATTCGCAAATTGAAACGGTGTTGTAAATTAACTTAATAATGAATGCGGTGCATTAATTAGGAGCGGATAGAACGTAGGACCTGTTTGGAGATGGCTTTGAGAGTATCAAAAACTCCAATTCCCGTAACTGCAGTGGCTTCAATCTCTTCGGCTCCAAAAGAATTGAGTTGTTCATGAAGTACTTTGATGGGAATCGGATTGTCTGTGTCTCGCTTATTGAACTGAAAGACAAACGGGATATGGTGGAGATCATAGCCCTGCTCTTTCAAGTTAAGATCCAGGCTTTTCAAACTGTTGAGGTTGTCTTCCATTTTCTCTAATTGGGAATCCGCCACAAACACGATTCCGTCTACGCCTTTAAGAACAAGCCTTCGACTAGCATCGTAGAAGTGCTGGCCGGGTACTGTGTAAAGGTGAAATCGGGTTTTAAAGCCGCGAATTTCCCCAATGTTCAAAGGAAGAAAATCAAAAAAAAGCGTTCTTTCGGTGTCGCCCGTTAAGGAAATCATCTTTCCCTTCTGGGCCTCTTGAGTGGTGTTGTAAATGTATTGGAGGTTGGTCGTCTTCCCACCCAGACCGGGGCCGTAATACACGATCTTGCAGTTAATTTCTTTGGCTGCGTAGTTAATAAACGACATACGTTATAACGAAACCCTGTTTTGAAGCGCCTTTCCTAAAGTAGCGCCGTCTAAATACTCAATTTCCGCCCCCACCGGAATCCCATGGGCAATCCGACTAACTTTAGTGTCATTGAATTTAATAAGTCTGGCAATATACAAAGCGGTTGTATCTCCCTCGACGGTCGGATTCGTAGCCAAGATAACTTCCTTAACTTTTCCCTCTTTAATCCGATCTTGAAGCTGCTTAATTTTTAGCTTTCCCTCATCCACACCATCTAACGGCGAAATGGCTCCGTGGAGTACATGGTATTTCCCATTAAATTGGCGGGCTTTTTCAAATGCCAAAATGTCAGAGGGCTCTTCCACCACACAAATGATTTCGTCGGTTCTTTGGGGGTTAGAACAAATCTGACAAATGGGTGCCTCGCTGAAAGTGCAACACTGAACACAGCTATGAAGCTTTTCTCGAGCGTCTCTCAGAGCCTCTGAAATATCGAAAGCAAAACTATCGGGTTGCCTCAAAATAAAATAGCTCAAGCGAGTTGCTGTTTTTTCGCCAATACCAGGCAGTCGCTTCAGCTCAAAAATAAGTCTTTCAAGGGGGTGTTGCGGTTTTTCATTTCTCATGACAACTCCACCTGTACATCTACGATCTCTGCTCCCAAGACCTGTTTCATTTCGTTTACAACTTCACTTTCCAAAGCGCTTTTCTTAAGAGCCTGTATTTGATCATCTTGCTGTTGCACCAAGCTCTTTTCAGCCAAATGAGTTGCGTTTGAGAGCGCAAACGTAGTTTCTTTTCCAAAAAAAGCTTTTAAAGCATCCCCAATGTCTTTGTAGTTTTTAGGATCCATGGATTGCTTTTCATAAAAACTACCTTCGGGAAAAGCTAAAACATAGTGCGTTTCTTTTTCGGTTCTAAATTGGGCATGGGTTAGAAGCGCTCCCAACAGAGGACGCTTTTTCATGACAAAATCTACAAATCCTTTCCAGCTATTTTCAAACGATTGGGCCTGAACGGGTTCCGGTGTTGGGACTGGTGCAGGAACTGGTTTCGCGACTGGAGCTGGTGCGGATACCGCTGCTGGCACTGGTGTTGGAATGGAAGTTGTGGCTGCAGGCTCTGCTTGTCTCGGCTCTGACTCCCCACCCTTCAAGCCAGACTCGATTTGCGCTAAATCGTCTAATTTACACATGCGAACGACAGCCATTTCCAAATTGAATTGAGGAAGACTCGTCCAAGAAAGCTGTTGAATGGTTTTGCCCATAATTTGGGACATCCGCTCGATTTGTAAGACATTCGTTTTTCGAGCGGTCTCTTGGACTCGATTAAAATGACCTGAAGAAATATCTAGTTCATCTGCACTCAAAGCCTGTTTAGTTTCGATTGAAACCACGCTGAGATAAAGAAGTCTAAGTTGTTCTAAAACCCTTTCAGCAAATCCTTTGAGATCAGCTCCCGATCGGTAAACTTCATTTACTTGCTGGAGTGCGCCCTTCATGTTTTTTTCGACGAGTTGATTCACCAGAAACCATGCAGAATTGGTATCCGTAACCCCAAGCGCTTCGACCACTTGCTTTTCTGTGAGCTGTAATTGGCCTGTCTTATCACTGCTGTAGAATGAAAGAACCTGATCAAGTAAAGAAAGCGCATCTCGCAAGCTGCCATCGCTGTAGCTTGCAATGAGACGCAACCCCTCTTCTTCAATTCTCATTTTTTCTGATTCTAAAATATGCTTTAGCCGTTCGATCACTTGGAGTTGAGTAAGCCTTCGGAACTCAAAACGTTGGCAACGACCTAAAATTGTCAGAGGAATTTTCTGAACTTCGGTTGTAGCGAAAATAAAAACAATGTGCGCAGGTGGTTCTTCCAGCGTTTTTAGAAGCGCGTTGAAAGCGCTCAAACTCAACATGTGCACTTCATCGATGATGTAAATCTTGTGTTTTCCTGAGGAGGCTCCATAAGCCACATTGTCTCGGATGCCTCGAACCGCTTCGACTCCGTTATTGGAAGCTCCATCAATTTCAACGACGTCTACGGATCGGCTCTCTGAAATCGCAAGGCACTCGGTACATTCGTTACAGGGAACCGCATCCACCGCGTTCGGACACCGAAGCGCTTTAGCAAAAATACGAGCGACTGAAGTTTTTCCAATTCCTCGAGATCCACTAAACAAATAAGCGTGGGAAACTCGATTAAATTGAATGGCATTTTTTAAGGTTTGAACGACGTGACCTTGCCCTACTAAATCTTCAAAACGACTGGGTCGCCATTTTCGTGCAATTGCTAGGTACGCCATAATTAGGAAC
>RFNV01000195.1 GCA_009927005.1 Pseudomonadota bacterium
CCGGCGGGTTATAGTCGGTTCTCATTAACTGCCGAAGGTGCAGGATTTTTGTCTCATTGTGACTCCCTGGTTGTCGGAGAGTGGGTTCAAAAACGAGGCGGGGGAAGAAGAAAAGTGTCCGACAATGTGGATCATCGAGTGGGGGTAGTTCTCAGAAAAAAACAAGGGGAGCCGGTGAAAAAGGGTGAATCCTTGGCAGAGGCGATAGTGAAAGACGAAGACATGAACTCGAATATAAAAGACGAGCTAATTTCAGCCTTTAAAATTCAAGCAGCTTCATCAACAAGAGAATCCTTGATCGTGGAGGTCATTCAGTGATCGAAAAACTGGAACAAGCGAAGAAGGTAATCTTAGGTAAGTTTGGAGAGATGCCAAAAACTTTGATTACTTTGGGGAGCGGTTTGGGGAGCTTGCTCGAAAAAATGAAGATTGAAGCTGAAATAGATTTTTCACAGATTCCTCATTTTAAGTCTGCGACGGTTGCGGGGCACTTTGGAAAACTGGTCGTTGGAAAGTTAGGAACTCAGCGTGTAGCGTGTCTCAAAGGGAGGCTCCATTACTACGAGGGATACTCTATGGACGAAGTGGTTTTTCCCTTTCGTGCACTCGCGTGGTGTGGAGCTCAAACATTTTTTCTTTCGAATGCAGCGGGGGGAATCCATCCCGATATGAAGCCGGGAGAACTCATGCTCATTACGGATCATATTAACGTGATGGGCAATAACCCTCTGATTGGAGCAAATCATGAGAAACTTGGGACTCGATTTCCGGACATGACCCAGGTTTACTCAATCGAGCTTCGCACCAAACTTCTCGAGATAGCCGATCGACAAGGAGTGAAGCTACGGCAAGGAATTTATGCGGGAGTGCATGGTCCCTCTTATGAAACTCCTGCCGAAGTTAATATGCTTAGGAGATTGGGGGCCGATGCTATTGGAATGTCAACAGTCCCCGAAGCGATTGCCCTTAACCACATGGGGAAAAAAATAGTCGCAGTTTCCTGCATTACCAATTTAGCTGCAGGGGTCGGTGAGGGAACTCTTAACCATGAAGAGGTCCTATCGGCTGCTAAACACATTCAGGAGTCTTTTTCTCTTTTAGTGGAGGAATTTTGCAATGTCGTATCAGAGTAACGATTATCCGATAAGGCCCATCAAAGAACTTGAGAAGCCATTGAAGAAGTTGGTTGATCGTGCCAATGTCGCACGCAGGAATGCTTACGCGCCTTATTCTCAATATCTTGTGGGAGCCGCACTGATCGATAGCAGGGGAAAAATCTTCACCGGATGCAATGTAGAGAATGCTTCTTATCCTGCCGGTCTTTGTGCTGAGCGAACGGCAATTGTGAAAATGGTTTCCGAAGGTGGAAAAAAAATTAAGGAAATCGTACTAGTGGGTTCTTCTGCAGAACCGGTTTTCCCCTGTGGAATGTGTCTTCAAGTCATTCAAGAATTTGGGCAAGGTTGTCGAGTGACTTCTGTTGATCCTAAAGGAAAGGTTTTTAGGCAGGTTCCTCTGCGTGATCTTTTTCCGTTTGGCTTTACACCGGACAAGCTGGATCAATGAATTCTAAAGACAAAAAAATAGACTCAGTGGTTTGGGGGGGCACCGTTATTACGATGGATGCTTCTTTGAGTGTTATTTCGGATTCTGTCATTACGATTTCCGACGGAAAAATACAGAACGTTTTCTCACAAAAGAGCTTTAATCCACCCACTGGAGTGGAAAGCATTGATGCTCGCGGGTGCTTGGTCATGCCAGGTCTTATCAATGGACATACCCATGCTGGTATGACTCTACTAAGAGGAATTGCGGATGACCTTCCCCTATATGATTGGCTTCAAAAACATATTTTTCCCTTGGAAAGAAAATTAGGGAATCAGGAATTTGTGAGTTTAGGAACGAAATTGGCTTGTTTAGAGATGATACGCTCTGGAACAACGCTCTTTAATGACATGTATTATTTTGAAGAGGCGACCGCAAAGACAGCTGATGAGATGGGAATTCGTGCCATTTGTGGGCAAACTTATGTCGAAATTAGTGGAGTGGAAAAGGCCAGTGAGGTATTTCAAAAATTCGACAGTTTTTTTAAGGAAATCCAAAAATACAAATTAGTCACTGGGGCTTTAGCTCCCCATTCAATTTATGGTCTTTCTGAGAAGCTTTGGAAAGAAATGGTTGCTTATGCCGGCCAGAACGATCTCATGATTCATACGCACTTGTGCGAAACAAAAGAGGAAGTCGAACGAATCAAGACGGAGCGGGGAGTGACTCCGATTGAGTGGTTTGATTCGATAGGCCTTTGGGAAAAGAGAACAGTGTGCGCACACTCCATCGAACTTTCTTCTTCCGACATTTCTTTTTTAGGAGAGAGAAACGTGGGCATTGTTTACAACCCGGAGAGCAATCTGAAGTTAGGAAACGGGATATGTCCCGTGGTTGAGCTTCGTGAGGCTGGTGCTGCAGTCTCTTTTGGGACTGATGGTACTGCAAGCAATAATAATCTCGATCTTTTTCGAGAGGTCGATTTTGGAACAAAAGTTCAAGCGTTCAAGTACGGTGTCGGGAAACTACCCGCTCGAGAGAGCGTCAAAATGTTGACGATCGAGGGAGCTAAGGCACTCCATCTAGATCATTTGGTTGGGTCTTTAGAGGCCGGCAAGTCAGCAGATTTGATAGTTATGGATATTAGTTCGCCCCACGCTGTACCCATTTATGATTGGTATTCTTATTTAGTTTACAGTGCTTCCCAAGGTGACGTTCGAGATACAATGGTGGCCGGAAAAGTCTTAATGAAAAACCGACAGATGCTTCACTGCGATGAAAAACAGATTTTAGATGAGGCACGGCGTTGGGGAATTCAGATAAAAGAACTCAATAGCAAACTTCAGAATCCCAGATGAATTGATTATTTTCCTTTATCATGTGAAAATTAAAACAAGATAGCCCAGCTATCTTCTTTCAAACACTTCGTTCAGGCCCTTAACACTCAAGTTGAAATTTGATCGAATTCCTAAAGGAGATTCCATGTCTTCCTCAGCACTGGATATCAAAAGCTTTATTGGCGGTTTACAAGATTTAGATCGGTATAAAAAAATAAACTGGGAGGGAACGCTCCAGCAATACATTGAGCTAGTTAAGGAACGTCCTGAAATAACCAGGAACGCGTTTCAGCGTCTTTACGACTGTATTAATCACTTTGGCTCTGAAGACTACGTAGAATTTAAAAAGAAAATCACTGCTTACAATTTCTTTAAAGATCCCATCGAAAATGGAAAAGATGCAGTATTTGGAATCGATGTTCATCTCCAAAAACTAGTAAACGTACTTAAGGCAGCTGCACAGGGGTATGGAACAGAAAAAAGAGTCATCTTGCTACACGGACCCGTAGGTAGCGCAAAAAGTACGATTGCTAGAATGATCAAAAAAGGTGTTGAGTGGTACTCTCAGACAGATGAAGGTTCTATGTATACCTTCAAGTTTCGAATTGAGAACGAGGCTCTTGCACAGGAAATATTGAATGGTCAGAGTGAATTCGCAAGCCCGATGAATGAAGAGCCCCTGAAGCTCATCCCCCAGGAATATCGTAAGAAGATTTGCGAAGAGATCAATCGCGGCCGAAAAGATGGACACCGGGTAACCATCGATGGCGATTTATCGCCTCCAATGCAATTTATCTTTGATAAATTAATGCACCACTATTCTGGCGACTGGACAAAAGTAGTCGACCACGTAGTTGTCACAAGACTTCTCTTGTCTGAGCGAAATCGCATTGGAATTGGTACCTTCCAGCCAAAGGACGAGAAGAATCAGGATTCAACGGAACTTACGGGTGATATCAATTACCGTAAAATTGCAGAATATGGGTCGGACTCAGATCCCAGAGCCTTCAATTTCGATGGCGAATTTAACGTCGCCAATCGTGGAGTTCTTGAATTTGTAGAGGTTTTAAAACTCGATGTGGCCTTCCTCTATGATCTGCTAGGGGCTTCACAAGAACACAAAATCAAACCCAAAAAGTTTCCTCAAATGGATATCGATGAAGTGATCATCGGTCATACCAATGAACCTGAGTATCGAAAGCTCCAAAACAATGAGTTCATGGAGGCCTTAAGAGATCGTACGGTCAAAATTGACATTCCCTACTGCACGAAACTTGTTGAAGAAGTTAAAATCTATAAAAAAGACTTCAATTCAAGAAAGATCAAAGCCAGTATTGCGCCCCACACACTCGAGATGGCAAGCATGTGGGCGGTGCTGACGCGGCTCGAAGCCCCCAAGAAACACAATTTATCACTTCTACAAAAACTCAAGCTGTACAACGGTAAGACCTTGCCAGGATTTACCGAGGACAACGTGCGCGAGCTTAGGAAAGAGAGTGTTCGTGAGGGAATGGAGGGTATTTCACCTCGCTATATTCAGGATAAAATCTCGAACGCCCTCGTGGGTACAAAGGACGGTGTAGCTTCGAGCATCAATCCGTTCATGGTACTTAATGAACTTGAATCGGGACTTAGAAATCATTCTCTCATTTCCTCTGAAGACAAGAGAAAGCACTTCCGAGAATTGTTGGCAGTGGTGAGACAAGAATATGAAGATGTCGTGAAAAGCGAAGTCCAGAGAGCTATTTCAGCGGACGAAGAAGCCATGGCAAGGCTCTGCGGTAACTACATTGATAACGTGAAAGCTTACACTCAGCGTGAGCGAGTGAAGAATAAATACACGGGTCAGGATGAGGAACCCGATGAAAGACTCATGCGCTCTGTCGAGGAGAAAATCGACATACCCGACAGTCGAAAGGATGATTTCAGAAGAGAAATTATGAACTACATTGGTGCTCTAGCTCTGGAAGGCCGCCAGTTCGATTACAAGACAAACGAGCGGCTCCATAAAGCGCTCGAACTTAAGTTGTTTGAGGATCAAAAGGACACCATCAAATTAACCAGTCTTGTATCAAATGTGGTGGATGCAAATACCCAGGCAAAAATTGACATCGTTAAAACCCGTTTAATTAAAAACTATGGGTACGACGAAGTTAGTGCAACAGACGTACTAAACTTTGTGGCCTCGATTTTTGCCCGAGGTGATGTGAAACGAAAATAATGTCCTAACCAAGGATCGGTTTGGTTCATGATTACTGGAATTAAAAGGGACCATCAGCGTTTCAAGCAGATCGTTAAAGGTAAGATCAAGCAGAACCTGAAGAAGTATATGACCCAAGGAGAAATCATTGGGCGTCAGGGGAAGGACTACGTCAGTATCCCAGTCCATCAAATTGATCTCCCTCATTTTCGATTTGGTCAACGCCAGTCCGGTGGAGTGGGTTCTGGTGAGGGTCAGCCAGGAACTTCACTTGGGCAAGATGGTGAGCAGAACGGCCAAAAGGCCGGGAGTGCCGAGGGAGAACACACCCTCGATGTGGAAGTGACTCTCCAGGAGCTTGCTGAAATGCTGGCCCAAGAATTAGAGTTACCGCGAATTCAGCCCAAGGGGCAGGGCTCATTATCCTCCCAGAAAAATAAGTACACCGGAATTAACAATGTTGGACCCAACAGCCTACGTCACCTCAAAAGGACCTATCGGGAAGCCCTAAAACGGCAGATAATCGCCGGTCACTACAACCCCAAAAATCCAGTCATTATTCCAATCAAAAGAGATTTCCGTTATCGCACTTGGAAAAATATTCAACAGCCGCAAAACAATGCGCTCATCGTCTATATGATGGATGTGTCGGGTAGTATGGGCGATGAACAAAAAGAAATTGTGAGAACAGAGTCTTTCTGGATCGATACTTGGATCAGAAGTAACTATAAAGACATTGATATTCGCTACATCATTCACGATGCCACAGCCCGCGAAGTTGATGAAAACACGTTCTATCATACCCGTGAAAGTGGCGGGACCCTTATCAGCTCGGCATACAAGCTTTGTTTAGACATGATTTCCAAAGAATATCCAATCGATGAATGGAATATTTACGTGTTTCACTTTAGCGATGGAGACAATTGGTCAGCCGAGGACACCAAACTCTGCGTGGATCTCTTGAAGGCCGATTTAGTACCGAAGTGCAATCTCTTCTGTTACGGACAAGTAGAAAGCCGTTATGGCAGTGGTCAGTTTATTAAGGATCTGATGGAGAACTTCCAGGAAGAAGAACGACTGGTTACTTCAAAGATTGAAAACAAAGAAGCCATTTACCGCTCCTTGAAAGAGTTTCTTGGGAAGGGAAAATGAGACACCAATTGCCACCGGAATTGCATAAGGCTCATCAGGAAATCCGCGAGATTGCGCGTGGCTATGGCCTCAACACATTCGATATTATTTTCGAATTAGTTGATTACGATGAAATCAACGAAGTGGCCGCTCTCGGTGGATATCCCACTCGTTACCCCCATTGGCGCTTTGGGATGGAATACGATTATTTAAACAAGAGTTACACCTACGGCCTACAGAAGATCTACGAATTAGTGATCAACAATGATCCTTGCTATGCCTATTTGCAAAAGGGAAATCCAGTTGTCGACCAAAAACTTGTGATGGCTCACGTTTATGGTCATTGCGATTTCTTTAAAAACAACATGTGGTTCGCCCAAACCAACAGGAAGATGCTGGATGAAATGGCCAATCACGCCACCCGAATTCGAGAGTTTCAAGATCGTTTGGGGGTAGAGGTGGTCGAGAACTTTATCGATCAATGCCTTTCAATCGACAATTTAATCGATCAATATTCTGTCTTTCAGACAACTACAAAAACCCAGATCCCCAGCTTGTTATCCGGAGAGACCGGAACTGAAGCGTCCAGTGGAGCCAAGCGGTTTCAGAGCAAAGACTACTTGGAGAGTTTTGTGAATCCTCGTGCCTACATTGAGGAACAGGAAAAAAAAATAAAAGAAGGTCAGGAAAAGTTAAGAAAATTTCCCATCAAGCCCGAGCGGGATATCTTAGCGTTCTTGATAAACTTTGCTCCTCTTGAGGGATGGCAACAAGAGATATTGTCTATTATTCGAGAGGAAGCGTACTATTTTGCTCCTCAAGCTGCGACTAAGATTATGAATGAGGGCTGGGCCAGTTATTGGCACTCCACTATCATGACCCAGCACGTGCTTAAAGATTCTGAAGTGATCGACTACGCCGATCACCATAGCGGCACGGTCAGCAGTCGCCCGGGGCAACTCAACCCGTACAAAATGGGCATTGAGCTCTTTCGAGATATTGAAGACCGCTGGAATAAAGGCAAATTTGGTAAAGAATACGATGAGTGCGAAGATGTCAGCGAAAAGGCAAAGTGGGATAAAAAGTTGGGCCTCGGCCGCCAAAAGATTTTTGAAGTAAGAAGGCTCCATAATGACGTTACATTTTTAGATAGTTTTTTAAATGAGGAGTTTTGCATTCAGCAAAAGCTATTTACTTACGGATTCAATCGCCGGACAGGCCAATATGAGATCGTTGATAGAGATTGGCGAAAAGTAAAAAACCAACTCCTTTTTTCTCTTTCGAATTTTGGACAGCCAATCATTCTTGTTGAGGATGGAAATTTCCAGAATCGGGGGGAGTTGCTTCTCGTTCACCAGCATGAGGGGCTAGATCTCGAATACGACAAAGCAACTGAGACGCTTAAAAATATCTTTGCTATTTGGGCAAGGCCCGTGCACTTGATGACCAAATATAACTCACAAGCGAAACTGCTTAGTTTTGATGGCAGGGAAATTCATGAGAAGGATGCTTAACTAGAAAATGGAGTGGAATATGAAATCTGCTGAAACAAAAGAAAAGATGCCTAAGAGAGTGATCTTGGGAGAAATGTCTGCCACGAAGTTTTCGATCATTTCTGATTGGCTGAAAAAAGACAATGTAGTGGTAGATTTCGCGAACGATGCTGAAGGTTTGATTGAGAAGATATCAGAAGAGCCTTACCAACTGTGCATGGTTAATTGGTTATTAGGGGGTATCGGGCCTTTTGAGCTGATTAGAAAAATACGATCGAGTTCGTTAAATCCTGAAATCAAGATCATGGTTGTTTCACGTCAGGTACAAAAAGTGAATATCCAAAATGCGATTACGGCAGGGGCCCATGACTTCGTAGCTGAGCCTTTTGAAAATGAAGTGGTACTAAAGAGAATTCTGTATCACTTGTCTCCCCTGAGCACCATGGACGCTTCGGAGTATGAGGACAGAGAACTGTCTAATAACGATGAGTTGGGGCTGGTAAATTTATGCTTGGAGGTCTGCGAAAAATTAAGTCGAACTGAACGGGGGCAAGAGCCGCACTCTCTTCATGAGGCGGTGAGTAAAATTGGCCTGGCCATGGGTTCTAATCGAACTTCTCTTGTCATCGCCGATGTCGGCCAGAGCACTGGGGTCGTATTAGCCAGCAGTGATGACCCGAGCTTTCACAATTTTCCGATTTCCCTAGATAAGTACCCTGAGATCCAGCACGTGGTCTTTTCGGGCAAAGTCGTGCTGATTCCCGATGTCACGGCTAATACTTTGACTCACGAAATCAATAAAAAGGTTAAGTCAATTCCCATTGGGTCCTTATTGGTTTTTCCAGTGAGGTATCAAAATGAGGTCATTGGGGTTCTGACCATCCGTCGCCCAAAAGCGAGTGAAATGCCTTCTTACGATAAATTAAGGGTCTTACAGGCTATTACTAATCTTATGGCTGCCCAGTCCAATATTCAGCTTTTGCTGAGGAAGATTTATCGAGACCAGCAAAGAACCGGAACAGAATAAAAGATTAGCAAAAAACGTTATTTAACCCCCTAGACGGATATGGTTCACATCGCTATGCTCACTATTCATTTCATTGCGTCAGTAGGAGGCTTGAATGTCTGAATCACACGCTTCGGACAGTGTTATTGTTGGTTGGGAAACTCATCCATTTTACTCCGGCGTCCTTGGGGCCATGGAAAGAGCCGGTCGAGCGATCAAAATAGATCGAAACGTCTTTAATCGTCTATCTAAGCCCAAACGAGTTCTCTATGTGTCCGTTCCTGTCCGAATGGACGATGGGAACATTCAGGTTTTTGATGGATTTCGAGTACAGCACAACACAA
Organism: Pseudomonadota bacterium; assembly: GCA_009927005.1. Taxonomy (GTDB): domain Bacteria; phylum Bdellovibrionota; class FAC87; order UBA2466; family UBA2466; genus RFNO01. The sequence goes on from RFNV01000195.1 coordinate 9,057, forward strand.
CTTTGGGGCCTGCTAAAGGGGGAATCCGTTATCATATCGATGTTAATTTAGCGGAAACTTCTGCTTTGGCCATGCTCATGACTTTAAAAAATTCTCTCGTTGGGCTTCCGTTAGGAGGCGCTAAGGGAGGGGTTCGTTGCGATCCCAATAAACTATCTCGGAAAGAAAAGCAGGCTTTAACTCGAAGGTATACGACTGAAATATCGATGCTTCTGGGACCAGAGAAGGATATTCCCGCACCAGATATCGGGACCGATGCTCAGACTATGGCTTGGTTGATGGATACGTATAGCCAGCAAGTAGGGCATGCAGTGCCCGGAGTAGTGACTGGAAAACCCATCGAAATTGGGGGATCCTTGGGACGTGTGGATGCAACCGGACGAGGCGTGGTTTACACGGTAATCGAAGCATCCAAAAGGCTTCGTTTAGATTTGAACGACAAAACGCGAGTTGCGATTCAGGGATTTGGAAACGTAGGGTATCACTCTGCAAAGATTTTGTCTGATGTTGGGTGTTCGATTGTAGCCGTCAGCGATGTTTCGGGCGGAATTTACAATCCCAAAGGCGTCGCTATTGAGGAATTGCGTGCTTATATTGCACAAAACAAAACGGTAAAAGGCTTTCCAGGGGGAGATTTCGTAAGCAATGAAGAACTCCTCGAACTCGATGTTGATATTTTGATCCCCGCAGCACTGAGTGGCCAAATTACTGAAAAAAATGCAGACAAAATAAAATGTAAGATCTTAGCAGAGGGAGCGAATGGTCCTACGACTCCAGAAGCAGATGCCATTCTTTTTGATAAAGGGGTGTTCACAATTCCTGATATTTTGGCTAACTCAGGTGGAGTGATCGTTTCCTATTTTGAGTGGGTTCAGGGATTGCAGAAATTTTACTGGAGTGAAAAAGACGTAAATAACAAACTCTGGGAAATTATTTCGAACGCCTTTAATCGCGTATACGATTTTCACTCAGGCAATAAAATGGACATGCGCCATTCAGCGATTGCTGTCTCGCTTGAGCGGCTTTCAAAGGCCATGCTCTATCGAGGCTTCTTTCCCTAATTAAAAAGCTTTCTTCAAGTCGATGACCTGTTCTCGACCTGCACCCGTAGACAAGAGATTGATTCGGGCTCCAGTCTGCGTTTCTATGAATTTCAGGTAATTTTTGAAATTCTGTGGAAGCTCATCATACTTTCGTATTTCTGTTAGAGGCTCTTGCCAGCCTGGGACTGTTTCATAAATAGGTTTTACTCGATTCAAAGAATCGGTATCTGCAGGCAAAGTATCAATCCGTTTTCCATCCAGCTCATAAGCGGTACAGACTTTAAGTTCCGAAATTCCAGACAGCACATCTGATTTGGTAATGGCTAAGTTCTTAATCCCCGAAACTCTCATCGCATATTTCACAGCTACGAGATCCAGCCATCCGCAACGTCGAGGGCGTCCTGTAGTCGCTCCAAACTCGTGACCTGTTTCGCGAAGCCTATCCCCCATGGCGTCTTTCAGTTCGGTGGGGAAGGGACCTTCGCCCACTCGAGTTGAGTAAGCTTTAATAACTCCGACAAAAAGCGTATCGACTGGAACTCTGGCTCCAAGACCGAGAGCTGCCTGCGAGGGCAGCGTGTGGGACGAGGTCACATACGGATAAGTACCGTAGTCCATATCGAGGAGAACCCCTTGGGCGCCCTCATAGAGGATCTTCTTTCCGTCAGCAATGGAGTCAGCCATGAGTCTTGAAACGTCTTTGACGAAGGGTTTTAATTTTTTTCCGATTTCACGGTACTTGGACTGAAACTCTTCCATATTTACGGGGGGAACGCCGTAGTATTTTTCCAGTAGAAAATTCTTTTCCTCTAAGTTTGATTTTAAGCGCTCTTCAAAAAGCTTTTCGTGAAAGAGATCAGAAACGCGAAGCCCTCTTCGAGCTGCTCGATCCTCATAAGCTGGGCCAATGCCTCGTTTGGTGGTTCCAATCTTTCCTGCTTTTCGGCTCTCCCTCGCAGCATCCAAGTGCTTGTGATAGTCCACTATCAAATGGCATCGGTCGGATAGCCATATTCGACTTTCTAAGTCGGGTACTCCCGCTTTTCGAAGAACATCCACTTCTTTGAGAAGGTTTTCAGGGTCGACCACAACGCCCGAGCCAATCGCACACGCTGTGTGGGGGTGAAGAATTCCTGAGGGAATTAAATGCAGAATGGTTTGCTTCCCTTCAACTACTAAAGTATGTCCGGCATTGTTGCCGCCCTGAAAACGGGCAACGATCTCAGCAGAGGAGGAATAGTAATCAACAATTTTACCTTTTCCCTCATCTCCCCATTGAACCCCGATGATAACAACTGCTTGTGGCATTTTACTTCCTTCTTTCCTTATAAATAAATGGGTCTCACCATGAGCATCCCTCGAATGGCCTGTAAAGTTTCAATGGCCTTGTCTGAGGGTTCCGAATCGATATTGATAAGTGCAATCGCTTCTTTCTTCCTCGGATCTCTTCCTAAGTGCATTCGAGCAATATTGATTCCTTGGCTTCCCAAAACAGTACCCAAAGAGCCGACCACTCCTGGCTGATCGACGTTTCTTGTGAAAAGGAGATGTCCTTCGGGAATTGCATCGATATTAAAATGATCGATTCGAACAATACGAGATTCTTCTTTCCCAAAGAGAGTGCCCGCAACACTGACTTTTCTCTCTCCTTCAACCGTCAGTTCAATCAAGCTATTGTAATCGGGGCAGTCTCCTTCGAATGATTCCTCCACTCGAATCCCTCGCTCTTTCAGAAGCTTTCGGGCATTTACAAAATTCACAGGAGTTGAAAGCAGCGGACTTAAAAAGCCTTTTAGAACTGAAAGAGTTAAGACTTCACGATTGTATTGGGAAACCGTTCCTGCAAAATGAACTTTGAGCTTTTCAATTTTTTGTGGGGAAGCCACTTGGGCGAGAAATCCCCCGAGTCGTTCGGCTAATAGCAAGTATGGTTTTAAAACGCTGAGTTGGTCTAAAGAAATGCTGGGGACGTTCACTGCGTTTTTTAAAACACCTTCTCTGACATAAAGTGATATCTGCTCAGCCGACTCGAGTCCCACTTGAACCTGAGCTTCATCCGTGCTGGCCCCTAAGTGGGGAGTCATCACGATGTCTTGTCTTTTTAACAGGGGAGAATCGAGCGGCAAGGGCTCTGTTTCAAAGACATCCAGTGCTGCTCCCGCTAGGATGCCTTCATCTAAAGCTTTCATCATGGCCGTTTCGTCTACGATTCCACCCCGGGCGCAATTGATGAGGTAAGCTCCGCGCTTCATCTTCTTGAAAGCTTTTTCGTTAATCAAATGCTTGGTAGAAGGAATCAAAGGCACATGCACGCTTATGTAGTCTGAAACTTCCAAAAGCTCATCAAAACTTTTCAGATCAATCCCAAGCTTTGCTGCAGACTCCGCACTGACATAGGGATCATGAGCACAGACTTTCATTTCAAGGCCTTGGGCTCTGGAAGCAACGACTTTTCCGATATTGCCAAGCCCTAAAAGGCCTAGCGTTTTTCCTCTGAGTTCATTGCCCTGGTAAAGTTTCTTTTCCCATTTACCGGCTCGAAGAGAAGCGTCCGCTTGAGGAACGTTTCGAGTGACTGAGAAGAGAAGGGCCAAAGCATGTTCAGCAGTGGTGACAATGTTTCCAGTGGGGGCATTCATTACGATGACCCCTCTATCGGTGGCTACGGGAACGTCTACATTGTCGAGCCCGATGCCTGCTCGAAGGACAATTTTTAAGTGACTGGTTTGTTCCAAAAGGTCTTTGTCGACTTTGGTGCGCGAGCGAACCACCAAAATATCCGTGTCTTTGATTTTTTCTTTGAGGGCTTGCCGCTCTAAAGCCGAATGGACGTCTAATTCAATTTGGGGAAGTTTCTTAAGAGCTGCGATGCCTTCTTCTGCCAGTCCATCCGCAATGAGAACTTTCACTCGATTAGCCATTTTTTCCACTTTCTAGGAAGGATTGAGCAGCTGCTCCGACTCCTTTTCCAAATTGAAGATCATGACCCAGCTTTTTTAAGGTGATTTCCAATGCCCCTAAAACAGAAATCATATCGAGCTCATCAAACCAACCCAAATGGGCTACTCGGAAGATTTTTCCTTTGTACTGATCTTGTCCGCCCGCAATCGTAATTCCAAATTCATCTCGCATGATGGAGATAATTTTTTTGCCTTCAGGAATCGAGGGAGGCACCCAAACTGACGTGACGGAATCTCCAGGCGTTTTAGCAAACAGTTCCAGGCCCATTGCTTTGAGGCCTTTTCGAGTCGCTTCAGCAAGCCGTTTATGGTGATTGAAAATCGCTGGGAGTCCCACGGTCTGCATGTTCTTTAAGACGAGATCTAATCCGCAAATCAAACTCACTGCAGGTGTCCACGCAGTCTCGCCATTGAGAGCAGCTTTATCTTCTGCTTTTAAACTGTAATAAAAGTGAGGGATGTTGCTTCGTTTACGAGCTTCCTGAGCTTTTTGAGAAAGCGCTAGGAAAGCAAGGCCCGGTGGCAACATAAAAGCTTTTTGACTGCCACTGATGACAGCATCAAGGCCCCAGCTATCCATGGGAAGATCAGAAACTCCAAGCGCCGTAATGGCATCGACTACGACTAAAGCATCGCTATGTTTTTTAACCATCTCAGCGATTTCCTTGACTGGATGAAACACGCCAGTGGAAGTTTCGGAAGCTTGAAAGAGAACTGCTTTTACCTGAGGGTGAGCTTTTAGAAGTTTCTCGATTTCTTTGGGATCGGCAGCTTGCCCCCACTCCACTTTATACACATGAGGAGTGAGTCCAAAAGCTTGAGCAAGTTTCGTCCAACGTTCGCCAAATTTTCCGCCATCGATCACGATGACTTCGTCTTTTTGGGCAAGGCAATTGACTATGGTGGCTTCCATCGCTCCGCTACCGGAAGCTGCAAATAAGTAAGTCGGCTGTGTGGTTTGAAAGACGAATTGCAGGCCTTTTCGAACCCGTTCTAAAATCGCAATAAACTCTTTGGTGCGGTGGTGAAGGGTAGGCTTACTCATCTCCAGTAGGACAGCTTCGGGAACTGGGGTTGGACCAGGAGCAAAAATACGAAGTTTTTCAAATACTGGATGTTTCATAGTGATTTCGATTGGTTAGGTTCATAGGCCGGCTCAAAAGGCTATTGGAGGGGGGAAGGGACGTCAAGGAATAATAAAAAATTAATAAAATCAATAACTTACAAAATAAGTCTTGATTTAATAATCGGGTTCAGGCATTATAACGCATCTCGTCAATTTGATGCGCTCGCGGCAATTGGGTCAGGTCCGTTTAACAGTAACTTTTTTGGGGGTGTTAATGTTAGAAAACGTAACTGGTTTAGAATCAAATAAAGTCATCGCTCTTAAGTCGAAGAAGCAAGAAATCAGCGTAAAAGAGCTCTGTCAGGATGAAGATATCGCAACTTTGTTTCGCTTAGTTTGCGAATACGATCTTCGTAAAGAAGCTATTGCAGCTATTGAAAAGCGTCTGTTCAACATCAAAAGCATGTAAGTAAAATCCGTTTCCTTATTCGCACCTTATCTCTTCTTATTTTTTTGGAGGGGGCATGAAAAGATTCGTTTGGGTTTTAGTCATTACAAGCAGTCTTGGTTTTGGTGCTTCCAAGCCCCTTCCTTCTAAAAAGAGCCGTCACAAAAGAAAATCTCTCACTACAGCGCAGCTCTACAAGAAAGGTCCTTTCTTGGGGGGAGCGACAGTGGGAGCAGTGTCCCAGACCGTTTTTTAATCAATTAAAAAATAAAAACCCCCAGAGGCTCTAGGTGAAATCACCTGATCGTCCCTGGGGGCTTTTCTTGTTAGGAGTTTACTTAAAGACTCTTAAGCGGCTTCTCCCTCTTTCTGTTTCGTTGTACCGCCCTCGATCACCATCGGCTTCGTCATAGCAAAGAACTGGATATTGAGCTGGTACACGGAATCAGTGGGGTTGTGAGTTTGGTTACTCGCAATTCCCAAGAGGAGTTCCTGAATCTGCCGTCTGACTTCAGCCACCTTATCCATCGGAAGGCTTAAGGTCATACTTTCAAAGTCCTGGGTTTCAGGCCCTTGAGTATAGAGCGACTGAGCAGCAAGCTCTGCCATTTGTTCGTAGTGAATTTTCTGGCTGAGTGCAGCTGTTTGAGAGTCGATCTCTGTCGTATCGACTGCTTCCAACATCTCGCCCTTGCAAGCTACAAATTTGAGTTTCTGTAAAAGGCCAATTGATTCTTTGGCTTCTTCTTCAGAAATTGCTGGCACCAAGCTTTGAGCGATGGTTGCAGCATCGTTCTTCACTGCGCCTTTCTTCACCATTTCTCGAATGGCTGAGTGGTACCACTGATGGTAGTAGTCATAGAGCTCAGGAATGAGCGTTTTGACTTTAAAAAGTTCTCTCAAATACATGAGCTTTGCTTCGAAAACTTTCTTGCGAGGCAAGTGCTCACATTGATTGTGCTCAACCATGTAGCGGAAGAATTCCGATTCGTGGTTATCTAAGCGAAGGCCTTTTGCAAACTTTGCAATCGCATCAAAGCTTAAATTGCGTTTGCCATCCATCACCAACTTTAAATAGTTGGGTGAACCAAAGCCTGCGGCTTTTGAAAAGTTTCTAAAGGAGAATACCGGATCAGCTTCTTTGAGCTGACGATAACGATCCTTCAAGAAGTCTCGATAGTCTGAAAAGTTATAGATGTTTGATGCGATAGTCACAGCTTCCCCCTTTTACAGGTTAAAAAGTTGATTGCCCCATTTGCTTGAGAGAGATTGCAACGCTTCTGCCAAAGTCAGGGAAGTGGATGCTTTTAGAAAACATCGTTATTTCAATTAGTTACGGTATTGTTGACGGGTGGTATTCTCTTTTACACGCGACCACTGCGATTGATGGAAAACTGACAGCATTCGCTAAGTTCTTGAAATCACTGTATCCAAACTGTATCGACTCTTTACAGAGGGGAAAATCACAGTGAACAGTTTTTCTTGGGAATCTTTTCTAGAGCAGTTGGGAGGCGAGAAACGCATTCACTACTCGCTCGAAAACCTTTTGGGAGCGCTCAAAGAAGCCGGTCATCCTGAAAAAACTGTAAAGTCGTTGGTCATTGCAGGCACAAACGGTAAGGGCAGTACGACTCTCTTTATTAGCGAAGCACTCAAAACTCATGGCGCTCGCGTGGCGACTTACCTTTCTCCCCACCTCCAACACTTAAGAGAGCGATTTCAAGATGGGCTTCATCCTTGGTCCGTCGAGCGCCTGAGCGGACACGTAGAGCGCCTAGCTCCGATTGCTCAGAAATGGAAGTTGAGCTACTTTGAGTTCCTGACCCTCATCTTCTTTTGGGATTCCGCTCAGACCCATCCCGATTTCAATGTCTTAGAAGTAGGAATGGGCGGGCGCCTAGACGCTACGAACGTAACCGAGCCCAAAGGCGTCGTGCTGACCAATATCAGTTGGGACCATGCCGAATATTTGGGAAATAGCCTTGAGAAAATTCTTGCCGAGAAAATGGGGGTTCTTCGTTCTGGAGTGCCGGTGGTGAGTGGGCTTCAGGAGCCTACTTTAAGAGAAATTCTTCAAAAGGAATGTGAACGGCTTTCTTCTCCTTTGTACTTTACTGATTCTGTTCCCAGAAAAGTTCTTCGAAAAAGTTGGGAGGGACAAGAAGTCCTCATTGATGGTCACAACTTTTTTCTCAAGAATCCCTCTGGGGGGGCTTTGGAAAATGCAGTTACCGCTTATTTATTTTTAAGAAAAGTTTTTCCCGAAATTCCGGTTTCAACGCTTCAATTAGCTTTTCGCTCGATGGTGAATCCGGGCCGTTTAGAAACCGTTCAAGAAAACCCAAGAATTATTCTGTCGGGAGACCACAACGTCGCAGGAATGAAAAGCTTAACGAATACTTTGCAAGAACTAGGAGCCAAAAATCTCTATGTGCTGTGTGGGTTTGGTCCCGATAAAGAAGCTTCTCAAATGATTAAAGCTCTTTTGCCATTTTCAAAAGAATTATTGCTCACTCGAGTACCCAGAGCGCGAGGGGAGTACGATGGGAAATACCAAACTCTTGCAAAGTATGAAGAAGACCCTGAGAAAGCGTTTAATGAATTGCGAAAGAAACTGACTCCTCAAGACACATTACTTCTTACGGGAAGCCTGTATCTTGTGGGTGATCTGAGAGGCCTTTTCCGGCCTATCGATTCCGTCTAGGGCTTCTTCTAAAAGGCAAAGCTTCTTCCCCAGTGCTGGGTTTAGCTGCTATTCCTAATTGAGATTGTTTCAAAGGTTCAAGTGCTCCCAGTACTGCTTGTCTTGCCGATTGAGATAAAGACAAGCTAACAAGCGAAAGTATGGTCGCAACAATACTTGCTGCAGTTGCAAACTTTGTGATGAATAAAGTCTTCGGAGCTTGTTGTTCAGGACGTAAAAATTCATTCGTATCAAAATCAAGGCTCGGAGGAGGAGCTTGAAGCTTTTTAGAGTTTTCTAAAATCAAAGCAACCGATTCAGAAAGTTGTTTGATAGCAGCCCACTGGTCTAAATGGGTATCACTGGGAGCTGGTGCTGCGACGGTAACTGGAGCAGGTCCGGAGACTTCTGCTTTTTCTTCGGTAACAGCAACGGACTCAACTTTCTTAGCGCGTGGTTTTCTAGGCTTTCTCGGTTTCTTAACGGGTTCTTCGGCAACTACTTCTTCAGCGGCTTCTACTTCAGCAACGACTTCACTGTCGGTTTCAGCAAGAAGCTCAGCTTCTTCTGATTCAGCTTGGTTAGAGTCTTCTATCGTTAAAGTTGTTTGTGTGTTTTCTAGCTCAGCTTCAGTCAATTTCTTATGACGACCCATAACCCCACCCTTCAAAAAGGCCCACTGGCCGGCCTTTACAGAAGCAACCTGTATGCCATGAGAATTCAGCTAGATTTGCTGGGAAAATAGCTATCCAAATGACAAATTTCGTCAACCGATATGACCGTTTTTAGTCTTAAAATTTTAAACAAGGGTTTCTAAGAAAGTAGCCGCTGGGCAAACGCGAATTCCATTTTTTTCGAAGTCTTTTTTTCCTTGAAGAGATATCTGCCAAGTTTCAACTTTTGGAAACCGTTCTTTTAGGTAATAAATACCGCGACTTATCGGCTCATCTCCGATTTTACACTCAATAAACTGAACTGGCTTTCCCTCTTCCATAATCACAAAATCCACTTCTCTCCCATCAATGTCTCGAAAGAACCGCAGTTCTACGTTACGCCCCTCGGTATCTTCTAAAAACTGTACCCACTTCAAAAGATGAGCAGCTACCAAGTTTTCAAATCGGATCCCTGGATCAGAAATTAATGTCCAATCATAGTGGTAATGTTTTTGTTCTTTCTTCACCGCTCTAATTTTGGGAGCTCCAAAAGGTGAAATCCGGAAAATATGGTAAAGTCTTTCCAAGATTTCTAACCATCGACTAACGGTTCGAAAATTTAATTGTAAGTCCTCTCTCAAACTGTTGATCGAAAGCGGAGAACCCACCAAAGTAGGTAGTCGGAGCATCAAAAGTTCAAGGGAGCCAAGGTCCTGAACGCGTTCTAAATCAATCAGATCTTCTTTTAAAAAGCGAGTCCGATATTCCCTGGACCATCTCTTTTGCAGGGTGAGATTTTGCTCAAAATAAGGTTCTGGAAATCCCCCGAACTTAAAGAGCGTATTCAAGTCTGAGTCTCCCCAGGTTTTTGCTTCAGCGAATGAAATGGGGTTCATTCTGAGATAGTGGTAACGCCCCTGGAGCGAGTCACCCGAAAATCGGTAGAAGTCTAAACGAGCACTTCCCGTGACGAGTATTTGATGATGTTCTCTCTCTTTATCAAAAAGTCCTTTTAAGTAATTTCGCCATGACCGGTATTTATGAATTTCGTCAAAAACCCAGAGCTTGCTGCTGGGTAGTTCTCTCTTGAGAATACGCTCACGATCCAAAGAGTCATCCCAATTTAAGTAACCCGTTTTCTTTCCCAGAACCTGTTTGGCCAGGGTCGTTTTACCAACTTGCCGCGGCCCCCCAACAAAGACCATTTTTCGATTGAGATCTTTTTTTATTTGGGCTTCTAGGTATCGAACTGCCATATTTTCATTTTGCGAGTTTTTTGCGCTACAGTAAAGATTAATCGCGAGTTTTTTGTGCTTTCCTAAAAGCTACAACACACCCCGTTTTTCCTGATCTCGTTCAATCGAGCGGAAAAGAGCTCCAAAATTACCCTCTCCGAATGAGAGGTGGTTTTTTCGTTGGATGATTTCAAAAAAGATAGGCCCAATCAAATTCTGAGTGAAGATCTGAAGCAGATAACCTTCTTCATCGCCATCAATCAAAATTCCTAATTCTTGAAGAGTTGCTTTGTCCTCTGTGACATTGGGGACTCGTTCAAAAACGGTTTTGTAATAATCGGGCTCTACTTCGAGCATCGATACATTCGAAGATTTCAATTCTCTGAGAGACCGGACAATGTCTTGAGTTAGCAGGGCCACATGCTGGATCCCGGCCCCTTTATATTCTCTTAAATACTCATTGATCTGCGATTTCTCGTCACTGGCTTCATTGATGGGAATGCAAAAACTTCCATCGGGGGAGCGAAGGGCATAAGAAGTGAGTCCCGTCTTCTTTCCTTTGATGTCAAAATAACGAACTTCTGTGAACCCAAAAATATTCTTATAAAAACCCGCCCACTGTTCCATGGTTCCAGAAGGAACGTTGTTTGTCAGGTGATCGACAATTGCAAAGCCTTTTGTTTTGTAGGCCATCTCTCCTTTGATGACCGACTCAAAACCCATTTCGTCGTAACACTTTCCATCTTTGTAATGATCAATAAAATAAATAAGGCTATCGCCAATTCCGTAGATAGCAGGAATCGGGTGGCCCAACTTGTCTTTGTAGTCCCCTTCGGTACATGCCCGAGCGCCCCGAGCGACCGCTTCTTTTAAGGCTTCTTTTGCATTTTTTACTCGCCAGCCCATTGAGCAAATGGATGGGCCATGCATTTCCGAAAATCGGGAAGCAAAACTCCCTGGCTGTGAGTTGAGTAACCAATGAATATCGTGCTGTCGGTAGTAATCAACTTTAATGCGGGTGTTTTGTTTTAGTTTTGCAAAACCCAAATTGATAAAGAGCTGCTCAAGTACCTGGGGTTTTGGAGTCGCGTATTCAATAAATTCAATTCCCGCGAGTCCAATCGGATTTGGATTTTTTGTTTCTGTAGGATGGGTCATTTGAGCCTCCCTTTTTTCCTCTTATTGTGAGGCCAGATTCTAAAGATTGCCAGTACATATCGCAATAACCGACTACAGTTTAGTCACTTCTTTTTTACGCTCAAAAAATTCGAAGGTAGAAGTGGTTCGACGCTTCAGGTAAAATTATGAAAAAGGGGAATCCATGAAGAATGTTTTGAAGCTTCTGGGATTGGTTTGGGTTTTAGTTGGTGTCTCAGCTTGGGCCGAAACTCCAGCCCCAGCTCCCGCAGCTCCTCCTGCCGCATCGGGAATGAATAAGGGCACTGTGAATACGGATGGCAGTTCCTCAATCCCCGGGCCTTTGAAGCCCAGCGGCTATATCCAAGCCTTGGACCCAAACTTTTTCAATCCTCCCAGCGATAATAAAAATACCCCAGCCGGGCTTTCCCCCAAGGGGAGAGAGTTTGATGCGGACCCAGATTACAACTCTGAGCAAAGAGAAGAATGGCTCAGAAAATGTGCACCTTACAAAGACCAGGATTCCAAGCTTTTCCGGCAGTGTTTTTACAGAGAAAAAGAAAAAATGCGGTTAGAGCTTCGGGAAAAATTTGATTCGGTAGAAAGACGGCAAGGCGGCAAAGGCAAATCTTTGCAGGATTTGATTCAATCCAATCCTTCCAGTGGCGGATTTGACTGATCTTGGGTAGTCTAGCTTTTTATGTCTATAAAATTATCCCACATAGCAATTGCTTGCCCTCAGATTCATGAAGTGGCCGAAAAACTACGTGCAATTTCGTTAGAGATTGAGAGTAAGCATGAAGTCCCAACAGAAAAAGTACGAGTGGCCATGCTCCCTTTGCAGGTTTCTTCAGGAGTTTGTATTGAGTTACTTGAGCCCCAAACCAGCGATTCTCCCATCAGCAAATTTTTAGAAAAGAAGCCTCAGGGAGGGATTCATCATTTGTCTTTTGAAGTAAAAGGAATAGAGGATTGGGCCAAAAAACTTGAAAATGCCGGAATGGCTATCCTGCCTCCGGGAATTCGAAAAGCGGCTAGGGGCAAAGCCCTTTTTATTCATCCAAAAAGTTTTGGTGGAGTTTTAGTTGAATTAGAAGAAATAGAGCACCCATGAACAATCGATTCGATCAAGTCAGTCCAGCACCTCCTTTAACTGCCAACTCCAAGGTCCTCATTTCTACTTGTGTCGCTGCTTATTTTCTCGATTTTTTTCTGACCAGTCTCGGGTTTCGACCCGGGGGGCTTTACCTCACGGATATTTTGGGATTGGTTCCTGCTCGTGTTTACAATGATTTCTGGCTTTGGCAGTTTGTGACCTATATTTTCATGCATGGGAACCCCCTCCACCTCTTGCTGAACATGCTCATTTTGTGGTTTTTCGGCTCCGAAATTGAGTCGAAGTTGGGAAAAAAGGGATTCTTAGTTTACTTTTTTGTCTGTGGGATTGGCGCTGGCGTATTTAACTTTTTGGTCAATACACTCTTTTTAGATGTTTCCAGCTCCTACACCCCCATCATTGGGGCCAGTGGGGCTATTTATGGAATCCTAGCTGCTTATGGGATCTTCTTCGGTGAAAGATACATGTTGGTTTTCTTTCTATTTCCGATGAAAGCCAGATATTTTGTTCTCTTAATGGCAGCTTTTGAGTTAGTGACCGGGGTTCAAGCTCGCGCCCAAGATAATGTCGCGCACTTTGCTCATTTAGGGGGAATGGGAATTGGTGCACTCTACATTTATTTGAAATATGTCCGACCTCGAGGGGGCAAGGGGGGCGGTAAAAACAAAGAAGCTGAGAGGGAACGGCTCCGTCGGCAATTTACTTTAATTGTAAATGAAAGCAGTGGTAGTAAGCCCGATTCTGACGGGCCCCGTTGGAACTAATTAATCTTTCTTATTGGGATTCTTTCCAGAAAAGTCGATGTAGTTCGAGGAGTAGTCTTTTCCGTTGATGCAATATTTGACTACTTTTTTCAATTCTTCTTCTGTGACGAAAGTACCGTGCATTCTTTGAAGAGGAACTGCAGGTCGAGTCATTAAGCAGTCTCCTCGCCCAATCAATTCTTCAGCACCTGAAGTGTCTAACACCGTTCGGGAATCGATACCTGAAGGAACTTTGAAAGCTAATCGTGAAGGAATATTGGCTTTGATTAAGCCCGTGATCACATCTGTTGAGGGACGCTGAGTTGCAATGACTAAGTGAATGCCAGCTGCTCGGGCTTTTTGTGCTAAACGGGTAATGGCCACTTCCACTAACTCTCCGCCAGACATCATTACGTCCGCTAATTCGTCGACGACAATCACAATGAAAGGCAATTTGTCTTCTGGTCGTTTTTGCTTTTCATTATAAGAATCTAAATTCTTCGAACCCGTTGCGGCAATCAAACCGTAACGTCTTTCCATTTCCATCACTGCCCAGCTAAGCGCATTGTACGCAACTCCGTTGTCTGTGATCACATTCGTAATAAGATGTGGAAGGCCATCAAAGACATTCAACTCCAACATTTTAGGATCAACCAGAATGAGTCTTAATTGGTGAGGGCTCATTCGGTAGAGGAAGCTCATGAGAAGCGAGTTGATAAACACGGATTTACCAGAACCCGTCTGACCCGCAACGAGCAAGTGAGGCATACTTGCCAAATCTGCATAAACTGGAGTTCCATCGGTCGCTTTTCCTAGGACGACGGGGATACGAATTTTCTTATCTTCAAATCCCTTTTCAGAAACAAGTTCTTTCAACGTAATCGTTTCAGCTTGTGGCCGGGGCACTTCAATTCCCACGACTGTTTTTCCGGGAATCGGAGCAACGATTCGTAATTCTCTGGTTCCTAAAACAATGCCCAAATCATCTTGGAGAGCAGCAATTTTACTGAGTTTAACTCCAGCGCTGGGTTTGAACTCATAGGTGGTTAGAACAGGGCCTTGGCTCACATCTACAACTTCGCCCGTGATTTGGAACGATAAGAGATGCTCGCAGAGCTTTTGAATGTTTTCTCGAATTTCGCCTTTAGACATTTTCTTAGCGCTTCCTGAGTCGCCCTTTAAAAGTCTGGGAGAAGGAAGGGAATAAGATCCCTTGAATGGAATAACCTCTTTAAAAGTGAAAATCTTTTCTCCGGCTTCCTCGTTTTCTTCTTGGGAGGCAGCTGCAGCATCCTTTGGAATTTCATTCTCAAGTGCCTCGGCAGATTCAGTTTCTACTTCTGCGGATTTCTTTCGGCTTTTTCTTGCGGGCTTTTTTGGTTTAGGAGCTAATTCAACGGATTTCAAAGCTGCTTTAGGCTGCGCTTTTTCCTCTTCTTCTTGAGTTTCTAATTCTTCTTCAACAACTCCTTCTTTTTTAGCCTTTTTTCTGGAGGTTTCATCTTCTGGGAAAACCTGTCGCCAAAATGACAGAAGGGAAAGACCGGTACTTAAAAGAAGAGTTATTAAAAAGCCGCCACTGACCAAGATCAAAGTGCCAGTGGTGTTTAGGTAATTTTCTAAAAAGCCACCAATCGTTTTTCCAATCCAGCCACCTTGAAGAAGGCTAGCCTCTGGTGAACTAGTCGAAAAGAAAAGGTGACTTGCAATGGATCCTAAAAAAGTAGCGAATGCGCCACCCATCAGTTGAACCGAAATAGTGCGAACGGAAACTCCACGAAAAGCACAAAAAGCTGCTGCAATCGTCATGAGAACAACCGAGTAGCCTACGATTCCCAAAGTTCCCAAAAACAACTCAGAGAAGAGCGCTCCTACGAGGCCCCCCATATTATTGATGTGATCAAAACGGCCACTAAATAAATTAAAACTATCTAAAGGAAGGTAAGAAGTAAGGGCGATAAACTCAAAGAGCGCAATGAGCGAATAGATCGACCCTTTGATCTCCTGAGTTACTCTTTCTGTCTTTGGGTTCTCGGGGGTCTCAGCTTGAAACAGCTTGTCCCAAAGCGCTTTAACGCTAAACATCCACTCCTCTTCTCTCTCTGCCGCTCTCAAACGGCATACGGGAGATCTGCAAGCTAAGTGCCGAAAGGAGAAGGACTAAACTCAATCATTTCAAGGGTTAAGCAGCCTTAAAAAGAGATGCTTTTTCAAAAAAGGGACACGAATTGTCACTAGTGTCTACCCGCCCCCGACTTTTTACCCCTCTGCTTTCTGCTTGAGGAGGCTGTCATTCCAGACTTAAACTGGGGAAGATTTTGAGGAGGGTTTTATGAAAAAAGTAGCCGTTATTCTCTGTGGTAGTGGGTACCGAGATGGGAGTGAAATTCGAGAAGCAGTCGCTACCCTGTGGGCACTCAGTCAGGAACATGCGAAAGTCCAATGCTTTGCTCCCGATGCCCCTCAAGCGGACGTCGTTAATTGCCTTACGGGAGAAGCAAGTGCTTCTGAAAAACGAAACATGTTGGTGGAGTCAGCTCGAATTGCTCGGGGGGATGTAAAGCCACTTTCTCAAATGAGTATTGCTGATTTTGATGCGCTCCTTATTCCAGGGGGCTTTGGAGCCGCAAAAAATCTTTGCACCTTCGCTTCAAAAGGAAGTCAGGGAACTGTTCGTCCAGAGATTGAAAAAATCATCCAGGGATTTTTTGAAAAGCAGAAGCCCATTGGTGCTATTTGTATTGCCCCGGCGATTCTTGCTCTCTCCCTTCGAGGGAAAAACCTCTCTTTGACAGTGGGTGAAATGGGAGAGGCGGCCCAGGAAATTGAAAAATGTGGTCACAAGCATCAAGCAACAAAGGTAACCGAATGCCACATTGATTCCCAAAACAAGATCGTCACCACGGGAGCTTATATGTTTGGCCACGCAGCTCTTCACGATATTTTCACTGGAATTGAAAACTGTGTTCGAGGAGTTTTAAAACTGACCTCATGAACACCAATAAGCTACAAGAAAAAATTCGTCAGTTTGTTAGCGATAGAGATTGGGAGAAATATCACGACCCCAAAAATCTGGTGATGGCTCTTGCGGGTGAAGTAGGAGAACTTCTAGAAATTTTTCAGTGGTTGACTTCTGAAGAATCAAATC
Source organism: Pseudomonadota bacterium (assembly GCA_009927005.1). Lineage (GTDB taxonomy): Bacteria > Bdellovibrionota > FAC87 > UBA2466 > UBA2466 > RFNO01. Next base: position 25,290 of record RFNV01000195.1, read on the forward strand.
AGGTCATGAAAGATCCCAAAACGGCGACTCAGGTTAGACATGAACTCGCTGACATCTGTGTTTATCTGCTAAGGCTATCTGATAAATTGAACGTTCCTCTGGAAGAAGCTGTTTTAGAAAAGCTAGCCCTCAACGAAAAAAAATACCCGACTCATTTATCAAAAGGAGTTGCGACTAAGTACACAGATTTCAAAACTGACTGAATACAGAGACGAACTTTCGTACATCACAATCTTCACAATGATTATTTTTCATTTTGGTTTCAGCAGCTTTAAATCTCGATCATCCAAAAAAGGGGGCTGTTAGATAATTTGCGGGCCTTAAGTTTCTGAATTCAAAATCCTTTTCGTTGGCAGGTGAGAGACCGCCTAAAACTTAGTCACCTGAGTAAGAACTTTTCAGGTGTTACCAGGTTAGACGAATTTAAGGAAAAACCTCTTTGAATCAAAAGGTTATAAAAATAAAAAAAAAGTGGTCTTTTGCTTGCATCCTCAAACTCATGATTCCAATCGCAATTAACCCATAGGGCTGGGGTAAGCCCTAGCGAGGTTCGGGGTACGTAACTGGTTCAGGGGGTTTCTATGAGGTACGTCGGCACATTCGCGCGGTTAGCCGCGCTTTTAGTTGTAAGTCTTTCTTTAATTTCCTGTCAGAAGGCGCTGGATTTGGAAAGCGGGCTTCCTCAGGCTTCAAAATACAATGTTTCGGAAACCACTCAGTTTCCAGGCGTAGTGATGGTGTCGGCTCCTAACGGAGGCCTTTGCACAGGAACCATTATCAGTCCTAAATCCGTTCTTACTGCCGCTCACTGCACTTTGAGATCAGGACGCTATGTTGTTTATGGCAGTTTTGGTTCTTCAGTTTCAACTTATCGAAAAGTAAACTACGGACCTGGTGAAATCGACGATCCGCACGATATTTCAATCCTCATTTTTCCAGAAGGAACTTTTCAGTCTCAGTACGTGATGAAGATCGCCGATTCAGTTCACAGTGGAGAAACCGCGACACTGGTTGGCTATGGTTGCAATAACATCGATACTCGAAGAGGGGCAGGAGTAAAGAGAGCGGGCACTAACCAGGTTGCGAACGTTAATAGCTACGTTGAATTCTACACTCCCGTCACTTCCTCAAACTCACGCGGAATCATTGGTCCAGACAACCGAGCTGGTTCTTGCCCCGGAGACAGTGGCGGACCTGCTCTAAAACAAGTTAATGGTGAATATCAAGTCGCAGCTGTTACACACGCAGGTGGTGTTTTGGGAAGCACTATCATTTCCCAATATGTCGACATCTCAAACCGCTCCGACAATCGAGGCTTCATTGCTGAAGCTAATCGTAACGAAAGCTTAGGAATTGAAGGCTTCTAAAAAGAGGCCTCAATGGCGGTCTTACTGACCGAAAAAACCCCGGTAACCCCCGAGCGGCCAGCCTTACCCAGCTGGCCGCACTGGCTTTTGAATTGCTATTGAACCCTTGGATGAAAGTTCTCAGGATCTGTTTGCTTGGAGCAGTGGGGATTTATAGTTTTGGGGCAGAGACTCTAGTACTTGGAAAAAACCAAAATCAAACACTCACCATCGCAAACCTTTCCCGCGTAGCAGTAGGAAATTCTAAGATCATTAAGGTGAAAACAATTCCCCCGTCGACCATTCTGTTAACTGGACTTTCCCTGGGGAAGACATCGCTTCGAGTGTGGGATGAAAAGGAGCGGGAAAAAGAAATTTTTGTTGCCGTGATTCCTTCAGAATCAATCGAGAGCAGTCCATTAAATCTTCGTGGCCAAGTCGCTCGCGTCTCTCTCCAATTTCTGGAAATCAATGAGAGCATCGGCAGAAACTCTGGAGTGCAATGGCCAGAGACTTTAACGTTTGGGGGTGCGGGTACTATCCAAAGTTCTGCTGCCTCCGCCGGAATTAATTACTCTCTTTCATTTTCGACAGCGAGTGGTTTTCTCCAGCTCCTGCTTAAAGAGGGATGGGCGAGAATCGTAGCGAGCCCCGAACTTTACGTCCGGCTAGGGGAACAAGCTATTTTTCATTCGGGAGGGGAGTTTCCGGTAAGTACGGGGACGGACTCCTTTGGACGATATCAGAGAAAAGTTGATTGGAAAAAGTATGGTCTTACGGCCAAGGTTAAGCCTGAGAGCCCCGATCAAATTCATTTTCAAACTGACATTCAACTTGAAATATCTGAACTCGATCATTCTTATCAATTAGAAAACATTCCCTCCATCGTTGCCAGAAACTTTTCAACCAAGATGGATTCACTGGATGGCGAAACAGTCATTCTGTCGGGACTTACCAGGCAGACCCGTCAGGTGGACGAACAAAAAGTTCCGTTGTTAGGAGATATCCCCCTTTTAGGGGCTCTGCTCTTCACAAGCTCAGGGTCGGGCAGAAAGAACACCGATCTTCTCATGGCGGTGACGATTGGAATGACATCAAAAGCAATTGAAAATGATGCAAATGATAAATTTCTAAGAAGGTTTCACACTTACGATGATTGAAAAAATTGAACAACAGTTAGTGGGGCCTTCCAAGTCCTTAGCGCCGCTTTTTTCAGATGAATCTGTTACGGATATTTTGATCAATGGGACTAAAAGCTGTTACGTCGAGAGGGAAGGGAATCTCGAGCAGGTAGTTCACCCTCTAGCTGATGAATCAGCTTTGTTTCATTTCATCGAAAGATTAGTGGTTCCGTGTGGAAGGCAAATTGATGCTGCGGCACCTTATATTGATGGACGGTGTTTAGATGGAAGTCGTTTCAATATCGTACTTGCACCACTTGCAGCTCCTGGACCCCTCATAAGTATTCGAAAGAAAAAGAGAGCGGGAGCGGTCCCTCTAAGCGCTTTTGGTCCCTCTCATTTAGTAAAATGGATTCGAGATCAAGTCCGCTCAAAAAAGAACTTTCTGATCAGTGGGGGAACAGGAAGTGGCAAAACAACACTTTTGTCTTCTTTGTTAGCAGAAATGAATTCTTCCGAAAGAATCGTGTTAATCGAAGAAGTGATTGAGCTCGATTCTCCCCACCCTCACTTGGTTCACTTGGAAGCAAGGGCTCCGAGCCCTGAGGGTAAGGGCGGTGTACCATTACGAGCTTTGGTGAGTACCGCTCTTCGCATTCGTCCCGATCGAATTATCGTAGGAGAATGCCGAGGCCCAGAAGCTTTCGATATGCTCCAAGCAATGAATACTGGGCACTCGGGATCTTTGGGAACACTACACGCCAATTCAGCCAGGGATGCTTTGAGGCGATTTGAGTCTTTAGCCCTCTTGGCGGGGCTTCAAATCCCCCTAAAGGTAATTCGAGAATGGGTGGCTTCCCAAATATTTGGGGTGATTCATTTGGACCGAGTTGATGGAAAGCGTTGTATTTCCGAAGTCTTAACGGTCTCTGGCCTAGAGGGGGAGGTCTATCGAATCCAACCGCACTACGAGCGGTCCGGCCTAAGCCATTGCAACTTATAGCCTTTTATGGCAGATTCCCTTTCTGATTTTTACTAGGAGTCGAATACTTATGAAGTCCGAAGGTCATCCAGAATATTATTCCACTACGATTCGTTGCGCTTGCGGCAACGAGATTGAAACTCGTGCTACGAAGAAAGACATCCGAGTAGAAATTTGCTCCAACTGCCATCCGCTTTTTACTGGTAAACAAAAGCTGGTAGATGCTGAAGGCCGTGTTGAGCGATTTAAGAAAAAGTACGGCAACAAACGTACTTACTAACGGTCCAATCTTTTTTAAATGTTCCACAAACTTGATGAGGTAGAGCTCCACTATGCTGATGTGGAGACTCGGTTGACTTCCCCGGAGGTAGTTAACAATACCCAGCTGTTTCAAAAACTTTCAAAAGAGCACGCGAATCTTCAACCTCTCGTTGAAACCTATCGCCATTTCCGCCAAGTCAAAAATCGGTTTGAAGAAAACAAAACCATCATCGAACAGGAGTCCGGAGAACTAAAAGAACTCGCTGCTGAGGAAAATAAAGAGTTTGAGATTGAGTTAAAGGTACTGGAAAGAAAACTTAAAGTTCTTCTTCTCCCAAAGGATCCTAACGACGATAAAAACACGATGGTGGAAATTCGCCCTGCTGCGGGTGGAGATGAAGCGGGGATTTTTGCGGGCGATCTTTTTAAGATGTATTCAAAGTATGCCGAAAAGCGCGGTTGGCAAGTTGAGCTCATGGAAGCGACTCCCAACGATGTTGGAGGATACAAGGAAATTATCCTCATGATTCGGGGAGATAAAGTTTACAGTGTGCTTAAATATGAAAGCGGTGTTCATCGCGTTCAACGGGTTCCAAAAACAGAAACTCAAGGGCGTATTCACACGAGCACTGTGACAGTGGCAGTGCTTCCAGAAGCAGAAGATGTTGAAGTCGATATTAATCCTAATGATCTTCGAATTGATGTGTTTCGAAGCTCTGGTCCGGGGGGACAAAGCGTAAATACAACCGACTCAGCTGTGCGGATTACCCATAACCCGTCGGGGCTCGTAGTGGTTTGCCGCGATGAAAAAAGCCAACACAAAAATAAAGCAAAGGCCTTAAAGGTTTTAAAAACCAGGCTTCTAGATATCGCACAACGAGAACAACACAGTAAGATTGCAGCAGATCGTTTGAGCCAAGTAGGCACGGGCGATAGAAGTGAAAAGATACGAACCTATAATTTTCCTCAGGGCAGAGTCACCGATCATCGCATTGGCGTGACACTTCACAAAGTAAATGAATTTGTGGGGGGAGATATCGACGAAATGTTAACTTCTTTGAGTGCTCACTACGAAGCGGAAGCTCTTAAGCAACACTCTGAATCCGCATGATCCTTCAAGAATTTTTACGAGATGCTGGAGAGCGTCTTGAAAAGGCATGTCTTCACTTTGCTGACTCCCATCAACATGCAGAACAGATAGTTTTAAGAACGTTAAATTTAAGTCCTACTGAATTGTTTTTAAAAAAAGATCAAGCCTTGAAATCTTCTGATTTGGAAAAATTAAAAAGTGTTTTAGAACGGCGATTATCCGGAGAGCCTTTGCAGTACATTTTAGGTTTTGAATACTTTTACGAATCAAAATTTGAAGTGGGTCCAGGGTGTTTGATTCCCCGCCGAGAGACAGAGCTCTTAGTGGACGAAGTGTTAGGTTTTGAACTGAGTCGTTCTCTCAAAGTTTCTGAACTAGGGGCTGGGACTGGAAATATTGGAATCAGTGTACTTCTCAAGCGCCAAAACATTGAGTGGCATGCATTCGAGATTAATTCCGAGAGTGCTGTCTATACTAAAAAAAATATTGCGGTTCTCTTACCAAAGAACTCCCAATATTTTTTACATGGGGAAGATTTCTTTGAAGGAGCCGGTCGTTTTTCCCCCTACGATGTCATTGTCTCAAATCCTCCCTATATTTCTTTTGAAGAATATGCAGAGTTGTCTCAGGAAGTGAAACAAGAGCCTGAACTCGCGCTGAAAGCCGGAGAAGAGGGACTTGATGTCATTCGAAAGCTGGTTAGTCGAATTCCCGTTCTTCTAAAACCTGGCGGGCTCTTTCTTTGTGAGATTGGAGCAAGCCAAGAAGAAAAAGTAAAACAGGAGTTTAACCGGGGCCCGTGGGACCACTTTGAAATTCTGAAAGACCTTGCGGGCCACCCCAGAGTTCTAAAAATCAAAC
>RFNV01000227.1 GCA_009927005.1 Pseudomonadota bacterium
TATATCGATGAAGATTTAAAAAATCCCTTCCCCAGTGAACGATTCTTTTCCAAACGGGCTTTAGCCAGAAACTTGCTTTGTTTTTCTTGCCTCTTACTGCTCCTGTGATTCTTTGCGCGATTTGGCCAGTGAGGACTCGTAAGAAATCGTGCAGGCTTTTTTGGGTGGGGGCTTTTACGAGGAGGTGGATGTGGTTGCTATTAAGGGAGTTATTGTAAATTTTTACTTGGAACTTCGTTGCTGTTTCAGAAAGCAGTTGAGAAATCAGTGTTTTGTTTTTTCTGAGTCTCAATACGGGGAGCCTTGCTCTTAAGACTAAGTGCTCGGCCTGTTTCATTCTTTTCATAGAAAGTTTGTACCATGGGTTTTAAGGGACAGTTTCGTGAAAGACCCAACCCAGGTTCTCGGCAGACCTTAAAATCATATGAAAGGCATCTTACCGCTCGAGTTTTCGTTTTTTTGAAATTTCCTTGTGAAAAGCCAGACTCGCTCGTTCCTCTGCCCGTGCGTGCAATCAAAAAAATCGTCAATCCTAGGAGGGGAGCATTTTAGACACCCCTCTTCTTAGACTCAGCTTCTTGCTTCGATACCTACCGCTTTTGCTTGATCGCCCACTTTTAAAAGAAAGAGACATCAAACTGTGTAAAAGTTAAGCGTTAGGCATAACGGCTCTTACTAAAAACTCAACAGTTGTTCTGATGAGATTTCAACGAGTTAAGCGGGCCGCGGAACGGGGCTGTATTCCAGTTGTACACGAACACAATTCCTTCGCAATAATAACCAATAAAAACAACCACTTAAAACAGGAAAAGCTGGCTTTTTTTATGCACTAAGGAAGAACTATCAGGAGATTACGAATGACCAAGAGCCGTTCTCTTTTTTTAAGTTTTTCTGTGGGCATGTTCGTTTTTAGCTCGGTGGGAATATCCGAACTTGAGTCGCCCACGATGGCGGCATCCGTTTCAAGCGGAATCGGAGCTTCTGTAACAGGAAATGCAGCCGCAGGCCTTTCAGCGGGAACCCTTGGAGCGGGAGCAGCGGCTACGTCTCATGTCGCCGCCCACGCTGCTCACGGAGCTAGCACTGCGGCCCAAGCGATAGCCGCCAGCCAACAAGCAGCCATGATGTTTAGAATGTTGATGGCCAAAGGGGTGATGGACTATTTCCAAAGAAAAGAAATGGATAGAGCCAATCAAGTTATGGCTCAGAAAATGGAGAAACTCCAAAAAGAAGTCCAATCAGGTAAATTAACTCCGGCCGAATTTGCTGCGATTAAAGCGGCAGTAGAAGAAACCTACGCTAAGTATTCCAAAATCGATCCTTTCAAAGACAAAGCGGTCCAACCCGATGCAGCTCGTTCCGATAAAAACTCTAAATCAGGTTCACAAGACTCTTTGAGTGCGAGTTTAGGGGCAAAAGAAGAAGCTGCGGAAAAACTCGGCCTCCAATCGGGTGCATCTGATCTCGCTCGGCTTGAGTCTGGACCTTCTGCTTTGAAAAATCCCACAGGAAAAGATTCTGGGACCGCCCAATCCTCTAAAGGGTTATCAACCGGTGGTTCACCTAACCAGGCTATAGGTATGATGCAAACCCCGGGACTGGCTATGATGGCGGGAGCGCAAACCCCAGCCCAGCAATCGGTATCTATCCAAAATACGGTTCACACTGAAGCAGGTTCCAAAGAAAAAGCGCCTGGGGCTCAAGTGGGCCGAGGGCTCGCAAGTATCGAATTTCCCGGTTCTGGATTGGATTTAGATTCTGAATTGGAAATGCCGGAAGGGCCCGTTGCTGCGCTATCGCAAGATTTCCAAGGCGGAGATGAATCCGAACACTACTCTTTGCTTACGCAGAGAACACCCGCAAGCGCTCACTTTGGGGCCTCTCTGAAAAGTCTCTTAAATCCCATTAAATTTCAGAAAAATCCCTTTTCAACTAAACTTCACACTGAGGAAGGGATTCATTTAGGGCTTCTTCTCTTGTTCTTAGCTGCAGCTTTTCTCTTGGGTCGAAAGTTGAATCGCGAGAAAAAAATACCAAGAGTCATTCCAGAAGTTATCTTAACACCTGAAAAAATCAGCTACTCAAAGGCTCTCGCAGTTAAGAAACAAAGAAAAAGATAGTTAAGTTCTGTTTTGGCGAATCCTTCAGTTTGGGGTAGAACATTCGCTCTTATGGATGCTCTACAAATCACTGGTCAAAGTCCTCTTTCAGGCTCGGTTTCTATTAGTGGATCAAAAAATACTGCTCTTCCTTTTCTTTTTGCCTCTCTTCTTTTTGATCAAGAAATCTCTTTTGAGAATATTCCCCGACTTTGGGATATCGAAACTACCTTGAAGCTTCTGGAAGATATGGGGTGTTCCTATTCTTGGGAAAAAGAATCCGGAAAAGTTCGAATTCACCCACAAGTGAAACAAAAAATAGCCTCTTACGATTGGGTCAAGAAAATGCGGGCGGGCATCTTAGCTTTAGGGCCTCTGGTTGCTAAATATGGTGAGGCGAAAGTGAGCCTTCCCGGTGGGTGTGCGATTGGTGCAAGACCGGTAAACTTTCACTTAGAAGCCCTTAAACGCATGGGAGCCAAAGTAGAAGTTGAGCAAGGATATATTCTTGCCTCCGTTCCATCGCGTCTTAAAGGAGCTCAAATCGTATTTCCTGAAGTTTCTGTCACTGGAACTGAAAATGTTCTTTATTTAGGAGCCTTGGCTGAAGGGGAAACCATTATTGAGAATGCTGCGATGGAGCCTGAAGTTGTCGCACTGGGAGAACTTCTGCAGTCGTGTGGAATTGAAATCCAAGGGCTAAAAACTTCAACCATTAAAATTAAAGGCGGAAAATTAAAACCCCCAGGGAAACCGTTTGCGGTTCCTTCCGATAGAATTGAAACAGGGACTTGGATTTCAATCGCCATGGCGACCCAAAGTGAATTAACTTTAGAGAATGCAGCTGGGCCAGAGCTCGCAGCGGTTTTAAAAGCATTCCGAAAAATGGGCCTTGGGATCGCTGAAAAAGAGAACGGAAGAACTCTTACCATCACTCCTAAATCTACTTACGAAGCGATTTCTGTTGAAACGGAGTGCTTTCCTGGATTCCCCACGGACATGCAAGCCCAGGTTTTAGTCAATATGTGTCAAGCTGAGGGAATCAGCCATATGCGAGAAAACATCTTTGAAAATCGTTTTATGCACGTGGCCGAACTCCGAAGATTGGGAGCTAAAATTGAAGTCGAGGGGAATCTGGCCAGAGTTCACGGGCCGACTCGATTAAAAGCAGCTCCCATTATGGCGACTGACCTTCGAGCAAGTGCTAGCTTAGTAGTAGCAGCGCTTATGGCTGAGGGGACTTCGACCATCAGTCGTATTTACCACCTCGATAGAGGCTACGATCACCTGGATAAAAAGCTTCAAAAGTTGGGAGCTCAAGTTACGCGGGTTGCGCAATAACTGAAGCAGAGTTAAAGTAATTCTCTAAACCAGGAGATTTCACCTATGCTTAAAAACATCATTTTGACTCTATTGGCTCTTTTCTGTCTTTCTTCACTTGCTGGCGATATTCCCGGCGGGATGAATCGAAGTGCAGAAGTACTACCTTCAAACTCTTACGAAATGCTTTTGAGTCCTGGTTTTACTCTTCAACCCTCTGGAGCCTATCTTTCTTCTGAAGTGAGATATCAGGCAAATGAAGAAATGGCTGCAGGTTTAGGGTTTGGAGCCGGTGAAGTTGGTTTCAATTTTGGACTAACTGGAACTTGGTACATTCTTGCTGACAATGGAACGCAGCCAGGTGTGTCTCTTTCTGGGGGTCTTCATTTCAACAGACTGACAGAATCCAATTATTTTGCAGTCCGAATTTCTCCCACTGTGAGTAAAAATTTAGCAATGAGCTGGGGAAGAATCAGTCCTTATGCAAGTGCTCATCTCACTCCTAATTTCCGTTTGGGTCTTCCCGATAATAGCTTAGCGATGAAAGCTTCGGTGGGTACTGAGTTCCTAGTGAAGCCCTGGGGAGATATGCGTTTAGTGGCTGAAGCAGGATTAGGCGTTTCGAACAGTGTAAGCGAATTTATGCTTGCTGTTGCTTATCCTTTTGTAGCTCTTTAATCAGCCGATCAAAAAATAAAACGGGCGTAGCTCTAGAGGCTACGCCCGTTTCTTTTATAGCGTCAGAAGTCTATCTTAGTAGAATCTTCGAGGAGCAAAGAGTCGTCCGACTCCTCTCAAAACTCCACCTACTAAAGAAGCTGTTCGCACTCCGAGTCTAGCAGGAACTCTTAAAACATTTCGAATCGGTTGTCCCCATCGGAACTGCAGAGGACCACCCGTAAACCGTGTTCCGTATCCTGCATAGAACGGACGGTAACTGCGGAAACCACAACTGCTGCAGCTAGGTGCTACAGCACACGTTGTGCAAGATCTCTTAACGGTTCTAACTTTTTTGATGACTACTTTTTTGTAGTATCCATGGGAATCGCTTACCTTGCAATTGCCACTAGAACACGCAGAAGCTGACTGGGGAGTAAGGATCCCCCCAATTATCAACGAAACCGCAACAAAAATACTCGTAACTCTCTTCATGACTCCTCCGCTACAACAAAAACCACTTCAGCTATTTGAAGTCGTGATTCAGTGACCCCCTTCATTAGGGGCCATAGCCTCACGGTTCGGATAAAAAGCAAGTCGTATGCCACTTGTTTTCTCGCTCAAGCTGAACGCTAGCTGTATTCAAGATTTGTTCAGCTTGCCCTTTTGCGCATACTCGGTGCCTAGAAATTCGACATTTTCGTGAAATCAAGCTAAACGACTCTTTGCGTGAAAACCCTAGGAAAAATCTTAAACCCCCTAAGAACGGCTCTTACTAAGGTTTCCTTGGAGATCCCCATTTCGGGTATTTCTCGGGATGCTCAATCGGTAGGGCCGGGCGAAGTGTTTTTTGCGATACGCGGAGCAAAGGTCGATAGCCATCATTTTATTGAGGACGCTCTTAAAAGAGGAGTTCAAGCTATCATTGTGGATTCTCCAGAAGCTTACGAAAAATATCCCTTAACAGTTTTAGTAGACAATACCCGCTCGCAATTAGCGGAAGCTGCAAGTGCCTGGTTTGATTTTCCGACTGATAAACTCACACTGGTTGGCGTTACGGGAACCAATGGAAAAACCACTTGTGCCTATTTAATGCGAGAAGTGTGGGACAAGTCTCAGCTGATGTCGGGCATGATCGGAACCGTCGAAACCTGCATTGGCAACGCTCGCATTCCCTCCCAGCTCACGACTCCTGGTCCATTGGAACTACAGAAAATTTTCTATGACATGAATCTTGCTAAAGTAACCCATGCAATTATGGAAGTTTCCTCCATTGCTTTGGATCAAAATCGGGTGGGGGGCTGTCATTTTCAGGCTGCGATTTTTACTAATTTTTCGCAAGATCACCTCGATTACCATGGAACCTTCGAAAACTATTTTCAGAGCAAACTAAAACTCTTTACAGATTTTGGCCTTCCTCTGGGAGTGGTTAATCTAGACGATGATTGGGCAAAACGTATTTTGGTCGAGGGAAAAGCTAAGCGGTGGCTCACTTTTTCTTTGAAGGATTCTTCTGCCGATTTTTTTGCGGGCTCGATAGAATGTTCAGTTAAAGGAACGCGAGCTCAGTTAAAAACGCCTACGGGCCATTATCCGTACGAATCTATTTTGATCGGAAGTCACAATCTCTACAATGCATTAGCGGTACTTGCTACTTTTTATGGGTTAGGGGGAGATTTGGAGG
>RFNV01000197.1 GCA_009927005.1 Pseudomonadota bacterium
TTTTGATTGCTGGTAAGGGTCATGAAACCTACCAAATCATCGGGACAACCCAATTCCCCTTTGACGATCGACAGGTGGTTCGGGATTATTACGAGAATGTTCAGTCAGGTAACACTTAATGACCTTGTCGAGTGGACGAGAGCCAAACTTTCTAGTCCGTTCACTTCTGTAAAGTTTGTCACTGCTATTTCGAGCGATAGCCGAACTTTTAAAGCAGAGGAAGTCTTTGTTGCTCTTCCTGGCGAGAAGTTTGATGGGCATCAGTACATTGAAGAAGTCGTCTCAAAAGGCGCTTTGGCTATCATTGGAGAAAAACGGCCCGCCACTTGGAACCATTCCATTCCTTTCTTGGAAGTTCCCAGTAGTTTGAGAGCCTATGTCGATATTGGTAGAGCCCTGCGAAAGAAATTTCAGGGTAAAATTTTAGCGGTAACGGGAAGTGCCGGAAAGTCATCGACGAAAGACATGTTGGGAGTGCTTTTGGGACCCCAGACCATTGTCTCTCCCAAAAGCTTTAATAATCTTCTAGGTGTTTCAAAAACTCTTTGTCTTCTGGAAGACCAAACAAAAAACCTAGTGCTTGAAATGGGGATGAACGGCTTTGGCGAAATTCGCGAAATGTGTGAAAATTTTCAGCCCTATGGGGGGGCAGTCACTAATATTGGTGATGCTCATATTGGAAAACTGGGAGGAAGAGACGGCATTTACCGAGCGAAGAAAGAGCTTTTTGATTGGATATCAAAATCCGAACCGTGTTTGGGAGTTGCCATTAATTTAGATGATTCTTTGGTAGTTCGAGCCGCCCGAGAAGCATTTTCTAAGCCCGTAAAAAGCATTTCCTATTCGGCTAAAGATCCCAGGGCGGATATTTATATTTCAGAAAGAAGCATTGATCCTCAGTCGGGGGCGCTAAGCCTCAAACTTATAACCAAAGGGGGCGATTTTAAGGTTACTATTCCTCACTTTGGAATTCATCATGCTTATAATTTAGCAGCTTCGGTCGCTTTAGCCCGACTGGCTCAAGTATCCTGGAAAGAGATAGAGCAAAGGCTTTCTCAAGTAGTTCCCTCTGAGAGTCGAGGTCAAATAACCCAACTCCCTGCGAAAATCACTTTGATAGACGAGTCCTACAATTCCAATCCGTCTGCTTTGATTTCTTCTTTGGAAAGTGTTCTTTTGATGAATCCCAAAGGAAGAAAAATCATAGTGTTAGGCGAGATGAGAGAACTAGATGACTTTAGCGAATCTCTCCATCGAGAAGTCGGAAGACAAATAGCAAACATGTTTTCTGAAAATCCAACTCAAGTAGTTTTGTTTGCGGTGGGAAAAGAGACTCAATCTCTTCTCCAAGAAGTCCAGCAGGCAAATTCAAAAGTTGCTACTTTTTATGCGGAAACGGTGGAACAAGTATCCCCCCCAGTGCTGGGAGCCTTGCGGGGCCAAGACCTGGTTTTCATCAAGGGCTCTCGAGGGATCGCTCTAGATAAGCTGGTTAATCAAATTAAAGCTTCAAAACCCCAGAAATTGGGACATTAAGTCAGGTTTTCTTGCTCGCCAAGCCAAGAAATAAATCAAATAAAAACAAATACTTATAAATTTTCGGTTGCTCTAGTCTCGAAGTTTGACTACATCAGGCGCGGGAGATTTTTTTGCTACTTTATTTTCTTTATCCATTGCGCGATTCCATTCATGCGCTTCAGGTTTTTCGGTACCTGACTTTTCGCTCTCTAGGAGCCGGGATTACAGCTTTGGTGATTTGTTTAGCATTGGGTCCCCGATTTATTGCGCTCCTCAAAGGAAAACAATATGGCCAGCACGTTCGGGATGATGGTCCCCAATCCCATTTAAAAAAGACGGGAACGCCGACGATGGGAGGGATCTTGATCCTCTTATCAGTAACTTTGTCCGTCTTACTTTGGGCCGATCTCTCCAATTCTTATGTTTGGATTGTTCTTGCTTCGATGGTGAGTTTTGGATTCATCGGTTGGTTAGATGATTATAAAAAAATAAAAGAAGCCAACTCCAAGGGGTTATCTGAAAGAGCCAAGATGACTCTTCAGACGGTATTTGCTGGCGGACTCATCGCGGTCCTTTTTGGGGTGATGCAATTAGATACTCATCTTAATATTCCCTTCCTTCGTGAATTGAATCCCAACATCTCTTATGGTTACTGGATTTTTGCCTGGCTTGTGATCGTAGGAGCTTCCAATGCCGTCAATCTGACGGATGGACTAGACGGTCTTGCGATTGGCCCCATTATGACCACTGCTTTAACTTTCGGCATATTTGCTTACCTTTCCGGGAATATTCAATTTGCTGATTACCTATTTATTCCCTACGTAAAAGATTCTGGGGAACTAGCTATTGTGTGTGCAGCTATGGTTTGTGCTGGCATGGGTTTTCTGTGGTTCAACACTTATCCGGCTCAAGTATTTATGGGGGATGTGGGAGCTTTAGCTCTTGGAGCCGCTTTGGGAACGATGGCAGTTATCACTCGAAATGAAATTGTGCTAGCTCTTGTTGGGGGAATCTTTGTTCTGGAAGCAGTTTCAGTGATGACCCAGAGAATTTCTTATAAGCTTACTAAAAAACGAGTTTTTAGAATGGCACCCATCCATCACCATTTTGAATTATCCGGGTGGGCAGAGCCTCAAATCACCGTCAGATTTTGGATTATTTCTTTAGTGCTTGCGATGTTAGGACTTGCAACGCTGAAGCTGAGATAAGAGAAGGAGAAACGATGTTACCAATTAAGAAGAAAATGCGCGCGTTAGTTGTGGGGCTAGGCCGAAGCGGTGCTTCGGTTACAAAACTTCTTTCAAAAAAAGGTGTTAAGGTCACAGTTACTGACGAAAAAAACAAAACCGACCTTAAAGAATTCTTAGATCAGTTAGAAGGCGTTGAGTACGAATCTGAACTCGGAAAACATGTTTTAAAAACTTTCACCGAACAAGATTTCATTGTTGTTAGCCCCGGTGTTCCACTCGATATCAAACCACTTCAGCACGCGGCTAAATGTAACATTCCGATTGTCAGCGAAATCGAAGTTGCTGCCCAGTTCATAGAAGAGCCCATTATTGCTGTTACCGGAACCAACGGAAAGACGACTACTTCACACTTGATTGCTGAAATGATCAGAGCTGGAGGCAAAACTGCCTTTTTGGGTGGAAATGTAGGTACTCCGCTTTCTGATTATGCCCTTCAGAAAGATAAGTGTGACTATGTGGTCTGCGAAGTCAGTAGTTTTCAACTAGAAAGCTGCTATGACTTTAAACCCTATGTAGCCGTATTTTTGAATATTGCTCCAGACCACTTAGATCGTCATGGAAGCTTTGAGAATTATGTAGCAGCAAAACTTCGGTTGAAAAACAATATGACCGAAGAAGACTATATCATCACCAATATTCGTGACAGCAAACTGATGTCCTCGCTTTCAGGGGCTGTTCCAAAATTATTGCACTTTACTACCGATGGGCACTCAAAGATTCCTGCCCACTATCAGGAAAAATTCCAGGGTGGATATTATGAAAATGCAGGACTGCATTTGAAATCTGCTCGATGGAAGGATCATGTGTTCCCACTTCAAGGCACTTTGTTGCGAGGGCTTCACAATCGAGAAAATCAATTAGCCGCAATGCTTGCTGCAAAATTGGCCGGGATTAGCAATGAGTCAATTCAGAAAGTGCTTATCCAATTTAAGCCTTTGCCACATCGCATGGAGTTTGTTGCTAAAAAGAACCAGGTGTTCTTTTACAACGATTCTAAAGGAACTAATGTGGCCTCACTCATGAGGTCTCTTGAGAGTTTCCGTGAGCCGGTGATTCTGATCGCTGGCGGTAAGGATAAAGGGGAGGACTATGCTCCTTTAGCTGATATGGTTCAAAAGCATGTTAAGAATCTAATCCTCGTGGGAGAGGCAAAAGAGAAAATGAACCGAGCCATCGGCGATTTCTCTGAAACATTCTTAGTAGGGACTTTTGAGGAAGCTGTTTACGTTGCTTATCAAAAATCTCGTTCTGGGGATGTGGTGCTGTTATCTCCAGGATGTGCGAGCCACGACATGTTCCGAAACTTCGAGGAACGTGGCGACCACTTCAAAAAAATCGTATTAAACTTCTAGATACCGAAAGGTACGGCTTTACTTTTGTGAGTTCTGCAAAAAAGTAAAGCCGTACTTACTTAAACAACTCGTCTACGTAAGTCTGGTATTTATTTAAAATCACTTTTCGTTTTAGCTTTAATGACGGGGTCAGTTCCCCAGTTTCCGTAGTGAAGTCTTTTGGCAAAAGCTTAAAGTTCTTTATTGTCTCAAAACTAGCCAACTGTGAATTCACTGACTTAACCTTGTCAGCAATGAGCTTGATGACAGTTTCTTTTTTAATAAGTTCTTCAAAATCTGCAAAGGAAATACCCGAGATTTTTGCCCAGTTTGACATGTCCTCTTGATTTAAAGTGATTAGCGCTCCCAAGAATTTCTGCTTATCGCCGCAAACAATCACTTGCGAGATGAAACGCTGGGACTTTAATAAGTTTTCGATCTTTTGGGGCGCTACATTTTTACCTGCAGAAGTAACAATGAGCTCTTTTTTACGGTCGGTGATTTTAACAAATCCACGGTCTGAAACCTCTCCAATATCTCCGGTAAGGAACCAGCCATCCTCTGTAAATGAGGCCTTGGTTGCAACAGGATCTCGATAGTACTCTTTAAAGACCATCGCGCCTCTAACCAAAATTTCACCATCTGGAGCGATTTTAAATTCAGAATCTCCCAGGGGCTTTCCGACTGTTCCAAATCGATAATCTCCTGGAAAATTCGCTGCAATGGCTGCAGTTGTTTCTGTGAGCCCATATCCCTCCAAAATTTTTACTCCGCAGGCATGGAAGAATTCACAAAGCTCAGCAGCAAGGGGAGCTCCTCCTGATACGGTCATTCGAATACGTCCCCCCATTTTTGTTCGAACTTTTGAAAAGACGAGGCGATCAGCAATTTGATATTTCGCGAGCAGAGTCACCGGTATTGGAAACTGTTCCGAGCGCATTCGTGCAATTTGTCTTCCGATCTTTACAGCCCAATTAAATATTTTTTGCTTCATCGGGGGCGCTGAAGCAACATCCGCCTGAATTTTTGAGAAAACCTTTTCATAGATACGGGGTACGCTGATCAAAAGCGTGGGCTTGGTTTCAACTAAGTTTTGTGAAATCGAGTTCAAACTTTCTGCATAGGCCATTTCCCAGCCAGAAAAAATCGACATCAAACTTTCTACTCGTCCGAGGATGTGTGCATTGGGTAGAAAACTGAGGACTCGGTCATCAGAGGTCAGATCAAAGACATCAAGAATCGAACGACATTCCGCTGCAAAATTTGAGTGAGTCAGCACAACTCCCTTTGGACGTCCTGTTGTTCCCGAGGTATAGACGATAGAAGCCATGCTCTCCGGAGTTAAAGAGCCTGCGATTTTTACCAGGTCCTCATGGACCTTTTGATTTCCGCTAAAGCGAGAGAACTGTTCAAAGGAAACCAAAGACAGACCATCGCGCATGATTTCCTTTGCTGCGAAAGTAACTACTGGAAGTTTCTGATTGGATTTTTCAAAAGCTTCGATGAGCTTAGCAACCTGTGCATCATCTTCAGCAAAAATCAATTTGGGAGAACTGTGCTCCAGAATATAAATGATGTCATCGACGGTATTCGATTGATAAATGGGAACAGTAATTACGCCACTGGCAAGATTAGCCAAATCAGAAATATTCCATTCCGATCTGGTATTACTTATAATGCAAACCCGGTCTCCCGGAACAATTCCGAGACTTTGGTAGTTTTCGAAAATTCCTAAAACCTTTTCGTGGAGTGATTTCCAGGTAAGAGCTTGATAGTGACCATCCCTTTTTACAAGGTGAGCGGTTCGTTCACCACTCATTTCAACTCTTCTTAAATAGACATCGGCTAGTGTTTTTCCATCAATAACAGTGCGACTCATGATCAGTCCTTCCTTTCGGTCTTAACCTTGCAGATTAGCCAAGTATGAAAATGTTTATCCCTAACTATTTCGGTTGTTTCAGCATTCTCCTGATGGGATTTTTAACGCTTCTGCTTCCGGGGTGGTTGCAGGATTGGTGTTTGAGAGCTCTAAAGAGCCAAGATTGGATTTCCATTGAGTTTTTTCGTCGGGAAAGTCGGTTTTTAAAAAAGCTTTCCTTTTGGAGCGTTGCGATATCGGGTTTTGTTTCTTGGACAACAACGGGAAGTTTTGCAGGCGCTATTCTCTTTTTATTGGTTCTGCCCAGCTTTTTTTTAACCCTCACTGCCAGGCGATATGCACGAGTCAAAAATCAAGTCGCTCAGGATTTGATGAATAATCTATACGCGATTAAAGGCCTGCTCGATGTGGGAACTCCTTTTCCTCAGGCGGTGCAGTTCATTTCGTTAGAATCATCCTCCCAAGCCACATTCCTTTTAAGCCGGATTGTAAGAGGCTTTCAGAACGGGAAATCATTAGAAACCAATTTTAAGAAGTTGGAATTCAGAAGCCCTGGAGAATGGGTTTATCGCTCGTTGATATTAGTTGAACAGGCCTATCGAAAGGGGCTGGCCTTAAGCCCCCTTGTCGAAAACCTAATTCAAATCCTGGAGGTTGAATTTCAAGCAGAAAAACGAATTAAGCGACTTCAAACAGAAATTTGGGTTCAAGCATTCGTTGCTTCACTTATACCCTGGATTTTAGGTTTGGTTTGTTGGCGATTCCAACCAGAAATTATGGAAGACGCGGTTGGCTCCTCTATTGGAAAGTTTGTTTTTTTATTCGTGATTTTCTGGGAAGGGTTGGGAATATGGATACTTCGAAGAGTAAACCGGTTTTACTAAAAAAGGAGCTTCTACTTTTTTTCGATATCCTGGCGCTTTATGTTTCGGTTGGGTACGACTTGTCTTACGCATGGAATGAGGCAATCAAGTCTTCAGAATTATTTCAAAGGCCTGACTCCCACCAGTCCATGAATACTGTGTTACAAAACCTGGAGAGCTCATTTGGCTTAAAAAGCTATCGCTACACTTTTGGTGTTCTCCGGCACCTTTATCATCGGGGGGCCAGCTTGACTCCTGCCGTCCAGGCTTTTTCGAGAACCCTCCGCCGCGATTTAGAAAGAGATTTTGAGGCTCATCTGAGGACGGCTCCTACTCGAGCCAATCTTTGTCTTCTTTTCTTTTTTCTGCCTCCTGCCTTGGTGTTGATTCTTTTTCCTTTTCTGGAGCATTTGCGGCAGGTTCTGTCCCAGTTTTAAGAGGGCCTAAACCATTCTATTTATTGGCATTCTGAAAGCCCTATGCTAGTTTTCGGGGCTAAGGTTCGGAGAAAGCATGTCAAAAAATCCTCAAGAGCAAAAAATGCAAAGCCTGGTTTCTTTGTGCCGTCGCCGGGCGTTTATTTTTCAATCAAGCGAAATTTACGGAGGCTTGAACGGGTGTTGGGATTACGGTCCGCTCGGAGTGGAACTAAAAAGAAACATCAAAGAGGCCTGGTGGAGAGATACGGTTTTAAGTCGAACTGATGTTGAAGGGGTTGATTGTTCAATATTGATGAACTCCAAAGTATGGGAAGCTTCAGGTCACGTTCAATCCTTCACCGATCCGATGGTGGACTGTTTGCAGTGCCGGGGTCGTTTTAGAGCTGACCATATTGTTAATAATCAATGCCCTACCTGTGGCTCAAAGAATAAGTTCACGGAGGTCAGGCATTTCAACTTAATGTTTAAGACCCATGTGGGGGCACTGGAAGACAGTTCGAGCATTGCTTATTTGAGACCTGAGACCTGCCAAGGGATATTTGCCAACTTTGATAACATTGTTAATACTTGTAGAGTGAAGGTGCCTTTCGGTATTGCTCAGATTGGAAAGGCTTTTCGAAACGAAATCAATCCTCGAAATTTCACATTCCGCTCTAGAGAATTTGAACAAATGGAAATGGAGTTTTTCTGTAATCCAGCCGATGCTCCGAAGTGGTTCGAGTATTGGAAGGAAGAGCGGTATAACTGGTATCTTAAGTATGGAATAAAAAAAGAACGTCTGCACTTAAGAGAACACGCCAAAGATGAGCTGGCTCATTATGCAGCTGGATGTGCCGATATTGAATATGATTTTCCATTTGGTTGTGCGGAGCTGGAAGGAATAGCAAACCGAACGGACTATGATCTCAAGCGCCACTCTGAATTTAGTAAAAAAGATCTCAGTTATTTTGATCAAGGGTTAAACCAACGCTATTTCCCTTATGTGATTGAGCCTTCTGCAGGGGCCGATCGAGCGACTCTGGCTTTCTTAGTGGATGCCTATGAGGAAGAAGCGGAACGAACGGTTTTGAGATTCCATCCGAAAATTGCTCCTATCAAAGCAGCTGTTTTTCCGCTCGTGAACAAAGATGGTATGCCAGAAACTGCAGAGCAGATTTTCAAGGTTCTTAAAAAACGTTGGAATACTTTTTACGATGACAAAGGTGCAGTCGGAAGACGCTATCGCCGCCAAGATGAAGCCGGTACTCCATTTTGTATTACGGTGGATGGTGAGACGTCTAAAGATCAAGCAGTCACCATTCGGCATCGCGACTCAATGACTCAAGATCGAGTGGCAATGGATAAGGTAGCTGATTATCTGGCGAAATATTTAGAGTCTTAAGGAGGACTTTTGCAAAAGACCGTCTACTTTTTTGGAGAAGGAAAAGCTGAAGGCAGCAAAGAGATGAAAGGCCTTCTGGGAGGAAAGGGGGCTAATTTAGCCGAAATGACGAGCCTTGGGCTTCCTGTCCCTCCGGGATTCACCATCAGCACAGAAGTTTGTACTTATTTTTACAAGAACAACCAGAGTTATCCCCAGGGCCTTGAAAGTGCTGTGACTGAAGCGCTCACAAAGGTTGAGAAAATCATGGGAGCTCGATTTTCCGATAAAGAAGACCCTTTGCTTTTATCCATTCGCTCTGGGGCCAGGGTCAGTATGCCTGGCATGATGGATACCGTTCTTAATTTGGGATTGAATGATGAAACGGTCATTGGACTGTCCAAAAAAGCAGACGATCGGTTTGCTCAAGATTCCTATCGAAGATTTATTCAGATGTATTCAGATGTTGTTTTGGGTGTACCACCCCACCATTTTGAAAATCTGATTGAGCAAGAGAGACGAAGGGAAGGTGTAAAATCAGATTCCGAGTTGTCCGCACAAGCTCTGAAAAATCTGGTGACTGAGTTCAAGAAGTTGGTCCTCATGGAAACGGGAAAGCCCTTTCCAATGGATCCTAAGGCTCAACTCTGGGGTGCTATTTCAGCTGTGTTTTCATCTTGGAATTCTGCTCGGGCGATCAGTTATCGCCGGATTCATAAAATATCTGAAGACTGGGGTACTGCAGTCAACGTGCAAGCAATGGTTTTTGGCAACATGGGAGATGATTGTGCCACGGGAGTTGCCTTCACAAGAGATCCTTCTACTGGCGAAAAAAGATTTTTTGGTGAGTTTCTTTCGAATGCTCAGGGTGAAGATGTAGTAGCTGGTATTCGGACTCCTTGTCCAATCAACAAAGATTCAGCGAATGGCTCTGATTTGCCAACCTTAGAATCTCTGATGCCAAAAGCTTATCAAGAGCTTGTAAACACGTATCAGATTTTGGAAAAACATTATCGCGATATGCAAGACATCGAGTTTACCATCCAGCAAGGTAAACTATTCATGCTCCAAACAAGAACAGGAAAGAGAACTGCTAACTCGGCAGTTAGAATCGCAGTTGATATGGTGAAAGAGGGGTTGATTAACTCCAAAGAAGCCATCATGCGAGTAACCCCTGCTCAGGTTGAGCAATTGCTTCATCCCAGACTCGATCCAAGACATCCTAAGGAAGTGATCGCTAAAGGCCTTCCTGCTTCACCAGGAGCTGCTTCTGGTGAAGTCGTTTTTTCATCAGAAGAAGCTGAGGAATGCCGCAAAAAAAATAAGAAAGTCATTTTAGTTCGTCATGAAACATCTCCCGAAGACATTGGGGGAATGGATGCTTCAGAGGGGATTTTGACGGCTTTAGGTGGGATGACTTCTCATGCTGCTGTTGTTGCTCGAGGCATGGGAAAACCCTGTGTTGCAGGCTGTGGAACCATCAATATCGATTACAAAAACCAACTGTTTACAGTAGCTGGAAATGTGATTCGCAAAGGAGACATTCTCACAATTGATGGTGGAACAGGCGAAGTAATTGTGGGGCATGTTCCCACGATCAATAGTCAGTTGGATGAGTATTTCAAAGATTTCATGAAGTGGGTTGACGAAATTCGAACTCTCAAAGTTCGTGCGAATGCAGAAACTCCGAATGATGTGAAAGTTGCAAGGGGATTTGGTGCTGAAGGGGTTGGCCTGTGTAGAACTGAACACATGTTTTTTGAGGAATCTCGAATCATGGCGGTCAGAGAGATGATTCTGGCCGAAACCAGAAAACAGCGAGAGGCCGCACTTCAAAAAATATTTCCGATGCAGAAAGAAGATTTCAAAGCCATTTTTCGGGAAATGAAAGGGTATCCGGTAACGGTTAGGCTTTTAGATCCGCCTCTGCACGAATTTTTACCAAAAACTGATTCTGAAATCACAACGATAGCTAGGGCTTTGAACACATCGAGGGAGACCCTTCAAGCAAAGCTACGTTCTCTTCACGAGTTCAACCCGATGTTGGGGCATCGAGGATGTCGATTAGGAGTTTCCTTTCCTGAAATCTATTCCATGCAGGTTCGAGCAATTATGGAAGCCGCTTGCGAATTGATCAAAAAAGAAGAATTCAAAATCGAACCTGAAATTATGATTCCTTTCATCGGTGCTCTTGAGGAATATCGCTTGTTAAAAAACGACGTGAACACCGTGTGTGAAAAAGTCTTATCCGAGCAAAATGTTCGGATTCCCTATTCTGTCGGAACAATGATCGAAATACCGAGAGCGGCTTTAATCGCAGACAAATTGGCTGAAGAGGCTTCCTTCTTCTCGTTTGGAACAAACGATTTGACTCAAATGACCCTTGGACTGTCGAGAGATGATTCAGGTTCCTTTCTGCCCTTGTATGTGGAAAAGGGAATCTACCCAATCGATCCGTTTGTCAGCTTAGATGAAGAAGGGGTAGGGGAGCTTGTTTCTTTAGCTTGTGAACGAGCGAGAAGGTCAAATTCATCAATAAAAATAGGC
>RFNV01000266.1 GCA_009927005.1 Pseudomonadota bacterium
GCTTCTTTGATTGAATCACTATGAAGAGCATGAGGATTTGCTAAAAAAGAACGGAGTTCTTTTTGGGGAAAGATCTTTCAGCTTCTGATTTCTTTTTAAAAGATGTGGTTTTGCAATTCCCCATGAAGGGTTCAAAACATCAACAATTGAAAGGCTTTTCTGGATAGCCTTGGAAGCAGCCCCACTGCCTAAAATGTAAGGCTCAATCGTGGTCACTAGGCTAAGAACTCTTTCTGCAGCTGAGCTACCCAAGCTTTCACTCGCTTATCAGAAAGATGATCTTGATTTTCCACATCAATCACAAGTCCCAAGAATTTTCCATCTCGAACAGCTTTTGACTTTTTAAAATCATAACCATCAGTGGGCCACATTCCTACCAGCTTGGCTCCTTTTTTCTCAAACTTTTCAACAAGCTCAGCCATCGCATCTACATAAGTTTCTGGATACCCTTTACCGTCTCCCAAACCAAAAACAGCTACTTTTTTTCCAGCAAAGTTCAAAGCTTCAATTTCAGGAAGAACAGCTCCCCAATCCTCTTGAATTTCTCCGATGTGCCAAGTGGGAACTCCGACAATTACTTTTTCAAAATTAGCAAGATCAGCCGGATGAATTTCAGTGATGTTTTTCACGTGATCAACTGCTTCACCCATTTCCGATTTGATAGATTCTGCAACATTTTTGGTGTTTCCAGTAGAGCTTCCATAGACAACCAAAACTTTACCTGCTGGGAGAGTCGGCTGGCTGCGATCGACTGCGCCCCCCGCGGCAGCTGCACTTGCGGCTGGTTTTGCAGAAGCGGCGGCGGCTTTTGCAGCAGCAGCTTTTGCAGCTTCCTCAGCCGCTTTCTTAGCTGCTTCTTCTTTGGCTTTTCTTTCAGCTTCTTCTTGTTTTCTTTTTTCTTCGAGCTCTGCTTTGACTTTATCGCTATAGGCTTTGAGTTCGGATTTCTTAAGAGCAGCGAGTTCTGCACTGTCTACACTTAACCAACACAAGTTTTCAGGAAGTCCTGAGGGAACCGACTTTCCTTTCATTCGATAGCAACGTAAAACTGGGCGAAGTTCCATCACAGAAGTTGTTGTGCCTTCTGAACCAATGAACTCGAAGCTGACTTTTCCAGAGACGGCGGGATTCTTTCCCACTAAAAATTCTTTGAAGATGCGAGGCATTTCAATCGACTGAAAGAAACGTCCACTCAAGGAGGGAGCAAAGGTATAGGAAAAATGACCAGCTAATTTTTTTCCAGTTTTGGTTTCTCCTTCATAACTCAGGATCAAGCGATAAAGTTCACTCTGGCTATTTCCTAACTTGCCCCAAACGCCCAAATGACCTGGCTTTATCCCCTGACATATCCCAACTGAACTAGAGGATGGGGTACGAGATGAAGAAATCAATTGATTGACCTTTTGCAAAACCGACTTCATATGAGCAACCTCAAATATAGAATTGTTCAAATTTTTTACTGGGTTAGGGTAGGAAAGTCAAAGTTAGAAATTAAGGCCAAAGAACACAGAGTATCCCGAACTGGTTAACTTTGTGCCAGAAATTGACAAGTTAAGGCTACTGAAATCTGCCCCGAGTGAGAAAGAAGAAAGAAAGGAAGAAGCTACTTTCCACTGCAAAGCTGTTTTAAAGTGAATTTCCTTGTTCCCAAAAGCTATTATTTGGCCAGTCGCCGGAAAGAAACTCATAGAGACGGATGACCTCAAGGATTGTAAGGGGCCCACGGGGACATCTACGGCTAACCCGAGTTTGGGGCCGAAAAGATCCCGGTACCCCAGAGGCTCCGAGGTGACCACCGTCTGATATCCAAAGCCCAAAACAGGTATCCAGCGAGTTCCGGAGGCATCTTTTAATTCATAGCTTAAATCTGCCCCTGCTTTGATCACGTTGGGGCCTTTAGTTGCGCCACTGACAGATAGCGGTACGATGTAACTTTTCCCATACCCTCCGACTGTCATTCTTTCAGTAATTTTTTTCTGATAGGAAACGTCCACCATCCAATTCAGACTGCTTAAATTGACGTCGGTCTGGTTGAGGGAGAAGGCACCTAGTCCTTGATTAATATTTAATCCGATTGGCTCACGGTACTGCCTCTGTTCAATCATTTCATTTGATTTTTCCATTTGCGAAGCAACTTCTCGTTCTTTTTCTTTTTCCTTTTCCTTTTCTTTAGCTTCACGTTCTTCTTCTAATCTTTCTTTCTCCAAGCGCGCTTGCTCTTTCTTTTGCTCCTCAATCTGCTCTTTCTCTCGCTTTTCCTTTTCAAGTCGTTCCTGTTCCAAACGCGCAAATTTTTCCTGCATCTCGAGCATCCGCTCATGTTCCGCTTTCACTCTCTCGATTCGCTCTGCTTCCAAGCGAGCCATCTCTTCTTTCAGTTCTAGAGCGCGTTCCTGATCTTCTTTTTCTCTCTGGATTCTTTCTTCCTCTAGCCGAGCAAGTTCTTGTTTTTCTCTTTCGATTTTTTCTAAATAAGCAGGATCAACTTTTTCAGTGGGCTCAGCCCAAGAGAATTGAATCCAATCCTTAGCCGGGAAGGTTCCGGTAAACACTTTTTCTAATGAGATCGGTTTTGTTTTTTGGCCTTCAATTTTTACTCGAAGCGGAAGTGGGACTTCCTTAACAAACTTGATCTTAAATGGATAAACGGTCTCTGAAACTCCCGGGCGCCGAATTTTAAAATAATACCCCTCTCCCACAGGATCTAGAGTTACCTTCGCTTTAAATTGCCCCTGTTTGTTGGGAACCAATTCTCCATTGAGATAAAGATCATACGGCTTTTTGATTTTCCCTATGAGATCGATTTCTATTTTTGTGTTTTTAAGAAAGCGGATGGTCTTAGCGCTCTCAGATGACAAGACAAGCTCATCCTTACTAAAAGGTAGTTGGTTTTCTGAAGCAAAGGCAGAAAAATAAAAGCCCCAGCAGAGAAACAAAATTAATTTGAATATTCTTAAGTTCAAAGCGCTTACAATCCCTGCGAAATTTAAATAGAAATTCCACAAAAGGTATCGGCACTTTCGACGGATGCGCGTTGCGCTATTTTTAACGGGCGCAACTTATTGATTTTTCAAGATTATTGTAAACTTACACTTGCCATTTTCGAGATGCCGTTTCGCTGCATGGTGACTCCATAAAGCGCTTCAGCAATTTCCATGGTCTTCTTATTATGCGTAATCACAATAAACTGAGTTTTTTCAGCCATCTTTTTCACGACCGTATTGAATCGTGACACGTTCGCATCATCAAGCGGAGCATCCACTTCATCGAGTAAACAGAACGGGCTTGGTTTTCTTGCAAAAATTGCCAACACTAAGCTGACAGCAGTGAGAGCTTTTTCTCCGCCTGATAGCAGTGTAATGCTTTGCAATCTCTTACCCGGTGGTTGGGCCATAATATCAACCCCTGGATCGGTGCTACCTTCCTGGTAAACAAGAGTGAGCTCCGCTTTTCCACCATTGAAGAGAATTGGGAAAATCTCCGTAAACTTTTTATTTACCGCTTCAAAAGTTTCTGTAAATCGAGTTCTCGTGGTTTCTTCGATCTTTTTAATCGCATCTTCAAGAATCTGGATAGAATTTTCGAGATCAGCTTTTTGTTCTATTAGGAACTCATATCTCTTCTGAATATCATCAAATTCCTGAATGGCGGTGAGATTAACTTCTCCATACCGACCGATCTTATCCCTCATGCTTTTTAGATGTTCTTCGAGGAGGCCTCTTCGTTCGGTATCCCCGACCGTTGCCCAATCCAGATTCAATGTTTCAACAAAGAGAGGAAGCTTTTCCATCTCAATTTGAACAGTCTCATCTAAGGGTGTGGGCTCACAGTGATAACGCTCATTTGAAATACTCTTAATCTGCTCCAATTGGCTTTGTTCGTGGGCCAATCGAATTTCCAAATCTTGTATTTCGGTTGAGATACTTTCTCTTCTCTTTTGCAGGTCCTCTTTTTGGAGTCGGATTTCCGATAAAGTGGTGCACGTGTCCTGAAAAGCCGTCTTGATGTCTGCTAGCTTTACCAGAAGTTCGTTAAGTTCAGTTTGATATTCCTGATTTTGAGTCTGAATCTGAACAACTTCAGCTTGCTTGCTTTCCAAATCTGCAACATCTCGTTGCTGGCTTTGTTGAAGACGTTGAATTTGGATCTGTTTGTCTTCTTGTTCCAACTCCAACTTTTGGATCTTGTCTTCAAGACCATTTCTTCGTTCAACCAAAGTCGAGCGTTCAATCCGCTTTTCGCTGGCCATTTGTACGACTGACTCTAAGTCTTTTTCAGATTGAACCAAAGAGGCTTGGCATTCGGTTAACTGACTTTCCCCTTGCTCCAAATCAGCATTCATTTGTAGCAGAACCTGCTCAGCTTCAGTTAATTGATTCGTAATATCCGACTTCAGTCGATGATTTCTGTCGTGCTCGGCAGAAAGAGCATCTCTGTCTTTTTCAAGTCGAGTGAGCTCGAAATGTAACTTTTCTCGCTCTTTTCTCAATTCAACAGATTCAATATGAATGATGGACAACTTATCTTTAAGTTCCAAATGAAGCTTTTCTTGATTTTGCAAGTGCTGCAAAAGAGCCTCTCGCTCTGAGTTCATTTGAGTCAGCTCAGAATTAAGTCTTTCGCATTCGATCGCAAGCTCTTCGATTTCTCTACGTCGTGCAAATACACCCGTTTTGGTTGGGGTCTTACCTGAGCTTAATGAACGATCTCGGTGACCAACCGTTTGGCCTTCATTAGTGATAAAGGTTAAATGAGGGTAATTTCTGCGAAGTTGGAAAAGTCGATTTACATCGTGAGCGATGTAAACATTTCCAAACCACCATTTAGCGGCTGTTTGATATTCTGGGGAAACGCGCAGCCTATCGAGGAGCGGTACCACTCCATCGAGAACAGGTTTATCGCCCTCACCGGCTTGGTTCAATTCGGATATGGCTATCAACCTAACCCGTTCCAACTCCCTGGAGTTCACTAGTTGGGTCAAACGCTCAGCTTCCTCAGTCGTTTGGACCAAAATCGTATTCATGTCAGAGCCAAGAAGAGTCTCAAGACTCTCTTCAATCTCGGCGTCTGGAGAAACCACTTCGGCTAAAGGAATCGCACTGCCTCTTTCTTCGCCTACACTCATTAATAAATCCCGAGCAGACGAGGAATATCCTTCCAAGTTGGCTTGGAGCTCTTGTAGGGATTGAAGACGAGAGCGTTGTGAATGGAAATCTTCACGTAGTTTATAGAGATTTTGTTCCACAACGGACAGCTTGGAAGAACTCTCTTGGCAATCCCCGTAGATAGTCGTGACTTCTTGTTCTGCTTGAGCCACTCGGTTATTCATTTGTTGAATTTTGGAATCGGCTTCATCCAAAGAGGACCGCTGCGAATCAATGACCAGTGCAAGCTCACTCTTTCGTTGATCTAACCCAAGAAGAGCCGTCTCAATTTCTGAGCTTCTATTCGTTAGATTTTCTTTCTGTCCCTCGAGGGATAGTTTTTTGTGCGTCAACTGGGTTCGTTTTCCTTCTAACTCAGTTTTTCTGTTCTGTTCTTTTTGACGAGTGCGGTTCAGCTCTTGAATCTGCTGATCAAACTGAGAAAGATTTTGTTCTAGAGACTCAAGGTTTTGCTTTATTTCTTCTTGATTAGATTGTTCAGCAGCTAATTCACGATCTAAATTTTGAAGCGCCTCTGTTAACTGTTCTTCTTCCTGCTTTTTTCGATCGATTGCTTCTTGAAGATTCTTTTTTTGCTCCTCCAACAAAACGATCTGACTTTCAAATTTTTGGAGCGAAAGGGTTACGTCACGTTCTTTATTTCCTAAATTTTGAACCTCTCGTTCCTGATCAATTCTTTTGACATCCAATTCCACAATTTGAGCTTCAAACTGACTATAAGCCGCATCAGATTCAGAGCGCTCATTTAGGAGGATATCTCTTTTTTGATTTAATTCTTCAATTTGAGTTGAGTGTCTGAAAGCATTTCTTCCCAAGAGATAAAGATCTACAGCTTCTAATTCACCCTTTAATTCTTTATATTTTCTCGCTCTAGTCGCCTGTACTTTTAGACTTCGAATTTGCTTCTCAAGTTCATTAATGATGTCTTGTAAACGAGTCAGGTTCTGGCGAGTTCCCTCGAGCTTTTTTTCAGCTTCTTTTCGTTTTGCTTTGTACTTAGTGATTCCTGCAACTTCTTCGAACAGGCCCCGGCGCTCCTCGGGCTTTACGCTGATCATTCGATCGATTTGGCCTTGCTCAATAATGGAGTAAGCTCTTTTTCCTACTCCAGTATCCATGAATAGTTCATGTATATCTTTTAATCGGCATTGAGTTTTATTGATGCAGTATTCACTCGTACCGTCTCGATACACTCGACGAGTAATTGCAATTTCATCTGATTTATCGAAAGCTGCAAACTGCGGAGCTAGCGCAACGCCTTGTCTGTCCAAAATCAAACTTACTTCGGCCATCGAAGTAGCCGCTTTGCTGTCAGAACCATTGAAAATGACATCGGTCATGGAATCGCCACGCAAATGCTTAGCACTTTGCTCACCCATCACCCATTGAATGGCGTCGACTATATTACTCTTTCCGCAACCATTCGGTCCCACCACTCCTGTGATTCCTGGTTGGAAAGTCAGAACCGTTCGATCTAAAAAGGATTTAAATCCCTGCAACTCTAGCCTTTTTAAACGCATGAAAACTCCCCCGTTGCCTCAAACATCTAATTAGTGCGACACCTTTGATTTTAAAGTGGCCTGAGCGGCAGCCAATCGAGCGACTGGGACTCGAAAAGGCGAGC
>RFNV01000258.1 GCA_009927005.1 Pseudomonadota bacterium
AAGAGGAAATCCCAAACCACACGCAACTAGGATTCCAAAAATAAGGAGGTAAGCTACGCCGCCAGATAAATCAGTTAAAAACTCGAACAACCGTTCCATGGACCCATCATCTTAAACGACCCGCCTCTGTTAGACATTAAAATTCGGTTAATATTTTGCCACTCTGTGGCGGCTTTGGTATCTCTAGTGACGTGGACAAATCAGATCCGAAAAAGAAGCCAAAAGGCGCAATTTTGACGCCAACCGGTTCGATGGCTCCAGAAGTCTTGCCGGCCAAGAAGCGTAAAGCGTCAACTAGCATTGCTCCAACCGATCCCTTATTGGCTACCTATTTCCGCGAGATCTCTAAATATCCTCTTCTGACTAAAGAGGAGGAACATGAGTTAGCCGTAAAGTATTACGAAACTAAAGATCGAGAAGCTCTCCAAAAGCTCGTGACGTCAAATCTGCGGTTTGTTGTCAAAATTGCCTACGAATATCTTCATTACCGAATTCGTTTGATGGATTTAATTCAGGAAGGGAACACGGGGCTTCTCAAAGCCGTTCAGGACTTTGATCCTTACAAAGAAGTAAGACTCACTACTTATGCAGTCTGGTGGATTCGCAGTTACATCCAAGAAGCTATTTTGAAAAATTTCTCCCTCGTTAAAATGGGAACCACCCAAGCCCAGAAAAAACTATTTTATCGCTTAAAGAAAGAACAACAGAAACTCGAGGAAATGGGGCTTTCTCCTGGCCAGAACGTTAAGCTTTTGGCTAGTAAGCTAGATGTTAAGGAGCGAGAAGTAGAAGAAATGAGTCAACGGCTCTCCGGCTCCGATGTTTCTCTCAATGCCCATATTGGGGACGATGAGAGAAAAGAGCACATTCAAAACCTGGCCGACCCAGAAGCCCCTGTCGACCAACGACTAGGAGACGAGGAGCAAGCAAAGCTTTTCAAAGAAGTTCTCAAAAAGTTTGGACAAACCCTCGATGGAAGAGAAAAACTCATTTTCCAGAATCGGCTAATCTCCGAAAACCCTCTCACTCTGCAAGAAATTGGCGATAAATACAAAGTCTCAAAAGAGCGGGCAAGACAATTGGAAGAACAGGTCAAAGACAAACTAAAGAAGTACGTAGCCCAACACTATCCCGATTTTAATATCCTGACCCAGGATCAGTAATTTTGAGGAAACAAATTTCTTTCCACGCATTCAATTACGGTGTGAATAATCTTCATATGCATTTCCTGAATGCGATCAGAAGACTTTCCGGGAATGATCACTTCTAAATTGGCTTTGCCTTTCAGCTTGCCACCATCTTTTCCTGAAAGGACCACAGTTCGAATTCCCTTTTGGTGAGCGACTTCCATTACCCGTAGCAAATTCAGTGAATTTCCGCTGGTGGTAAGAAGAACTAGGAGATCTCCCTGGCGCCCCAGGCCCTCTAATTGTCTTGCAAACACATGCTCAAACCCCATGTCATTTGCGACACAAGTTACATGGGAAGGATCTCCAAGCGCTAAAGCCCCTAGAGGCCTTCTCTCTTTTCTGAAACGCCCAGTGAACTCTTCTGCAAAGTGCATGGCATCACAATGAGAGCCCCCATTGCCGCAGATAAAAAGGTTTCCCCCTCTGCGGTAAAGCTCACTCACTTCTTTTACAAAGCTTTCACAAAGATCGATCTGTTTGGGATCCTTTAAAAAAGCTCCCAATAAGTCGTGCGCTTCTTTCAACGAAGCAGAAAAAAAACTCATTCTGTGATTCCCTCAATAAGCTTAAGAGCCGCTTTGGCGGTCAGCGGACTTCCGGTAAAGTCTTTGGTTAATGTGAGATAATCAAACTCTAAACCAGGTCCAAAGTACTTTGATTTGAGTTTGTCCCCAATTGCTTTTGAACGGTAAGCAGTCCCAAACTCTTTCACGATGGAGTCGTAAAATTGCTGGACCATCAAAATACCAATTGCATAATTCTGAACGTAAACGGGTGCCATCACAAAATGATCCACATCCCAATCAGCGTTTTCTGGCTTTAAATTCACTCCCCAATAATCTTTAAAAATAGATACCCACAATTTTCCAAAGTCCTGATCGGGGTTGAGATATATGGCTCTTTCAAACTCGCTAAAGAGTACTTGGCGCAACAAAACAAAGGCTTGTTCGATTCTAGTCGATCGCTCTTGATTACTTAAAATCGGCTTAAGGGTATCCGAGCCCACTGCAGTATATTTTGGCAAAACATCTTCTAAAAACTCCGCTGAATCTGCCATCCGCTCTAAGGTCATCGCAATCGCTTCAGTCTCTACCGATCCAAATCCTCGAAAAATAGCGACCGGTTGCCGAATTTCTCCAAAATGGATCGCGTGTCCAAGTTCGTGGATGATGGTGCTGATATCATCCCACTGAACGGGCCTTTTTAGATTCGCTAAAAAACGAATATCTGGCTTGGGACTTCCCAGAACCTCTCCCTGCTCATTCACATGAGGAGCTACCACTCCCATCGCAAAAGCATGGGTATTTTTTCCAGGGCGCGGGTAGAGATCCATTTTAAAATCATAAGAAGCTACATCGATTCCAAAACTTGAGTAGAAATCACTGGCTACCTTCATGACTTCCGTTTCCGGAAAATCCTTAAAAAGCGCATTCACTTCTCCAGAGGCTGATTTTTCTCTCAAATACCGAATATCCCACGCCTCGACTTTGCTAATGCCATAACGCTTTCCCATCGCTTTCAGAATTTTTTGGATCTGAGGAGCCAGCTTAGTTCGGACCTCTTTAACGTTTGCGAGATAGTTTTTAAGATTTAGCTGATTTCGAAAAAATCGATAATCGTAGTAGTTCTTAAAGCCGGCCAGCCGAGCCTCTGCATTTCGCGACTTGATAAGATCTCGAAATCCCCACTTCAACCAAGCCTCTGCCCGTGAAGCGTTAAATTGTTTAAAAAGCGATTCTCTCTGGGCGCGGTCTTCTGTACTACCAATCCGTTTTGACAAAAGCGCTCTCGAAATGGGCTCAGGGTCTCCTGGAACTTCAATTCGGAAGGCATTGCTCTTATTTGAAAGCGCATCCTGCTGGTCTTGATTTTCTTTTTCTTTTTTTATCACAGCTTCTTGAGTGAGAATGCTTGTTTCCAAGAGCTGTTTCGCGCGCTCCAGCCGTTTTTTCCAACTACACTGTGCTTCTACTCCAATGGAGCTTTTCGCTAAATCTACGGTCTTTTTTAAAATATCTTTGTCGTAAGCCACTTTCTGGTAAGCCTCAAAAAGGCCTCCCATTTTTTCCGTTGAGGCCCCAGGCTCATTCGCTTCTACTTTCCACTGTTCAATTTGGTAATCGGCAGAAGCTTTGTCCATTCGACCTTGAAATGAAGATAAGTCTTCACCGAAAAATTTTTTAATAGCAAGACACCCCTGAGAAAGGTCTTTTTCCTGAGAATCTGCGTCTAAATTACGTACGTTTTTAGAAGCGCAGCCCGCTAAAACAATCAAAGAAAGAATGAGCGTTTTTTTCATTTTATTTTCCATCCATAAAGGGATAGCCGTACTGAGTCGGAGGATTCAGAGTTTCAGAGATTGTTCGCACTGAAACCCATCTTAAAAGATTGTAAATACTTCCTGCTTTGTCATTTGTTCCAGAGCCTCTGGCTCCACCAAAGGGTTGCTGCCCCACGACCGCTCCAGTTGGCTTATTGTTGATATAATAGTTTCCAGCGCTATGAGCGAGTTGAGCAGTCGCACGCTCAATGACATTTCTGTCTTGGGAGAAAAGAGCACCCGTCAAAGCATAGGGGGACGTTTCATCACAAAGCTTTAAGGTTTCATCAAATTTTGAGTCGTCATAAGCATAAATAGTCAGAACGGGCCCAAAAATTTCTTCACAAAGAGTTTGGTATTTTGGGTTAGTCGTTTCAATTACTGTTGGCTCAAAGAAGTATCCTTCTTCACAGTTCCCGTTACCGCCAGAAATAATTTGGCAATCAGAGCTTTTCTTAGCTGTTTCCACATAACGACTGATGTTATCGAAAGATTTTTTGTCGATTACCGCTGACATGAAATTTTTAAATTCGAGGACATCACCCATTTTCACAGTCTTTAGCTCGGCAACCAAAGCTTCTTTTACTTTGGGCCAAATGCTTTTGGGGATATAGGCCCTGGAAGCGGCTGAACACTTTTGTCCCTGATACTCAAAAGCGCCTCGGACAAGCGCAGTTACAAGCGCTTTTTGATCACAGGAACTATGAGCAAAGACAAAATCTTTTCCTCCCGTTTCGCCAACAATGCGAGGATAGCTTCGGTACTGGTGAATATTTTCCCCAACCAACTTCCACATGTTTTGGAAAACTCCCGTGCTGCCAGTAAAGTGAATCCCTCCAAGGTTTTTATCTTTTAAAACCATGTCTCCCACAAGAGCTCCGCTTCCCGGAATGAATTGAATGACTCCCGCAGGAAGGCCGGCTTCTTCAAGAAGCTTCATAATAAAGTAACCGGAATAGACTGCTGTAGAAGCTGGTTTCCAAAGTGAAACATTACCCATCAGCGCTGCAGAAGTGGGAAGATTTCCAGCAATCGAAGTAAAGTTGAACGGAGTTACGGAAAAAACAAATCCTTCAAGCGGTCGGTATTCCATTCTATTCCAAACCGCTGAACTAGAAAGCGGCTGAATGCCATAAATTTGCTCTTGGAAGTAAGTATTGAACCGTAAAAAATCGATAAATTCACAAGCCGCATCGATTTCAGCTTGATAACAGGTCTTGCTCTGCCCCAGCATCGTCGCTGCATTCAAAATGAACCGGTGTTTGTGAGTGAGAAGTTCAGCTGCTTTTAAGAAAATCGCCTGCCTGCTTTCAGCTGGCATTCGAGACCAGTCTTGCCAAGCTTTGAGAGACCCCTCAATGGCGGCTCTGATTTCTTCCGGTCCCACTTGGTGAAACTGTCCCAAAACATGGCGGTGGTTGTGGGGAACAATGCACTTATCCGTTTTTCCCGTGCGGACCTCTTTGCCATTAATGATAGCGGGGATATCGACTTTTTCTCCTAATTGCCGATCGAGTTCTTTCTTAAGGGCTAAGGTTTCGGAAGAACCCGGCTTGTAAGAGAGAACCGGCTCGTTTACTGGCTTTGGCACTTGTGCATTTAAATTGGATAGGCTCATAAAAAATTCCCAAAAAGGCCAAGGAATACCATGTGAGAGAGGGGATGGGAAAGGTCCTTTTAATTGCGACAAGTTGCGCATATGATTGCCGAATGATTGACTCATTGCGCGATTGGCTATGATGAACGAAATCACCAAAAAACTCTCACTCTCCAACCAAAAGTTTTTAAAATCTTATCCTGGGGGTTCTCACGACCGACAGCCAGTCCATACCGTCTACGGTGGAGCTCAGATTTTTTCTGCGGAAACCGCCAAGAAAATGAGCGCTGTGGCACTTAAGAACTTGAATGAATATGCCCCAGTGGCAACTTCTTTAATGAATGCCCTAGGAGAGGAAAAAGCCGACACGAAGCTTTGGAGTCTCATTTACGATCGCATTACCAAGAAACTTAATGAGGAAGCGGTTGAGGATTTTCGGATCGATTACGAAGATGGCTATGGCACACGCCCCGATTTGGAAGAGGACGGACATGCAGAATCAGGAGCTCTTGAAGTTGCCAAGGGAATGAGCCAAAACTCTCTTCCCCCTTTTATCGGCATTCGAATTAAGTCATTTTCGGAGGAATGCCACAAAAGAAGCATTCGAACGCTTGAAATTTTTCTCACAACTCTTCTTAAAGCCACTTCCGGAAAACTTCCTTCTCATTTTGTAGTCACCCTTCCTAAAGTGACTCATGCGGAGCAATGTGCTGCGCTGGTGGAAATCTTCGAATGGATAGAAAAACAAAACAAGCTTGCGACGAATACTTTAAAATTTGAATTCATGGTGGAAACCACACAGGCCATCTTAGGACCCGATGGTAGATCCCCTTTAAGAAGTTTTGTTGAAGCTGGAAAAGGAAGGTGCGTAGGCGCTCATTTTGGTACTTACGACTACACGGCTGGTTGTGGGATTACAGCTCATTATCAAACGATGGTGAATCCAGCCTGTGACTTTGCAAAACACGTGATGCAAGTATCTCTCATGGGTTTGCCTGTTCTTCTTTCTGATGGGGCAACGAATGTCATGCCTGTAGGGAGTAAAGAGGTAGTCCACCGTGCTTGGAAATTGAGTTACGATCATATTCGCCATTCTCTAGCGACTGGATATTATCAGGGCTGGGACTTGCATCCCGCACAACTTCCGGTGCGATACGCTGCCACGTATGTCTTCTTTTTGGAGGCTCTCTCCTCAGCTACGGAGCGTCTCAAAGGCTTTGTGGAAAAAGCAGCAAAAGCAACTCTTCTGGGAGATGTCTTTGATGATGCAGCGACTGGCCAGGGGCTTTTAAATTTTTTCTTACGAGCTTTGAGCTGTGGGGCTATCACTGAAGACGAAGCCTTGAAGACGGGTCTTACCATCGAAGAGTTTCGAGGAAGATCCTTTATGAAGATTCTAGAGAGAAGGCGCTAATCTCCAAATTGGAAGATTAAAAGAGGAGGTGTCTTTCGTCACTTCGGAAACCTGATGGCCCAGGACTGCTTTAAATCCAAAACTCTTGACCACATCCAACTCTTTTGCCCCCAACTCCTTCTGGGAAACTCTTATAATGGTAGGCCTTTGTTTGAGTTGTTTTTCTACAAACAAGAGCTTTTCCTCAAGCATCTGGGCAGAGGAAATCTCGTGTTTCACACTTAAACCAAACTCAACCAACTCAGGTGAAAGCTCTAAAATCTTCCCCCAAGTGGTGAAAAATCGAAGAGAGTCCATTTCATCGATTCTTAACGGACCCAAGGACTTTCGACACTCCCTCAAAAAAGTATCTGCCTCGTTAGGATTTGAGCGAGCAGTTTCAGTCCATCGCTGAACTTCGGATTCGCCTAGTTTCTCCGGATAAGAGCGTGCATAGGCTTCCAACTCTTCTTCAAGAGGTAAGCGATTTAATCCCACATAGTCCGGATCTACAAAGAGGGTAAACGGGATTTCTAGAGACAGGAGTACTTGAACGGCCTGCAGGAAAACCCCCTTCCTTGGGTTCTCCAGTACAATGGCCGCAAATCCCTGTCGCTTGCCCTTTTCAAGCGACGTAGTAATTTGGCTCAGTTTTGAAAACCGATAATGTTCACGAATAGCTTCCAATTGACTTTCAAAATCCTGGAATGAGTCTGGCCCTAAATAGTCATAAGGAACAATAATGGAATTTCCGGGTCCAAAAATCATCACACAGTTGTTGAATAAGTAGCCTTCTGATTGGGCTTTTTAAGGTAAGCATCAAAAATCATAGCAACATTTCGAACAAAGAGTCGGCCCAAGTTCGTGACCTTCATCGATTTTGCATTTCCCTCTAAAATTCCCTCTTTGAAAAACTCTTCGAGTTTGGAAAGTTCCCAGCGATACTTTTCTTCAAACGGTTTTTTAAATCGATCTTCAAATTCTTTGGCATCTAATCTGAACTGGCACATCAGGCTCTGAATCGTCCACTTGCGTTCGCGATCATCGTCACTCAACAGGCAGCCGCGCAAAGTAGCAAGCCCTGTTTTTGCTATTCGCTCTTCGTAATTTCTTGCTTCTCTGACATTTTGAAAAAATGCATTGGGCGACTCTCCAATCGCTGAAGCTCCTACCCCTAAAAGGCCGGCGCCTTTTTTCACAGTGTAGCCCATAAAATTTCGGTAGAGTCTGCCATCTAAAAGAGACTGAAACATTTCGTCGGTTTCCAGAGCAAAATGATCCATTCCAATTGAGCGATAGCCAGCTGAAATGAGGGCTTCATAAGCAAGTGTAAAAATCTCTACACGCTCTTCCGCGTCGGGCATTTCTAATTTTTCCAATATTTTTTGATGCGGTCTCAGGGTGGGAAGATGAGCGTAATTGTAGAGCGCAATCCGATCTGGCTTAATTCGTATCACTTCTTCAATTGTCTTTTGAAAAGTTTCTAATGTCTGCAGGGGCAACCCATACATTAAATCAAAATTGACTCCTGAAAATCCCAACGAATGACAAGTCTTCAACATCTTCTGGGTCATTTCAGCAGATTGGATTCGATTGACAGCTTTTTGCACATTTTCATTAAAATCCTGAACTCCAAGACTTGCCCGATTAAAGCCGACACTTTGCAAGACCTCTAGTTGTTCATCAGAGGTCACTCGAGGATCTATCTCGATACTGACTTCAGCTCCAGGGGCTAACGAAAAATGATCTAGAATTCCTTTTTGAAGTGTTTTTATTTCTGAAACCGTTAAAAAGGTCGGCGTGCCTCCGCCCCAACTAATCTGAGAAAGCCGACGACTCTTTCCAAGAAGTCGGGCTTTTTCCCTTATTTCCCGAAGCAGTGCATCTAGATAAACTTGCGAACGCCCGTGGTCTTTGGTGATTTGGATATTACATCCACAGTAGAAACAGAGCTGCTCACAGAAAGGGATATGGACATACATTGCAAGCTCATCATCAGAGCCCGAAAAACCCTCCTGAAGCTCCCGGCGATAGACATCCTCATTTACTTCTTCTTTCCATTGAGGGGCTGTCGGATAGGAAGTGTACCTGGGCCCAGAAGTAGAATATTTTCTGATGAGCTCGACTAAACCCATAGAGAGCGAGCCTCCTCAACAAATGCCTTCGCGTTCTCTACTGGGGTACCGGGTAAAATTCCGTGACCCAAGTTCAATATGGCCGGTTTATTCAAACCTCGAGCCTCCTGAACAAGAAGCCGAGTTTCTCTTCTTACAATTCCTGGCTCCCCTTTTAGTAGGAGAATGGGGTCTAGGTTTCCCTGAATAGAAAATTTTCCCTCCGTTACCTTATCAACTGTCTTTAGGTCTGTGAGGTTATCTACACTTAAAACGTCACATTCCAGCCGTTTGAAATCAGACAATAGATGAGCGGAACCCTTGGCAAAAAATATCGTTTTAATTTTCTGATCTTTCAGCTCACGAAAAACCCGATTAAGCATGGGCACATAAAATTCGTTGAACATGTTTCGAGGCATCTCACAAAGCCACGTATCAAAAAGCTGGACTGCGTCTACTCCGCTTTCAATTTGAAGACTCAAGTATTTCAGGGTTGCATCTGCCAGCACGTTTAAAGAGCCAAATAGTTCTTTGGGGTCACGGTAGAGCCACCCTTTGATTTGAGAAAAGTGTCGGTTGGATTTTCCTTCAATGAGATAAGAGGCTACTGTCCAAGGAGCCCCGGCAAAGCCCAAAAGAGCCGTCTCCTCAGAAATCTTTCCCTTGATACGCACCAGTGCCTCTCCCACATAGGGAGTATGCTTTCTGGCCTCGAAGCTTTCAAAAATATCAAATTGTTGGCGATTGAGAAGCGGCTTTTCTAAAACCGGTCCAATCGATTCTCTCATCTCAATCGGAAGACCCAGACCATAGGGCAAAGTGAGAATATCCGAGAAAAAAATAACTGCATCTACTGGAAGAACATCGAGGGGAAGAAGGCTCACTTCAGCTGCAACTTCTGGCTTAGTCGCCATTTCCCAAAAAGAGTGATTTTTACGAATAGCACGATAAGATTCTAGGTATCTTCCCGCTTGGCGCATCATCCACACAGGAAAACGCCCTTCCGATTTTCCCTCTAAATGACGCATGAGAAAAGGTTTTGAACTCATGATTCTCCCCTCGCGCTGGTAAACCGATATCCTTCCCCTCTCACTGAATGAAAATACTTGGGGTGACTCGGATTCTCTTCAAATATTTTTCTTAGTCGAACCATAAAATTATCTACGGTCCGATTTGTTGGAAACAAGTGGTAGCCCCACACTTTTTCCAAAATTTCATCTCGACTTACCGTCGTTCCCTCCCGTTCGATAAGGAGTTTCAAAATCATACTTTCCTTCTGGCTCAATTGAACTTTCTCCCGATTGGTTTTCACCATTCGGCTATCGAAATCAACCTCGCC
Source organism: Pseudomonadota bacterium (assembly GCA_009927005.1). Classification (GTDB taxonomy): domain Bacteria; phylum Bdellovibrionota; class FAC87; order UBA2466; family UBA2466; genus RFNO01. The sequence goes on from RFNV01000258.1 coordinate 9,954, forward strand.
AGCTTCCCACGAAAAAACGTTTCCCTTCGGTGGGCGCGTGGCATACCACTGCCGTCGTTTTAACATCCCGTTGATTCTGAGGAGAAGTTCTTCCATCTCAAATGGCTTTCCGAGATAGTCATCAGCACCGAGCCTTAACCCTTCAATTCGATCCTGGGGTTCGGAGAGCGCGGATAAAATCAAGATTGGCACTTCCGGATTGAACTTTCTAATTTCCCCGCAGAGATCCAAACCCGATTGCTCCCCTTCCAACATGACATCTAAAATAAATAAATCGTATGTAGAGAACCTTTTCTCGAGAGCCTCAGCCTCAGAAAAGCTCTCAACTAAATACCCTTTTTGAGTGAGCTTTTCCCCCACTATTTCTCTTATCGTAGGATCGTCTTCAACGAGACAGATTCGATCGCTCATCCTAGACTCTCCTGTAGGGGTAACTTAATCTCAAAGTGAGCTCCGCTGGCCTCAGGGATCAGTCGAATAATCCCCTTGTGGGCTAAAATAATCTGTCGGCACAGATAGAGGCCGAGGCCGGTTCCCGGGACTCTTTTACCTGCTTTTCCTCGATAAAATCTTTCAAAAATCAAATTGGAATCTGGCTGGGAAATCCCTGGCCCATTGTCCCTCACCGACAAAGTAGCTGATCCATAATCCTTCTTCAAAGTTACAAACAACTTCTTTTCAATAGAATCATTATAAAGTACCGAATTTTCAACTAGGCTTTGGATTGAATTCTGTAGGCCAAAACTATCCCCGCGCACCCATAAGTCTTTTGGGACCTCAATCTCAACTTGAACTTCCTTCTCTTTAAAAAGAGGTTCCATTCTTTTTAAAACCCCGGTTATGAGCTCCCCCAAATTTACTTGCTCAAACGTCGGTGCGTACCTATCAAGGCGATTTAACTCTAAGGATTTGTCAAAAATTCCAATCAGCCTTCTTACTTCTTCAAGAGCGCGCCGCAAGTCATCTGAGAGTGGGTTGGCCCCCAGCTTTTCTTTGACTGACTCTAGACGCAATTTCAAAGCCGTGAGCGGCGTCTTGGATTCGTGGGTCAGAACCTCAATGAAGTTTCTCTGGATTTTTCTCGAACGCTCCTCGGTCTTAAGAGCTCTGAAAAGAAGCCACAAGGCAAGAGATGCGATCAGGGCAAAAAAGGCAGACTCGGAGAAGAACATTGTCTTTTGATGAAAGGCTTCTTGCTCTAATTCCGTAAGAGACGGAGTGGGTACGTGGTTAATCTGAGACTCTAGTACTGCGTTTCTCATTTTTAATTCTTTGTGGGAATTAACGTATCGAGAAAAAACAATAGCCCACCAGACGATCTGGGAAATAAGCAATAAGTGAAGGGCCAGAAACAGGCGGCCCCAGCGCTTCTGTTTTAGTGTCCTCTCAGGCATTTTTCTAATTTCTCTAAAGCTTCATCTAACACTGCATCTGTATGGGTCGCTGACATAAACGACACCTCATACGGAGAGGGGGCAAAATAAAGTCCCGCTTCTAGAGCTTTTCTAAAAAACTCTGAATAAGTCTTTTTATTCTCAGGACTGATTTCCGGAGGAAAAGCATCGGAGCCTACACCAAATTCGATCCAAAACAGAGAACTCAATTGGCGTATTTTGAGCGGATATTTTGCCGAAATCGCTTTCTCAAGTTTGGCCACAAATCGCTTGGTCCGGTTCTCAATCTCAGCATGGGGGGGATTCTCCAAAATTTCGGTCAAAACTGCTAAGCCAGCTGCAACAGCCAACGGATTTCCTGAGAGGGTTCCCGCTTGATACACATCTCCAACGGGAGCAAGCTTATCCATGATCGTTTTTTTTCCAGCTACAGCAGCGAGCGGCAAGCCACCACCCACAATTTTTCCCATCGTGACCAAATCAGGTTGCATATCATAGTAACCACAAGCCCCCTGAGGAGTAGCTCGGAAACCACTGATACACTCATCAAAAATTAATAGAGCTCCGTGTTTTTTTGCGAGCTGTTGGATCTTTTCAAGAAGACTTTTCGGAGTGACCAAAAGACCATAATTTGCAGGAATAGGCTCCATCAAAACTGCAGCTATTTCGTTGGGGAATTTTTTAAAAAGTCCTTCGAGTGATGAAAAATCATCGAGTCGTGCAATCAAAGTATCCTCTACGATAGAAGAAGGAACCCCACTAGAGGAAGCCTCTGCTAACTCAGCCACCCCACTTCCCGCTTTGGCCAATAAGCCATCGCTGTGTCCGTGGTAACAGCCGTCGAAGACAACTATTTTAGGTCGCTGTGTATAGCCGCGAGCGACTCTAACAGCGGTCATGACGGCTTCAGTACCACTGTTCACTAATCTCACTTTGTCCAAAAACGGATAAAACTTTAGAACCGTCTCAGCCAAGTCAACTTCGAGAGGATGGCACGCACCGAAGCTTGTGGCTTTTTTAACTTGGTCCGTAATTGCTTTCACTACTTTTGGATGGCTATGGCCTAATAAATGCGGGCCGAAGGAAAGACAAAAATCTACATAACGTTTTCCATCAACATCGTAGAGATAGGGACCTTCCGCTCTTTCAAAGTAGAGAGGATTCATGCCCACGTGCTTGAATGAACGCACCGGGGAATTCACCCCTCCAGGAATCACTTTTTCAGCTCGTTGAAAGAGTTTTTGACCTTTTTCTGAGTTCATTTAAGCCATCCTTTCTGAGCCAGTTCAGTTGCAAAGTAAGTCACAATTAAATGAGCGCCTGCTCGCCGAATAGCAGTTAGATTTTCAATCACCATCGATTTTTCATCCGCCATTCCTTTTGCAACAAGTGCTTTTACCATTTCAAATTCAGCACTCACCGAGTAGGCGACCACGGGGACATGGGACTCTGTTCTGAAGGAAGCAATAATATCCAGATAGGCTAAAGCCGGTTTTACCATAACCAGATCTGCGCCTTCCTCAAGATCCAATCGAAGTTCCCGAAGCGCTTCGCTGCTATTTCTAAAATCCATTTGGTAAGTCGAACGATCTTTCAAGCGAGGTAAATCGGTCACTTGAGGAGTCGAACCCAAAGCTTCACGAAAGGGTCCGTAATAGCTAGAAGCATACTTGGCCGAATAGGCAAGAATTCCTGTCTGAGTAAAACCTTTTTGATCCAAACTTTCTCGAATAAAAGAAATTCGCCCATCCATCATATCGGAAGGGGCAACAAAATCGACTCCCGCTTCCGCATGTACCAAAGCCATTTCAGCTAAGGGACTAAGAGAACTGTCATTGTCGACTCTTCCCTCTTTAATCACTCCACAATGCCCGTGGTTGGTATAGGGACACAAGCAGACGTCGGAAAACAAAAGGAGTTTGTCCCCAAATGTTTTTTTTAAGCTTTGAATCGCTTGAGGCAGTAAGTCTTTTGGGTCTTTTGAGCGGGAACCTATAGAGTCTTTATCTTTTGCTTCGGAAGCCCCAAACAAGAGAAAACTTTTGACTCCATTTTCGAGATCTCGCTCCACTTGTTTCTTCAGAGCTTCGGTTCCCCAACGGTAAACTCCCGTAAACCCCTGAATGGGTTCTTGAGCATTGAGACTTCCCGTCAAAAAATAAGGTTGAATGAGATTGTCTAAAGCAAGATGTGTCTCATGAACCAGGTTTCGGATGAGGGAGCTGTCTCGAAGTCGGCGAGGCCTAATTAACATAAAATCTCGCCTACTTTTTGAAAGTCACCTTCGGGGAGTACCAAGACATTCGAAATCCCCTTATTGAGCAAGTGATCACGAGTGAATGTCCCCATCGAGCCTACAGTGACTTTTGTATTGAGTTCAAAGAGCGAGCTCACCGCATCGACTGAAGAAGGACTCGTAAAAAGAACAAGAGCTGCTTCTTCCAAATCCCTCTGAGATAAGTGAGAAGCGATGTCGTTTCTCGGAGAAGACTTGTAAATAGGTAGACGAACAACCTCACAGCCAAGCATGCGTAATCTATCTGAAATAGTGGTACGCCCTCCCAACGCCGCTGGAATGAGCACTCGAGGTTTCTCGGAGCGATTGCTTAAAAGATCCTCAAACTCTTGTAAGAAAATTTCGCTGCCGGGCTCAGTTGGAAAAAAATCGGGCGTATATCCATCCATTTCAGCCGCGTGAGCAGTGGTTTCGCCAATACAAGCAACTTGAGTCTCAACGGGAAAGTCTGTGTTGTGCTCGAGGAGAATTTCACTCCAAAAACGAACCGCACGAACACTTGTAAAAATAATCCAATCAAAAGGCTTTTGAGCCATTTCCGTGAACAGTTTTTCTTCAACGGGTAGCCGGTCAAAGTTCAAAACGGGCACCTCTTGCCATAACAACGTGTTTCCGGTTTTGTCTGAAGCAGGATAACGATTGCCTGAGTCGTTATGCTCTCCGGTTACGATAATTTTCTTATTTCCGCGCATGATTTCGACTCCTGAAATACTCCACTGTCTGGGACACGAGAGTGTGTTCAACTGCGCCTTGGATGTCAAAACGATGAAAATCGACCCAAACAGGCACCCCCTGCTCTCTTCCCTGCTCCTCACCAAGAAAAGACTTTAAATTCAATGTTTTACCTTCTTTTTGGCAGAAAACTCCCAACGGCAAAGTACAGCCCCCTTCCAGCTCTCTTAAAATTTTTCGCTCGATTTGAGTCGAAAGCTCTGTCGCGGGATCGTTTAAGAGCTGAATCGCTTCCAAAAGGTCTTTTGGACAATCCTGTCTTACTTCAATTGCCAAAGCACCTTGCCCGGGAGCAGGAACAAATCGTTCCAGAGGAAGAATTTGCTTTCTTAACCCCTCTAAAGAGATCCCCAAACGATTCAGGCCTGCTTCAGCCAGCACAATAGCGTCCACTTTCCCTGAGCGAACAGCATTGAGCCTAGTCGGAACATTCCCTCTTAATGAAACGACTTCTAAGTCGGGCCTGACTGCCTTGAGTTGGGCCTGACGCCTGAGAGAACTCGTACCCACGACTGCTTTTTCTCGAAGACCCATGAATTGAGAAGCATCGAATTGAGAATCTAAAAGAATCAAACAATCATGAGCCGATTCTCTCTTGGGAATTGCAGCAACTTTTAATTCAGCAGGTTGAAGGGTGGGTAAATCTTTTAAAGAATGGACAGCTAAATCAATTTTATTTTCAAGAAGAGCCTTTTCAAGTCGTTTGGTGAATAAACCCGGACCTTCGCTCTCAATTTCGTAGAGAGGTTTAGAAATTTGGGTATCCCCCTCGCTCTCAATGAGAACCAACTCCGTAAAACATCCTTTTTTCTCTAAAAGCTTTTGAATGGATTCTGACTGCTTGAGAGCCAGCTCACTCTTTCGGGTGCCCAAACGGTACTTCATACAACCATTGAATCAGGACCAATATCAGCGACTCTCCGAATGATATTTCGAAGGTGTTCACGAGATAAGTGGAGATTCTTCTTTACAATGCCCTCAGCTAGTTTTTTGAGACTGGATTGGTACTCCGCTGGAAAATCTTTCTCAATAAAATAATAGGCTCTGAGAAGCTCTTCCTCAAAAACTGCCTCAATCTGATTAAAATCACGCAAAACAGGAGTTTCTTTTTGTTGCAGCAGATGTGACTTCAGCGCTTCTTCGATAATTTTTTCAGCTTGCTTCACCGACTCGGCTCGAAGTTCCCGATTTCTTTTTGCCTCCTGCTGGAGATGCTCTAAACGAAAAACTTCAAGTCCAGTGCCCTTAACTGTTCCCACATCCGCAGGCTGCGCGAAATCAAAAACGGCTCGTGGTTTTACAGATAATTTATCAAAGAAATCTTGATTAAAAATGGGATCCAAACTGGCCGTTGCTGTAAAGAGATGTGAAAAATCTGAAGGAGAGTTGAGAAATACTTGTAAGCTTTGTTTTTGCAGCACCACTCCCTCGGCAAACTGGTCTAATACGTCCACATTTCTATTGACCCACAAAATAGGAACTTCCGGGTGGTGTTTTCTTAACCAGTGAATAATCGAAATACTGGTGGAGCCTCGACCGACCACTACGGCTTGGGTTAGTGGCACCCTCATTTGCATTTCTTTAAGGTGATCGAGTCCCAGGCTTACTACCGAAACAGATTTTTCTCCCAAAGGAGTTTCCGTTCTTACTTTTTTCGCAGTTTCAAAAGCTAAATGAAAGGATCTCTCTAAGGCACTTTTGACGGGAAGACCTGCTTCTTTCGTTGAAAATAAAGATTCCTTCAACTGCCCTAAAATCTGGGATTCTCCCACTACGAGCGATTCAAGAGAACTTGCGACCCGAAGAAGGTGTCTCACTGCAGACTTACCTTCCAAGTGATATCCCTTAAAAAAAGCATCTTCCCCTAGGCCAAGGGAATTCAAAAGGCTCATCCAAAGCGGACGACTATCGCTAAAATAATCGGGAACAGTTGTGTAAAACTCAACGCGATTGCAAGTAGCGATATAAACTAAATCTTGGAATCCTAGGGAAAGCAGTCCTCGGATTTGTTCGTTCCGCTTCTCCGGTGAGAAAGCGAGTTGCTTGCGTAATTCTGCAGAACTACGGCGAAAATCTGTTCCCCAAAGATGTAACTTCATTACTTCGAGCCTACCAAAAACTTAGGCTTGTTTTGTCACATCTTTGTCACAATCGCCATCTAAATCTAATTAGATTCCTTGGGTTTTCCGGAGGTCAGGGCACGTTCCTTGGATAGCTTCTGGTACCAATTATTCCAGGCTAAATAGTCAGTTACAGGAAAGTCTTTTCCTGAGACTTTTCGGAGGATGTTATGAGAAAAGTCTCTTTGGTCTGGCTGATTGCCTTTCAACATAGCCAAAAGCGCAGGAACACTGGTTTTTAGAACATCTTCGCGAACTTGTTGCGACCCCGAACTCATCATTAAAACGACAAAAACGGCCTTCGAACGGTCGGATGAGCGGGGGAACTCCAACGCCTCAAGAAATGGTTTGCTCGGTAAAACAACATCTTTGTTTCTTTCCGCGATATCCCCCAATACTCGTAAAGCATTGTTTCGAACCAAGGGCTCGGGGTCCTTAATGGCCGGGATCAACAACGAAGAAACTTTATTTGCGTCGTTCAGGTAGGCAAGAAGGTAAGCTGCGGAGGCCCGGTCGTCCATTTGCGCACTCTGATTTAAAATTTCAACGAGAATTTTCTCATTCTTTTTTACCCCTTCAGAAAAGAGTTTTTCGAAAGGCTTTAATTTTTTGTGGGAGTGTCCAAAGGGGCAATGTACGGCCGGACATTTTTCCGTATCTGGAGTAATCGAACCTGATTCTACCAAATCCAAAGCGAGTTCTTCATACTGTCTCCATGCACCTAAAAGACCATCTGGATCTTTAAACTCTCCTTTGGGAGCTGGTTTAAAGGGCATTCGCTTGGCAACATCCGCTTTCTCGACAACGTCTAAAGTGACATGAATCGCGAGATCCGTGGGCTCAAAAAATTGCATGACAGTCCAATCAGCGACTGCCAAATCAAATTTCTTTTTTGCCTTATCTGCGAGTTCTAATTCCATTTGAAGAGCTGTCTCATCGCCTTTAAGCCCTTTTCCTAACCAGGTATCCAGTTCTTTACCCAGAGCCTGCCGAAGCATAGTTTCGTTGATTCGAGAGCTTCCGAAAACTCCCAGTGAAGAAATGTACGGTTGGGGTTGAAGAGAGGCTGCAGTCTCTTGTTTTGTTTGCCCTGGTTTGGATTTTAACGGGATGGTGTCTTCAGCAAGAGAGACCGTGGCTAAGAATGTGCAAAGAAAAACAAGGATGCTTCGAGTCATAAGGCCCCTTTTTCTAAAGAGATTGAGCCCTTAATTGTACCACGAGTTATAAGCTAGCTCTGAGGAACACCTGAACCACGCCGTCTTCTAATCCTTCGCCAATCTGGAACGAAGACAAATCAGAACTCATCAAGCTGGTTGTATCATAGTATCCCATCCCCAAGCTGTAATGTGAATCTACGGTGTAGCTGAGTTCCGGATTTACCCAAACAAAGTGTTCGATGGCACTCGAGGATTTATTTCCAGGAGCCGAACGCATTTTAGTAGCACTCCATGACAAGGGAACCGTGAAACTCAGTTCTTTCGATAAGTTGAAGGAAACTTGCAAGCCAACTCGATTTTCAACAAGTGGATTAGCTTTTCCGTTATAGGCAGCCTGACTGTAAGCGTGAATAATCGGTGCCTCGATTAAATTCACTGAAACTGTTTCACCAAATTTTTTTCCAAGGATAAAGTAGGTTCTGAGTGCAGTAATCATTCCTGCTTGTTGACGAGTGACCATCGTCGGAACGAACAACCGCCCTTCATAACTCAACGAAAGAGTCTTATCGGAACTTTCCAATACGCGATCTCGGTACCAATCAAAAAAACCATCTTGTGGTTTAAGACCAACGCCATCGGAACCGCCGGCTAACGAAGAATTGTAGAGATTGGTCCAAAAATCCTGATGATAGAGAAGACTGAAAACAGGGGAAAACTGGTATCCAATTTCTGCGGAATTCTCAAATCGAAAACTATCCTGGCCTTTTAGCGAGACAGTCGGCCGAACATCCAAAACACCAACAAATTTTGAGTCAGTTAGCGCTCCTGAACTTTCCAACATTTGCAGATCTTTTAACTGAGACCCCGTCTCCTCATCCTGATTTTCAGGAGCCGCTAAAGAGAGTGTGCCCAACAAAAATCCAACCAAAAACAAAACACGAATTTGCATCATTCCTCACGTATACCTAAGCGTAGAACACAGCACAATAGCAAATTAAGCCCTTGAAAGGGCTCTCTCCGAAGGAATAGATTAACCCCATGAAGTCCCATCAAAAAAACCGACTGGCTTACGAGTCCAGCGCCTATTTAAAGCAGCACGGCTCCAATCCCGTAGATTGGTATCCCTGGTGTTCTGAGGCCCTCCAAAAATCCAAAAAGGAAAACAAACCCATTTTTTTATCTATCGGCTATTCCGCCTGCCATTGGTGCCATGTCATGGAACGAGAAAGCTTTGAAGACATGGAAACTGCAGAAATTCTCAAAAAGCACTTCATCAGTATTAAGGTCGATCGGGAAGAACGCCCTGATTTGGATCACATCTATATGGCTGCCGTTCAGGCACTTACGCATCGTGGGGGATGGCCTCTCAATGTTTTTTTGACTCCGAACCTCCAGCCCTTTTACGGGGGTACTTACTTTCCCCCTCAAAACAGGATGGGAATGCCCAGTTTCAAAAAAGTATTACTCGGAATAGCCCAGGCGTGGAAAACACGGCCAGAAGAAATACTTCAATCTGCTCAAGAGCTAACGGGGGCTTTAGCTCAGATGACTGACTTGGGAACCCAAACGGGGGAGTCATCTTCACTAACCAATCTTTTCGAAAGCGAAAAAACAACTGCCGATGCCTATCGGGCAATTTACGAAAAAATAGATCCCGAGTGGGGCGGTGTTGGAACGGCTCCGAAGTTTTTTCACACGACGGACTGGAGAGTCGTGTTGCGCCACTGGAAAAACACCAAAAGCCCAGAGGCTCTAGCGGCATTGGAAAACACGTTAGACCAGTGGTCTCGAGGAGGAATCTACGACCATCTTGGAGGTGGTTTTCATCGGTATTCCACCGACAGAGAATGGCTGGTACCGCACTTTGAGAAAATGCTTTATGACAATGCCCTGATCACCCAACTTTATCTTGAAGCTTTTCAAGTAACTCATCGAATTGGGTATGTGGCGGTAGTGCGAGAAACTCTCGATTATGTTTGTCAGAAAATGACCAGCCCTTTGGGGGGATATTTCAGTACTGAAGATGCGGATAGCGAAGGAGTTGAGGGTAAATTCTACGTGTGGAGCAAAAAAGACGTAGAGAACATTTTGAGCAATGAGGCTGCCTCACTTTTTTGTGATGTCTACAGTGTTACTGAACGTGGAAATTGGGAGGGGACCAACATACTCCATTTGTCTAAATCCCTTGAGACCTATGCCTCTGAAAAACAACTAGACCCCATTTGGCTTGAAGATTCTTTGGCTAAGTCAAAACGTCTTCTTCTCGCCCAAAGAAGTGAGCGGCCTTCGCCCCATCGCGACGAGAAAGTGATTCTTGGTTGGAATGGGCTAATGATCGAAACGATGGCTCGCGCCCATCAAGTCTTAGACGAAACCAGCTACCTAGAATCAGCAAGAAACTGTGCTTTATTTGTCGAGCAGTTTTTGAAAAAGGCTGAATCGGACCGACTTCATCACTGCTTCCAAGATGGAAAACCCTATTTCGATGCCTTTTTGGACGACTATGCCTATTTCATCAATGGGCTTCTGGCCCTCTTCGAATCAGATTTTGATCCTCGTTGGATAAAGTGGGCAGAAAAATTGGCGGACACCGTACTCTCGGAATTTTGGGACCCTCAAAATAACGACTTTTTTTTCACTGGAAAATCGCATGAATCGTTAATTTTTAGACCTAAAGAATATCAAGATGGAGCTCTTCCCAGTGCAACTGGAATGATGGTAACCGGATTGGTTCGGTTAGGTAAACTGAGCGGGAACACCCAGTATTTAGAACGTGCAGAAAAAGTCTTGAAGTGTTTTTCCAACTTCATCTGCCGAGCGCCCCTGGCCTCGGGGCAGTTTCTTTTGGCTTTGGAACTGCTCACAAATAAATCTCAAGAACTCGTCTTGGTCCCAGGAGAAGAGGAAGAAAGCGAAAAAGATTTTCTCGATTTTATTAGAGGAAACTTTTATCCAAATCTTGTTACCATTCTTAAGACCGATATCAACTCGCAACTCACGGTGCTCCAAGAAAGAAAGTCAGTGGGGGGACTAACAACTGCTTATTTGTGTGAAAATCAGACTTGCCGGCCCCCCATCACAGATCTTTCCAAATTACAGAAAGCGTTAGATGGATAATCCGATTACCGTAGCATCGGCCAAGGAGATTCCTCTAGGCCAATCGAAACTGTTCGATGTGTGCGGAAAGATAATTGCCCTCTTTCACACTCCCGAGGGCTGGTTTGCGATCGATGATAGGTGCAGTCATCGGGGCGGTCCGTTAAGTGAGGGAAAGCTAGAGAGGGGCTGTGTTACGTGCCCATGGCATCAGGCTCAGTTTGATTTAGTTTCTGGACATTGCTTGTCGAATCCGAAACTATCCTCTCTTAAAACTTATCAGGTCATTCTCAGTGGAGAAATGGTTCAAATCCGATGGTAGAATAAAACAATGCACGAGCGTTCTTACCCAGACAAAGTTTCCACGATTCTGGATGTGTTTAGTTGGCTATGCCTTTGCTTAATGCTCGTTTTTTTCTGGGGACTCAAGTCGTTCAGTTTTAAATGGGAAGCCGGAGATGAAGCAATCTATCTTTATATGTCATGGGCGGCGTTTGATCATGGCGCTATTCCCTACAAAGATTACTTTTTTGCCCACCCCCCATTTCAGTTGGTTTGGGCCCTTCCGTTCTTTGCTCTTTTTGGATTTAATCCAGTTGCGGCCAAGGCTATTCCCCTCCTTGCTACTTCCCTCACAGCGATCTTTATTTTTCTGATCTGCAAGGAAAAAATTGGGAGAGTCGCTTCGGTCTCTAGTGCCTTTCTTTTTCTAACCGCTTTCTCTCTTTTGAGGTCGACAACGTTTTGGACGGGAGTTCATGAGTCGATTCTGTTGGCGGTCTTGGGACTATGGTTTTTCCTTCGGAAAAAGCCTACCTGGGCTGGGATTTGTCTCGCCCTTGGAGTATGCACTGGAACTTATATTCTGCCCGCTGCCGTCTTGATAGGGGCTTTGGCTAGAGTTGATGAGAGAGAAACTTTAAGAAAATATGGTCGTTCCTTTCTGGGAGTTTGGGGGACAACACAAATTGCAGGTTTAATTTTGGGAGGGAGCGAATATCTTCGTTCCGTCTATTTATTTCATTTTAGGAAACCGGAAGCAAAACAATCTGCCTGGCGAGACACCATTCAACATTTTTTCATGAATTTTTCACTATTTTGGATTGGTCTCAATGGGTTTTGGTTAGCACTTTTGGAAAGGAAAAATAAACTTTCTACTCCCACCAAAAAAAGAAACCCCTTTTTCATGATCCGGCTTAAACACTTTATTTTTGATGATGAGCGATTTGCTGTGGCATTCATTGGCGGTGCATGGACAGTCGGTTACTTAGTGTTTCTCCATCTTTTAAAGAAGCGATTTAGCTTTTATTACCATATGGTTTTCCCAGGTCTTGCTCTTTGCTCAGGTTACCTGGCTCAGCAAGTTTTTGAATGGGTTCTTGTATCCATTCATCATTTAAGGTCTCGCCTGCCTCTTCGGTGGAACGATAACCTCGCATTTCGTTTGCTCATTATTTTCTTCATTTTAGGTGGGTACGCCCTCTATCGCCCAAGTTACGAAGCCTTCAGTCCTGGGGCATTCAGGAAGAAGGATCAAGAAATGAAGTGGAGAGACTCTCCCCTCCCCATTGCTAACGGCTTTTTTAAATGGTGCTGCTGGGACTCCATTGCTTTGGCCGATGTTGAATATGGAAATCCGCAGGAGATTCTTTACCGAAATGGGGATTTTTTTAGGCCCCTTACTACTTTGTCTAATTTTGTCGCCAAAAACTCCTCACCTAGAGAAACACTTTTTGGTGATTCCATTACCGTTGGCCTGGTAGCAATTCTTTCCAATCGCCGCCTGGAAAAGGATTTTGCAGATACCAACACCATGAGGTTCACTTCCAAAATCACCCCTGCTGAGGAAGCCATTCGAATCATCGATAGTCCCAGCCTGAAATATGTTCTTGTAGCCGCCCAAAAAAATAAGGGTGGAGATGGATACTTTTATCATCGATTCGCGGGAGTCCCGACTTTTCGGAAATGGCTCGATGCAAACTTCAAATTAGCGTTAGAAGTACCAACGGGTAAAAACCGTTCCTACCTTTTGCTTGAAAGAAAG
>RFNV01000009.1 GCA_009927005.1 Pseudomonadota bacterium
TAGATTTCCATTACTCTTTTCTTTATAATATTCCACAGCTTCCAACATTGCTGTAAATCCATCTGATGGTCCTGTTTCTTTCCACATAGTGTCAATTAAACCCAATCTATGCAGTGACCCTCCTATTTCTTTTAATTTAAAATTTAATGCTCCTTTTACAACAATTGGCTCGGTTGTAAAAACATTGTACATGTCAACCCATACAATATTTTTTTGCCACTCTACCCATTTTTCTCTATGTCTGTTGTTGGCATGTCTAAAATTATTTACTTCAGCCATGCTCCAATGGAATAATCTTGGCATGTATTCCCCAGTATGATCATACTCAAGTGATTTTCTGTCAATAAATTCAGTAAATCTATCAATTATTTTTTTTTCTTCTGCAAATGACACATCATCAGCTGTGAAAACATCGTAGTGCCATTCGTCGTCTTCAACATATCCAACTCCAATCATAAATATTATATCTGATTCATTTTTAGAATTTTCAATATCAATTTCAGGATTGTAAAAACAACAGTTTATAGTTTCAAAATCAACAAAAAAGTCACATGGGCCAGTTTCTTGCCAATTCATAAAATTATTTTCAATTTCTTGAGGTAATATTGTTGCTTCTGGATCTCTATTAATATCTAATATCATATCAATCACTTCGGGCTTTATTTCTCCAGTAATTTCCATAGTTTCACTTGTGCAGTTCGGATCTCTCCACGATTTAACTCCATTTTTGTGTGCATTTCTTCTGTGATTATCAGTAACGTACCATATTTGAGTTATTTCATCAAGATCCTTGCATAATTTCTTCTTTTGTTTAGTCCAAGGTGCGTCAAACGTATTGCAAGCATTAGGATACATTTCTTCTCTAACAGGATTCAATAAATCCCACGAATCACCGTGTTCCCTCACATCTCTAACCCATTTTATCGATTCAGCTGTTTTTGTTATATATGGATTATCAAAACTAGAATAGTCAATGACACCAAGCAAATCAAAGCAACTATGACCTTGTTCTGGATTTACTTTACTGTCTCTCTTCCATGCTTTTGCCATTATATATGCTTCATTTGGTGTATATCCTTGAACAAATCCAAGAGCACAATTATAAATTGCAAGCTGGCCCTTATATGCAGGAAATCTTCCATCATTTCTAATATTATAACCATTGGCACACAAAGTCATAGTTGTCCACTTAATATCTATAACTCTATAATGATAATTTCCATTCAAATTAGGAGCCTTTACATTTTCCATTTCTTCAGATACAACTCTTCTTCTGAAAATTTTATTTATATAATCTGATCTCACAAGCAAATCGGCAGTTCCTCCAGTTTTGTTATCATTCATCAAAACTGCT
>RFNV01000008.1 GCA_009927005.1 Pseudomonadota bacterium
AGGACGGGGGCGGTGAGCTTGAGGACATTGCCCGATGCTCCCGTGCCGTTGCCAGTGGCCGTCAAGGTGAAGACACCTGCTGTCGTCGAAGTGATGTCGAGGCGGCGACCGTTACTAGCATCGGTGAAAATACCGAAGAGACGGAATGCCTGTGCATTCGTGCTATTGCGCAGGGCTAACGTGTTTGCCGCATCGCGGTAGAGGCGAACGTCCCAACCATTAGGAGCAGTCAAATTAGCTTGGTTTGCAAAACCTATAAAAGCAGAGCTACCAGCGCCGACCCCTTGTGCAAATATGTAGTATCCTCCGCCTTGGTTGAACAACCCACCCTGTCCTCCTCCGCCGCCACCAGAAAGCCCCTCCGAGGAGATGATCTGACCAGCTTTAGTGACGCTGAACCGACTTGTTCCGCCCACCTGCAAATCCATGAGCAAGCTTGACGCATTGCTCGCCGTATCAGTGATATTCAGCCTCATTCCCGTGGCAGCACCCGTTGTGTTCCAAGTTCCAGACAGGTTGATGAGGGCCGTCGTGTTCGCTCCCGTGACGGAGTAGGAAGCCGTCAGGGCGCTCGTGTTAGCCGCCGCCGAGATCGTCTGGCCTCTGGTAAATGAGTTGGAGGCATTAGTGACTGCCGCACCAAGTTGCGAGGCCGTTGCAAACGGGTGGACATGGTCTGCCCTTGCCGCATAAACCGACACGCCAGTTGCTCCCGTGCTTGCAAGGGGTTGTCCCACAATTTGCGTAAGGTTATTTCTTGTTACTAGAATTGTAGGCCAACTTGCCAACCAAGGATACGCAGGGCCATCAAACGACGTATATATTATGACTGAATTGTTGTCCGCCAATTCCCATGCGGTGCCGTTAAAACTTATGGTGGTAAGATTTTGAGATTGGTATAAGCTAGAAGATATTTTCGTATAAACGAAATCAAAAGCGCCAGAACCACTGACAGTAAGTGAAGTCGCAGTAGCATCGGTGGAGGGGTCGGGATTTGGCTGAAACTGGGTAAGGCTCGGCTTGTTCAGGATCTGCGAGACGCCAGAGGTAGCGTTCCAGTCGGAGTTGACTTGGTCGGCACCAGCACCCGTCTGGTCAAATTGTCCCGAAAGTGGATTAAAGACGAAGGGCATGATTAGCTCTTGGTTACGGAGGTCAGGTTATTTGACCCATCGTAGGTCAGGGTGAGGGTGGCGATCGTGCTGCCACTCGCTCCACCAGTCTTATAGACGACCCCCGTGACATTTCCGCTGGTGTAGCTGCACGAGATGTAGTCGTAGGCGGGGAGAGAGAACCCCGGCACCCGTGCCGTATTCGTCGCAATCGAGGCGAGGTTGCTCACTCCCGGCCCGTCTGTCGCCAGCGTGACCCGCTGGGTGTTGGAATCGACGACACCCGATCCCTTGGTGACGTTGGC
>RFNV01000173.1 GCA_009927005.1 Pseudomonadota bacterium
TACAGTTTTTATTAGAGAGCCGTTACATTACCGGAATGAACTTATGCGTAGATGGGGGCAGCTCATTACTTTGAGGGCTCGTTCTTTTTGATCCAGCTAGTGAGCGCAGGGACCTGGACACTACTCAGAAATCTGGATACGGCTAGCGAATCAGCCATAGCTGCCATTTGATTCTGAAGTGATGAATCAACCATCAGCTTTTTGATAGAATTTTCCCGGTGTTTAAGTTGAACAAGAAGAATCTTAGGAAACCTTGTCTCGATTTGCTCGTCTTTTACAAAGCCTTTTTCCCACACAAATTTCACCCATTCTCGCTCAATGAACTCTGGATCTAACTCCAGCACTGCTTCGACAGTGGGAACAAAGTATTTATCTTTTCGGGAATTAAAGAGGGCGGGAGGAAGTTTCTGGTCATGCAGGTTGTCCCAGGCTTCGTTCCAAGCGGCCAAGAAAGAACGCTGGACGGCCACTGCTAGAAAGCGGTAGTTGTTAGCGGCCATTAAGAGTAGTTGCTTCTCTGATTTGTTGAGATAAACCATATCCCCCGTGAGTGATAGTCCCATGGCAACCGCGAGAGTATTCTGATTACGATTGACCGAAAGAACTTGCAGACACTCTTTCCATGCATCTCTTAATGCCGATTGGGTGAGCGTCTTGTTTTTTAGCAAGACCTTGAACGCCCGATTATAGTCCAATGAAACGCCATCAAATTCGGGCTCGGCCAAAAAGTTTGGCTTAATCCGCTCAAAAAGAACTTTTAAAAGTGACTGTTTTTCTTGGGCAGAGAGAAAGGTTTCCCCCTTCTCCAGGCCCCGACGCGTTCCTCCCACCGTTAGCTCTAAGGTAGGAATAAGCTCATCCTCGGCTCGAGCAGCCTCTGCAAGAGCGCTGAGGACTTTTCCCAAGGAGTCCACTTGTGCTGAAAGAGCCATCTCCTCTGTTGCCTCAGCTATTTCAGCGGCTATTAAGGGACTGCTCGCACCATAAGCTAATATCGTTTTAGCTAAATCGCTGGCTAAATTCCCTTTTTCTCGATTTGACGTTTTCATCAATGAATCGCTAGACACCAACTCGGTCTGAATCATTTCTGCTAAAATTTTTCTGGCTGCGGGCTGAGATAACACAGCTACTTGTCCCAGAATTGGAAGAACGGCATTGTTGCTGAGTGGATGCTCCTTCAATAACATGGGCACTACTCTGACAAGTGTCTGATTCGTTTGCTCGACACTTTGCAGTGAGGCGGGATCAAAATTTGAGGCTAAGTGTTTTAAGCGAAAGGGAGCTTCATTGAATGAGATCCTTTGTGAAAGGGCATCTCTGACAATCTGGGGTTGTCTTTCTTGACAGTTACTATCCGTCAGGAAAGAAACCATCCCCTCCATATTGTAATCGTCACCGTTTGCAAAAGCAGCAAGACCACGCCCCCCCAAACAGGGATCTTCTCCAGGCGATTTAACGCCAACTTTTCGCGGGCCCTTTTTTGCCGGCTTAGCTCCCTCGTGGTCTGGGGCAGCTCCCTGAGCGCTGTGGGGAATAAGAATTGAGAAAAGCCAAAGCATCGCAACAGCCAGAAAGGCGCAGTGAATAGCTGTGGAAGATTTTCTCACTATTTACTCTCCCTCTTTGCCAGTTATTCCACGTCGCATGGGAGGCACATTTAAAGACTCCGAAGATGACTGGCTCTTTTCAGTTTTATTTTTGGCAACTACTCGCCAGTAATGATTTCCCTCCTCCAAAAACTGAATATCTAAAAAAGTTCTCAGAGTCTCGTGCTTAATAGCTGGTTTAAAATCGGCATTTCGAGAGACCTCTATCTCATAGACTGTCCCCTTAACCGGCAGGACCGTCCAAGAAAGCCGATACCAGGGTCCTTCAGGATCCTGAGCATTAGAAATTTTGGGAGCTAACAGCCCTAGTTTATAATCCGAAAGTGCATTCAATTCGAGTTGAGCTAGTTTAACCTGATCTTCAGGAAGTAGTTTTGCTGACTTCACTGTGGTGTATACATTTTGAATTAGTTCTTTCTGACTAGCTTCCCATGATTTTGTATCGATAAAAAAGACCGGCAATTGGGGCTTTTGTACTTCTGGCATTTTCACTTCAACCGCTTCTGGCTTTTGCAAAATCGCTGTCGAAGTTCCTTTATCTGAAACCAGTTTTGCCGCTCCCTGAATCAAAACAATATTAAATCGATCAGAAGACACCGAATCAAACTCAACCATGGAATCCGGCTCTAAAGTGAGTTTTTCATTTGAATTCAAAATGACTTCAGCCGAGCTTTTGGGAGGGGTATAAATCATATCCTTTAAGTAGAGCTTGCTCTCTTTGTCTATTTTGCTCCACGAAAGGGCCCGTGCATGACGACGATTCACGCTGGATATCGTTTTAATCACACCAATAACAGGGCTCTTCCCCAAAAGCTCTGCGTCTTGAGTCTGGGTAAACAACAAAACTCCTGCCAAAAGCGACAGAAAGAACCCAAGTCCCAAGAGCAACCGATCAACTCTTGATTCAAACAATAATAAAATTCCTGACGACATCATGGTCTACCTCACTTTGCTTATCGGCAAATTGAGAACAAAACTGGGCACCTTTTAAATTAGATGAAGGCTCTTTTTGTCACCTCCCATCAAGTGAAGACTCCCGAAAAGACGTAACCAGCTGTTTTTATTGGCTTATAATAGTCACTGAATACTGCGGCTCATGGCACATCCGTTGCTTTTTATCCGTCTTGTAGAGAGCACGGGAGCGCTCCTTACAGAAAACGAGTCAAAGAGTTGAAGCGATTTAAGCGGAGGTAGTATGGCTCACAGAGACAGAAGCACGGGACACGCATTCATGTATGTCGATATCAAAGAATTGTTACACCAGACTTCAGCAATCAAGAAGGCGGCGGAGAACCAGGAGCCAGTAGCAGCTCCCTCTCACTCTACGCACCGATTTGGGACAACGGCAGAGCAAGTTCAAGGGAATCTTGAGCGACTTCAGTCCCTGCACCACAAGCTACATGCCATGTTAGAAGAGCTGAATAAAATTACCGGAAAAAAATAGACGCCCCTTCAGGACGCCTCAGATTTACTTGAAGAGAAAAGTAAAGTTGAGAAGCCCCATCAGGGTTCGTGTATATAGATGATTATCGGCTACGCTGTCGTTTCTAATGTCCGCCATTCCTAGATCGTATCTGATATCCAATCCAATCAGCAGGTTCTTCTTAGTTTGAAAACCAAACCAAGCACCAAAAGTGATCCCATAATCATTTTTGAATTCCGACTTCACTGAAGAGGTTGCTCCACCGGCTTCCTTTGTAGCGCTAATCATAAGACCGCTCAGATAAGGACCTGCTTTTAGATTAAAATTTTTGGACAATAGCCATTTGATAAGAACGGGAGTCTCTAGATAAGTGAGGTAGTAAGATTCTTTTGTCCCGCCTCCCAAAGGCAGAAATTGAAAACTCTTCTGCGCATTCAAAATATCGATTTCCACCGATACAGTGGGCAATACAGAAAACTCTAAACCCAGTCCGAAGCTCAGCCCCATTTGGCTCTCAACGCCGCCCAAAGCTACTTGCTCATGGTTCGTGGAGCTAAACCCCCCAAGCAGATTAAGCCCGAAGCCGCCATTGAGTCGCTGCTCACCAAGAGAAAGGCGTGTCCCCATCAGGACAATCAACAGAAGTGGAAGCACTAGGGTTTTACTCATTTTTTTCATCTTTATGATTATCGGCGAAATGTCACACACACACATAACCAGCCGCGCCACGTTTTTTGTGTTTTATTTCCCGTTGAATTCGATCATTAAAATCCCGTAAAGTAATAAGGTGTTTTTGAAAAAGGCTTTCGCTTTTTTCAGAAACGCATCAACTTAATGTCTTTTGGAGTTTGTTTAAATTCCAACGGCTTGAAAGGATAATATGAAGAATTCTCAACGCTTCGACCAGCCTACGCCCATTTCTGACTATTTTGGAGAGCTGACCTTCGGCCTCACTCAGATGAGGGAGAAGCTCCCCAAAGAAGCTTATCTCAATTTAATTAAATCACTCGATCAGGGAAAAAAATTAACTAGCGAAACCGCCGATGCCATAGCAACCGCTATCAAAGAATGGGCAGTCCAAAAAGGAGCGACTCATTTCTGCCATTGGTTTCAGCCCATGACTGGTTTAACGGCAGAAAAGCATGACGCTTTTATCTCGATCCAACACTCGTATCACTCAGAAATCCGAGTCATGGAACAGTTCACGGGAACCCAGCTCATTCAGGGCGAGCCCGATGCTTCTAGCTTTCCTAGCGGAGGCATGCGTTCTACTTTCGAAGCTCGGGGATACACTGCATGGGACCCCTCTTCACCGCTCTTTATTATCGAAGGTGTCAGGGGTCATACGCTTTGTATTCCGACGGTATTTTTTGGTTATCATGGGGAGGCTTTAGACAATAAAACCCCCCTTCTTCGCTCGAACCAAGTTCTTTCTAAAGAAGCCTGCGAATTTTTAAAATTGTTGGGAGATGTTGATGTCAAATCAGTTACTGCTACATTAGGAGCTGAACAAGAATACTTTCTCCTCGATCGCGAGCTGGCAAGGCAACGTCCCGATCTGGTTCTTACTGGCAGGACGCTTTTGGGAGCCCCCTCGAGCAGAGGCCAACAATTAGAAGATCATTACTTTGGTTCCATTCCCAATCGGGTGAAGGAATTCATGGAGGATTTGGAGTTTGAGGCTTATCGACTCGGGATCCCCCTAAAAACCAGGCACAATGAAGTTGCTCCCAGCCAGTTTGAAGTCGCGCCCATTTTTGAGTCAGCCAACATTGCAGCGGACCACAACACCCTTCTCATGGAAACTCTCAAACGAGTTGCTTACCAACATGAAATGGTTTGCCTTACTCATGAAAAACCTTTCGCTGGAATTAATGGAAGTGGAAAACATTGCAACTGGAGCATCTGCAATGACAAAGGAGAAAATCTCTTAGAACCGGGAAGCACCCCCCATCAAAACTTGCGTTTTTTAGCAATGGTGGCGGTTGTTCTTAAGGCAGTTTACCGGCATGCCGCTGTCCTCAGAGCTAGTATTGCTTCCGCAGGAAACGATCACCGATTAGGTGCTAATGAAGCTCCCCCAGCGATTATTTCAGTTTTCTTGGGAGAACTACTCGAAAAAATTCTCACCAATATTGAAAAGGGGTTAGCCAGTCAGGCCACTGAAGCCCAAATTATTCACTTAGGAGTTGGGCATATTCCCGACATTTCAAAAGACTACACAGATAGAAACAGAACCAGTCCTTTTGCTTTTACAGGAAACAAATTTGAATTTAGAGCCGTAGGAGCTTCAGCTAACGTCAGCGTTCCCGTATCTATCGTAAACGCAGCTGTAGCTGAGACGTTTCAGCAGGCGACTAAAGATCTTCAGGCTCTTTTGGCAAAAAAACCAGGAAGTCGAGATGAAGCCGTCATGGAACTGATTCGAGCTTACACCACTGAGAGCAAAGCGATTCGATTTTCCGGAAATAACTATTCTGAAGCTTGGCAAAAAGAAGCCAAGGAGCGAGGACTCCCAGTTCTCTCTAGAACCCCTGAAGCTGTCAGCGTTCTCAAGGATCCCAAAGCAACTGAGTTTCTCACAAAAATGAAAGTATTCACTGAGCCTGAAATCCACGCTCGTTATCACATAGCGGTCGAGCGCTACAATAAGACGGTTCTCATTGAGCTTGTTACGCTTCGCGATTTAGTTCAAGGACATGTCTTACCAGCACTTGAAGCTCAGTTGAAAGAGGTTCTCGATTTTAAAGGGGGCTTAACTCACCCGGAGGCAAAATCACAGTGTCAGGCCAGGCTCAAGGATCTTGAGTCACTCTATGGACAACTGTTGATGACTCTTGGCTCTTTGTCGACCAGCCTCAGCGAAATTGAGACAGGAAAATCAGAAGAGGAAATGATGCGACTTTTAGCCGATGTGGCCATTCCCTTGAGTAAGGAGCTTCGAAAGCTCTGTGACCAAACCGAAATGACTATCGCAGATAAACATTGGCCACTGCCTAAATATCGCGAATTGCTTTTCTCTCATGCTTTGAGTTGATCTTTAGAAAGCTTTGAAAAGCAAGAATGCCTAAGCAGGCAAACAGAAGCACGGTTAACGTTAGATCGACTGCGCCTCGTATAATCGATCGGCTTTCTCCGGACTTTATCCAAGGAATAAAGAGATCGCGACTAAGCTCCCAGGCGCCCGAACTAGTGGTAACCAGAACAAAAACCATAGGGACTAAAGTAATCCATTGGTACTGGTGTTTGCCCCAGGCGCGTAAAACGAGAGTCCCTGTTCCCAAAGCAATCACTGCCAGGAGCTGATTGGCTATCCCAAACATGGGCCATATAGTTCCGATGTTTCCAGTAAAAATAAAATAACCCCAAGCGCAGACCGTGATGAGAGAAGTGATGACGGTTCCTGGGATCCAATCAGCCCGCTCAAATCGTTTATCAAGTTTTCCCAGAAATTCTTGTAAGACAAATCTCGCAATTCGGGTACCGGTATCAATTGTGGTGAGAATAAAAAGAGCCTCGAACATAATACAGAAGTGGTACCAGTAGGACAAAAAGCTCGTTAGGCCTGGGATTTGAGAGAGGATCTTAGCCATCCCGATGGCTAGGGAAACAGCTCCACCCGTCCGCCCTTGAACCTTTTCTTGAACTTCGCTCTCAAGAACGGGCAATTCTTCGATGTGGTAGCCCATCAGCTTTAGGCCTTCATATTTTTCAGCACTTACATTGATGGCAAAATAATCGCCCGGATGAAGACTTGAAACAGCAATTAAGGCGACTACTCCGACAAGCCCTTCAACCAACATGGCACCGTAGCCGATGACTCGACAATCAGACTCTCTGCTGACCATTTTGGGAGTCGTTCCAGACGCAACCAGTGCATGGAAACCAGAAACTGCCCCACACATGATCGTGATAAACACAAAGGGAAAGACTTTCCCAGACACGATGGGCCCACCCCCATGGATAAAAGAGGTGAGCGCAGGCAGCTTAATTTCTGGATTCACAACCATCACCCCGACCACTAAAAGCCCTATCGTGCCAATTTTTAAAAATGAGGAAAGATAGTCTCTGGGGCATAGCAAGAGCCAAACGGGAAGAACTGAGGCCGTAAATCCATACGTCATCATTGCGAGAGTCAGCTGATTTTTCGTAAGTGAAAAAGTACTTGCCCATGAAGAGTGAGCAATTTCTCCACCAAACCCAACAGCAGCTAAAAGTGCAACGACTCCAATGATTGTTGCCTCGCCCAATCTCCCCGGCCGGATTTTATAGGCGTAGAGCCCCATAAAAAAAGCGATCGGAATCGTCATGGCGATCGTAAACGTTCCCCAGGCACTTTCACTCAAGGCATTTACGACCACCAGCCCTAACCCCGCTAGAGCAATGATCAGAACAAATAAAACTGCTAGCCCCGCTGCGATTCCTGCTTTTGCTCCTAATTCTGCTTTTACAATTTCAGCCAGTGATTTGCCCTGGTACCTCATGGAAGCAACCAAAATCACAAAATCTTGAACCGCTCCGGCTAAGACAACTCCCACCAACAACCAAAGAAGCCCTGGGAGATATCCAAATTGAGCAGCGAGAACTGGACCAATGAGCGGGCCAGCTCCAGAAATGGCAGCGAAATGGTGGCCAAACAAAACCCACTTATGGGTCGGGTGATAGTTTTGTCCATCATTTAGCAAATGCGCAGGCGTTTCTTTTAAATCGTTTAGAACGCAAACTCGAGCAGCCAGAAAAGCACTGTAATACCGAAAAGCAATAGCCAAAAGGCAAAGAACACCGATAATCAGAGGGAGTGCATGCATGGTTCGTTAAAGTGCCGTAGTTCTGATTAAACGACAAGAGCTGGACAGTGTTTACACCTGGAATTCTGATAGCGCAGAGCGTGAAGCCCCCTCTGGCATCACTGATGCAGCTTTCCATTTGGAAAGAACAGCCCCTGACAATTTACTTGGATCTTGGCCCCTAAATACCGAAAAGATGAGGGGAACTTATGCCAAAGAATCCGGACAAACTGAGTTCGCAGTCACGCTGGTGGGCTTTCGGCCTTCTGCCCCTTGCTGCTGGAGTTATTTACTCCTCTCTGCTGCCCAATCCGAAGCCGTCCACAAAAACATTAGTGTCTTCTAAAGCCCCTAAAGCCCCTCAAATTCCTGAAAAATCGCCTCCCCTTGAAACCCCAGAAACTTCTGATCTGTCAGCTTTGACTAAAGCAGAAATGAATTTGGAACCCTCCCTTGAACATGGGAGTTTCTCTCCTAATTCTGTAGCGATTCCCTTTTCAGAATCTGACGGTGTCAAATCGCCTCCCCATTCAAATAGAGAGCCAGTTCAAGAATCCCCTTCCGGAATAACTCCAAGCTCAGAAGCTGTTTTGGAATCTCCAGAAGTCAGAAACCCTCTCTCTGCCCCCTCGCTGAGTGCTCTGCTCAACCATCAAGCCACAACCTCCAATGATCACTCCGCTTCTACTTCTAATCCAAAGCCTGCGGGATCTGACACATCACAACTCGAATCGATAGCTCTTAAAAAAGCCGACTCCCTGGACCGCGTCTCTTTAGATCGCTACAAAGGGCCGGAGAAGCAACCCTTCGAGAATAGCTATGGCGAAAAACAGCCCAGACGTTCCTTGCTTTCGCAGGTGTCTCCAAATGAACTCTCGAACGAACCTCCCACTTCAAAGAACTCAGTTACAAAATCCCCGAGGTCCTCGGTAAACAAGACTTCCAATTCAAAAGCAGAAACTAGTGCAGGAGAACAAGAAGATGATGTTCCCCCTTTTCCCTCCGCCAAAGAAAATAAAAATGGAGAATCGGGAACCGCACTAAAACTAGCAAAGCCCTATTGCTTTTTACTTCCCAAGGGAAGTCCCGCTGTTCAATGCGCTATGGAGTCAGTCAAACTCATTGTCGAGGAGTACGCGAAAGCAGACGTTCACGTTATTCCCGTTTTTCGCTGGTGGGGCGATGACTACTCAGATGATCCTGGAACTCTTGAAAAACAAGCAATCGAAGCCTGCAATCTCCAAGCAGCTTTTCCATGGATAGAGGGAGGAAATAAAGTTGCTTCTATTCAAGCTTTTGTAAGACACCCCATCCCAAGTATTCAATGCGGGAAAGACCCGGTTAAGGATCCGGTTTCTGGTTGTTCCAATCTATGTCCCAATGGCAGCCCCAGCTTTTCTACTGTATCTGAGCAGGAATGTTCCGCTGGAACCGCTCTTCATGAATCAGGACACAGCAATTGTTGTGCAGCTCAATGCAAGAACACAGGAGATTGTCAGCCCAAACCAGAAATCGATGCAGGCTGTGGCCTCTGTTTACAGGGCGGAGGATCCCAAGCCTCACTTGATCGGATCAACCAACTATTAGCTAGCAATGCTCCCAAAGAATGTAAGCTCACTGCAGCTGCCCTCGATTCCATTCGTGCCGGAGCTTCTCGAAATCCTGGGTATTTGTACAACCCGAGTAAACAGTACAAACCCCGCGGAAAAAAGCTTGATTCTATTTTTGGGAAAAAAGGCGTAAAGAAACTCTTGAGGGGCGTAGGCGACAAAGCGGACGGCGATGAAAGCGGAGAAGGAGAAGGAACGCCCATCTCTTCTGATGATGGAGCAACCACTTCGCGACGAACTTCCTCAACCCCTAAAAAGGGTAATCAAGAAAATGGGGAGGATCCGATAGTCCCTCTCAAAAACCCGACGGGATACACTCCAGATCAAATTGAAAACTTTACTAGAGAAAACGATTAGCGATTGCGCTCTTTCCACATTTTTTCCAAAAAGGCTTTTTCGGATTCCGAAAGTCCTGCCCCAGCAATCTGTTTAATAGATTCTGATGAGATTCCTTGGAGAGTTGCTTTGGTTTCCATCTGAAAAAACTTTTGCATATTCTTGTCCTGAAACAGAGTTGACTTGGCAAAGCCTCTGATCCCGGCCCGAACTGCTTCGTTATTATTTCTTGCTGCTAAACCAACCCAAAAAATCCATCTCTGGACTGGGGCAAAGTTATCATAATTTTCCTCTGCCAAGATCAGATCCCAAGCAGGTCTGCCTTCAGCCGACAAACGAGCACTCACTTGTTTCACCATTGAAGGAGATAAGTACACGACGGGCTGGAAGGTCGGGATTACCAATCGTTTAAGCTGAGTCTTATCAGTTTTTTTTGCCCATAACGCATATCGCTCAACTAACGACACAAGCATTCCTAGGGATTCATCACTTAATTTTTCTTCGGTCACAAACCCTTTTACTGCTCGAGTCACCCACAAAAGGTCAGCTTTGCTGGTGTCGGATAAATTTTCTAGCATGCGGATATTTGCTTTGGCTCCGTGATAAAAACACCGCCACCCGGTCAAGATCTCTCCCTCCTGAATCAGCGTTATTTGAAGCTCTTGAGGATTTAAATCACGGAAGAACTGCTCTCTCAGCTCGAAGCTATTGCTTCCCAAGGCGTACAGATACCGAATGGGTTCTCGAGGTTTATCTTCAAAGGCTAAATAATTAGGAAGCTTCCATTCGCCTAGCTTTTTTCCCAACCGATCAGTCTTCACGATTCGAGAACCTGGGTCCTCAAAAAACACGTCTATCTTTTCTCCAAGTCTATTATTGCAATCGTAAACAGGTTCTTTCTGATCAGCTGTCAGTGGCTTTGAAACCCAGAGAGCTACCATCAAGACGAGGATGTGCTTGGCTCTATTCATGCCATTATTATATCGATACCAGGCGACTTTCGGAACTAAGCTTTCCTGCGCGTTTTTTTGCCTTGTCCATCAGAGCTCGAGCATTGGCAAGGCCTGCTTTAGAAACTTCTGAGCCACTGAGTAATCTTGCGATCTCGGCAGTACTGTTCTCGCGAGAAAGTTTAATAATGGTGGATTCGGTTCGCTTTGCTTTGGATTCCTTTTTTACTAGAAAATGGGTATCGGCATAGACCGCCACTTGGGGCAAGTGGGAAATGCAAAGCACTTGGAAAGCTTTCGACAAATCATTCATTTTCTTTCCCACTACATCGGCTACTCGGCCGGAAATCCCTGTGTCGATTTCATCAAATACCAAAACGCAAGTATCCGCATCAGCTACCAAAGCCTTCTTTAGAGCTAGCATGATTCGAGACAACTCCCCGCCTGAAGCAACTTTCAGCAGGGGCAAAAGAGGTTCCCCCGGATTTGCTGCTAACATAAACTCAACCTGTTCAAATCCATCGGGCCCTAGATTTTTTAATAACTCACAAAGTTTGGAAGACAATTCCACTAAGCGCTTATTTTCGAGACTGCTAAAATCAAGGCGCCACTCTTTGCCTTCGGTTTCTTCCCAAAGCACATCAAACAACACGCCCGGCATCGCAAGTTCACCGAGCTCTGACTCAACGGCCTTTTTGATACGATTCGCAGCCTTGAGACGATGATTCGAAAGGGCTTTGGCTGTTTGAGAAACCTCCTCTGCTTCCTTGAGCAAAAGCTCCAACTCCTTTTGCAGATCTAACGCCAGATCTTCCTGGCTGAGACAATCTCTCTTTAGTTTTTCTTGAATCTGAATCAGGTCCGAAACTTCTCTTACCCCATGTTTTCGGAACAGTTCTTGGTAGCCGTAAACGCGCTTATGGGCTTCTTCGATTTGATTCTCATCCACTTCCAAAGAGCTCAATAAACGATTGACATCGTAACTAAACGTATCGACTTCAGAGGCCAACGCCTCAGCTCGTTCTCTAATCGCACCTAGTTCTGAACTAGACAACTTGTCATTAAGCCGTCCGAGTTTTTTTACTGAATCCCAGAGGATGGAATTTAAAGACTGGCCGTCATTCTCAAAATTAGACAGTACCTGTCCTAGGCCTTCTTTCAGAGCTACTGAGGATCGGGAGGTTTCCGTAAGTTCTTTTACACTACTAAAATCATCGGCTCCAGGCGCAAAGGCCTCAAGCTCTTGAAGGCGAAAAAGATGATAATCTAAATCCTTGCGTCCCGACAAAAAGTTACTGAGAGTTTCTTCAATCTGACGCACTTTCGAAATACACTTGCGATATTTTTCCCGATAATTCGCAACGACTGTTTTATTCTCCAAAAACTTATCTAGATAGGAGAGATGAAACTCCGGACGCATGAGTTTTTGATTGTCGTGCTGTCCAAAAATATCTACTAAATTAAGGCCAAGCTCTTTCACTGTGCTGCTCGTGATGGGAGTATCGTTTACCCACGCGCTTGCTCTTCCCTTAGCATTCACTTGTCTTCTGACAATGACCAAGGACCCATCGTTATTTTTCTCAAAGGGAATCCCAACCGTTTCCAAAAAAGTTAAAGCTTCGTGATCAGGCCGAAGGTAAAACTCCCCCGTCACGGTAGCTTGTTCAAACCCTTTTCGAATCATGTCGGGGCCGACTTTGTGCCCTAATAAGAAAGACAGAGCTCTAATTAAAATGGACTTTCCCGCACCGGTCTCCCCAGTAATTACATTAAAGCCGCTTGAGAAATCGATCTCCAGCTCTTCAATAATGGCCATTCCCTGAATGTGAAGTCTTTGAATCATTCTTTGGTGGTAACCAACGGGCTTTCGACGGTCAATCTCAAAACGCCTTCAGAGCAACCCACTTCCACTTTGCCGCCCTCTGTCAATCCCCCAAAAAGAATCTCGTCCACGAGTTTCTTCTTGATATGTTCATCAATGGCTCGGGCAATGGGGCGCGCTCCAAAGCTGGGATCGTAACCTTTTTCAAAGATATACTCTTTGGCAGCCTCCGAGATGACCACTTTTATTTTTCGCTCCATAAGACTCTCGGCCATTTCTGAAAGCGCCTTATCAATCACTCGCATGACCATCTCTTTATTTAAATTTGAGAAAGTAACCACTGCATCAAGCCGATTGATAAACTCTGGGCTAAAAGCACCTTTAACCGCCGTATCTGAACGCTTTTTGCTTTCCGACGGGACGATTCCCATTCCCTGCTTTGCTACTTCTCTTGAACCGACATTTGAAGTCATAATCAAAATCACATTTCGAAAATCGACTACTTTTCCGTTGGTGTCTGTCAATTTTCCATTATCCATCACTTGCAGGAGAATATTCGAAATATCTGGGTGTGCTTTTTCCATTTCATCAAAAAGCAGAACTGCATAAGGATTCTTGGAGACCTTCTCTGTTAAGAGCCCCCCCTCCTCAAAACCTACATAGCCAGGAGGTGCTCCCACCAGTCTCGAAACCGCATGTTTTTCCATGTACTCGCTCATGTCAAAACGAATGAGTTCAGTTCCTAACAGTTTGGCTAATTGCTTTGTGACCTCGGTTTTCCCTACGCCTGTTGGTCCAGTGAATAAATAGCAGCCAATCGGTTTCAGCGGATTGCTTAAGCCTGAGCGCGAAAGCTTGATGCTCGCAACCAGCTTTTCAATCGCAGCGTCCTGCCCAAAAATAACGGCTTTTAAATCCTGTTCTAAGGTTTGCAATTGTTTTTTATCCGATGAAGATACGGACTTAGCGGGAACTTGAGCAATGGAAGAAACCACCTCTTCAACATTTCTCGTGGTAACAACAATTCTTTCTTTCCGAGAATCCTTCAATCGAAGTCTAGAACCCACTTCATCCAAAACATCAATTGCCTTATCAGGGAGTGGACGAGAGTGAATGTACCGAGAAGAAAGCTCCACAATGCTTTTGATTACCTCTGTAGAGTAGGACACTTGATGAAAATCCTCATAACGAGACTTAAGCCCTTCCAGTATTCGTATGGCATCTTCAATTGAGGGTTCTCGAACATCGATTTTCTGGAAGCGGCGTAAAAGCGCCTGATCTTTTTCAAGGTGGGCTCTATATTCTTTGTAGGTTGTGGTTCCAATACAAGTGAGAGTCCGATTTGCAAGAGCGGGTTTAAGAAGATTAGAGGCATCGACTGATCCCCCTCCTGTTGCACCTGCCCCAACCAAAGTATGCATTTCATCTACAAAAAGGATGCTGTGCTCCTTCTCCTCTAGAGCTTTTACCACTGACTTTAAACGAGCTTCAAAATCTCCTCGATATTTAGTGCCCGAGATCAGCGCTCCTAAGTCCAAGGAAAAAATTACTGCATCTTTTAATTTTTCCGGCACTGAACCTTCAATAATTTTTACTGCTAGCCCATCCGCGATTGCCGTTTTTCCAACTCCGGGATCGCCTATGAGGAGGACATTGTTTTTGGTTCTCCGAGATAGGATCTGAGCGACTCGCTCTAAAACATCCTCTCGACCGATGAGGGGATCAATCAGTCCTTTATTAGCTCTATCGTTCAAATTAACGGTAAACGCACTCAGGGGATCGGATTTCGGAGCCTCTGAAGCCCCCTGATTTTCGATCTCTTGCTCTGCTTGGTCTTCTTTTACCCTGCCATGAGAAAAGTATTTGACCACTTCGAAATGATTGATTCCCTGTTCATTGAGGAAATACACAGCATGAGAATCTTCCTCTTTCAGCATGGCAATGAGAAGATTGCCCGAAGTAACGATACTTTTTCCCGCACTTTCAACTTGCAGAACAGCTCGTTGAATGACCCGATGAAAAGCAACTGTGAGAACCGGCTTAAATTCACCAGCCGGAGCTTTGACTTTCGCTGGGAGAGGCACCCCATCTAATTGGAGTTCCTCAACTGCTTCTAAGTTCTCAGCAATAAACTTCTCGAGCTTCTTTTTTAATAAATCCAGATTTCCTGAACAACCTTCGATAATATCCGAGATCTCCGGATCCTCGATTCCCGCAAGTAGAACATGCTCCAACGTGACATATTCATTGCGAGCCTCAGTGGCCTTTTTTATAGCACGACTGATGGTCTTCTCTAGTTCTGGAGTAAATCTCATCATGTTTTACCTCAAGCTTTTTCCACAATACACTTCAGTGGATATTTATGGCTTTTGGAATATTCATTTACTTGGGCAGTTTTTGTTTCAGCTATTTCTAAAGTAAACACGCCCGCAATCCCTAAACCTTTTCGGTGTACTTGAAGCATTAGCTCGGTGGCTTGCTCTAGGCTTTTTCGAAAGAACTTTTGCAAAATATGCACAACATAATCCTGTGGGGTAAAGTCATCATTCAGGATAACGACTTTATATAACGAAGGAGTTTTGGTTCGCTCCTCTGGACGAACGAGAGTTTTAGTGGCTCCAAAATCATCTAATTTTTCTGCCATAGTCTTAACTCTTTTTCTTCTTTCTACGAACTTTCACAGCTTCAAGATCGGGAGCAAAATACTGTTCAACAGCCTTACTTGCTAAATAGGAAGATTTTACAGTCCATTTCTCTTCGTGAATGGTAAGCACAGCAAGTCCAAGGCTTTTGTCTCCTTTTTTAGCATACCCCACAAACCAATCATACTTTCCTTTGGGGTTGTTTCCCGTCAGCGAGCCGGTCTTCCCACCCATTTCGACTTCGGCCTTACTCGAATGCCGAGCCAAGCCACGAAAGCTCTTACGAGACGTCCCGACTCGTACCGTATCTTGCATCATGCTCCGAAGCTCTCTGGCAGTTTCGCTGCTAATTACTTGTCCCATAGGAACTGGCTTGGCCTGATAGGCCACGCCCGCATCGTTGGGAACAAATGAGTCGACGAGAAAAGGCTCCATCATCAGTCCGTCATTTGCAATGGCTCCAGCCATCACGGCTCCCTGGAGCGGACTCATTAAAACATTTCGATTAAAACCACTTGCTACTTCAGCTACAGAAAGCGGATCTTCTCCCAAAAATTCAAACGTTCCCGCTTCGACAGGAAGATCAACTGGGATGTCCTTATTAAATTGAAATTGTTCTGCATAGTGATTGAGATCTTCTTTCGGAACTGTGTAGATCCCTAGCTTTCCGAAGACAGTGTTTACCGAACGGGCAAAAGCCTCTCGGAGTCTCATCTTTCGAACCCACCTCTGATTTTTGGGCGGCTTCAGATTTTGTCGGTAAAGTGTGTGGTTTGCTCCAGTAAAGGAAATAACAGTTTCTGGATTGGCTTTCTTTTTGTCTAAAGCAGCAGCTGCCGTCACAATTTTAAATACAGAAGCAGCGGGAAATGAAGCCCGAAGAGTTAGGTTTCCAATGTCTTTTTTGTTTCGAGTGTAACTAAACAGAGCTCGAATCGCTCCGGTTTTTGGCTCGATGGCCACAAAAGCACCATAGTCAGGCTTGTAAGATTCAAATTGTTTGATCAAGGTTTCTTGCAGATCCTGATCGAGCGTGTAAGTGAACTGCCCCAACGTTTTTTCATTTTCCTCCGAAAGCTCAATTTCTCCAGCCGGAGGAAATTCATTTTTGGAAACCGCTGCGGTCAGAGACTGAGCAATGGCTCTTTTTGAATAAGGGGACTTTTTGTTTCCGGAACTCGCAAAAAAACTGATCGCAAAAATAAGAACGGCAAGAAAAGCTATTAGTTTGAAGGACCCTAAGCGACGCTGTTTCATAGTTGTTGCCGAATAAATATACATTAACCCAGTCAACCTGATGAGGCCACCGTTTTTTACTCATGTTTTCAATTACTTATAGAACCCTTTTGAGGTTTCATGATACTCTTAGGCTGTTTAGGATACTCATGGCGAAAGTCCTTCCCTCTTCAACCGAACTCCTCTGGGCTTATTCTCAGGGCTTTTTTCCGATGCCGGAACCTCAAACAGAAGAAATCGAATGGTATCGCCCAGACCCAAGGGCCATTCTGCCTCTCGACGGATTTCATGTGTCACGGTCCTTACGAAAAGTTCTTAGAAAGGGAGTTTTCTCGGTCTCTTACGATCGGGATTTCGCCCAGGTTATCGCCAAGTGTGCTGAACGCCCGGAAACTTGGATCAATCCGGAATTTTTGCGGGCTTACGTGGAGCTGCATCGCCTAGGTCACGCACACTCTGTTGAGGTGTGGTCAGGCAATCAACTCGTGGGGGGAGTCTATGGCGTTCATTTAGGAGGAGCCTTTTTTGCCGAAAGCATGTTTTCCAAAAAAGATAACGCTTCTAAAGTTGCGCTCCATGAATTGACTACCCACTTGAGGAATAACCATTTTAGTTTGCTGGAAATTCAATTCTTAACTCCTCATCTAGCGTCGTTAGGAGCAATTGAAATTACAGACCGTGAGTACAGCTTGATGCTGGATAAAGCCCTGCAGTTACCCTGTCATTTTTAGGAACGAATACCCAATTCTTTTATTTTGAGTTGAAGCCCCTTTCGGCTCAAATTCAAAAGACGTGCAGCTTGAGTCACATTGTGTTGGGTCTCAGTGAGAGCTTCCTCAATTGCCTTTTTCTCAATTTTTCGAGTCACATCTTTTACTTTTTCTTTCAAACCGCCAGTGGTTCTGACCTGACGCTCAATAAATTGCTCCTCCTCGAAATCGAGAATCTCCTCTGGGAGTTGTTCTGGATAGATCACTGGGCTATCCCCCATAATCACACACCGCTCAATGACATTTTCTAACTGCCGAATATTTCCGGGCCACGGAAACTGGACCATTAACTCCATTGTTTCTGGAGAAAACTGAGTAACCTCTCGTTTCAATCGCGTTGCGAACTTCTTACTGAAATGTGAAACCAAGAGAGGAATGTCTTCTTTTCGCTCTCTCAAAGGAGACAGATGGATCGGAACTACATTTAAACGGTAAAACAGATCATTTCTGAAGGTTCCATTTTTTACTTCGAGTTCGAGGTTTTTATTTGTAGCGGTTATGAGGCGCACATCCACATGATGCGTTTTAATGCCCCCGACTCTCTCAAAGCTTTTCTCTTGAAGCACTCGAAGCAGCTTGACTTGCATCTCAAGCGACATCTCACCGATCTCGTCCAAGAAAAGAGTCCCTTCATCCGCGAGCTCAAAACGACCAGGCTTTGTGGCATGAGCCCCCGTAAAAGCTCCCTTCTCATAACCAAACAACTCGCTCTCGAGCAATGACTCAGGTATTGCAGCACAATTTATTTTGATCAAAGGCCCCAAACGCCGCGAGCTTTTTTCATGAATAGCCTGGGCAATCAACTCTTTACCAGTTCCACTTTCACCCGTGATCAAAACCGTTGTATCTGTCGGCGCTACTTTCTCCACCAAGGTGAGCGCTTTATGCAGCTGAGGAGAGGCCCCAACAAAAACTACTCCCTCGCTCAACTTTACTGAGTGGTTCTGATTAAAGCGGTAATTCAGAAGCGCTTTTTCTATGACTTTGAGAAGTTCCTGACGTTCGAAAGGTTTACTCAAGTAATCAAAGGCCCCTTGTTTCATTGAATCGACAGCAGAATCAATGGTCCCGTGTGCAGTCAGAATGATTACCGGGATATTAAAGCTTTCTTCCCTGAGCCATTTGAGCAACGACAAGCCATCTTCTCGCTCAAGCCTTAAGTCACTGACAATGACCTGTATTTCTTGTTTCTGAATAGCTTGCTTCGCTTCTTGAAGTGTGGCCACCGGAACTGGCTGATAGTCGGCTGACTTGAGCATCGCTGATAGAATCTTTCTAATATTTTTTTCGTCATCCAGAACCAAAATATTTGTCGCGCTCATACAGCCCCCTGAGGCGAAAAGCTTGGGATTGCCGCTGCCGAGGGTTTGGCAGATTTCGTCATTCCAGGAAGATGCAAAATCACTCGGGTTCCTTTTGGGTTATTTGGGCGAACTTGAATAGTCCCTCCCGCCGCTTCAATCAGCCGTAAACAAATGGCAAGTCCCAAACCAGTTCCCTTTGGCTTGGTCGTAAAAAATGGAGTAAATATTTTGTTTCGATCTGCCGCAGAAATCCCGGGACCATTGTCCTGAACTTCAATTTCTACAAATGGCTTATCGGGTTGGTCGGCTAACTTTTCCCAACCCTCCATTGTTTTAAACAGAGGGATTCCCCAAGCCCAACGTCTACGAGGCTTAATTTCTTTCACAAATACTTTAAGTGCAGCGTCTGTTTGTCCTTCCATTGCTTGAATCGCATTTAGGAATAAATTCAACAGAACTTGTTTTAACATTTCCGGATCTGCCTCAACCGAAACGTCGCTCCGATCTGAATGAACAAAAAAAGATACTTTTGCATCTCGAAGACAGAGAGTAGCAGTATGTTCGATTACCTTCAGGGGATCACATACTGATTCGGGATCTTGCCTTCTCGGTTTTGCAAAATCTAGAAACTGAGTCAATACCCCAGATAGCCGATTGGCTTCATCTTGAATAATCTTTAAATACTCCTCGGTGCTGTCTGGATTTTTTTCATGAGTTAATAGTTCAGCAGCCCCTTTAATGGCCCCCAAAGGATTTTTTATTTCGTGAGCCAATCCGGCAGCCATTTCACCAATGGTGACCAGCTTTTCGCGATCTCGAGAAACCGTCAAAGCCTGAGCACTCTTCAACAACAAGGCAATTTGGCGGGACACCGGCACAAACAACCTGAGCAGATCCGTACTTAAAATGATCCGTTCGCTCAGAGGAGCTGCGACAAATCCAACTACCTTATCGCTGTAGAAAAACGGCACAACGAGATCAGCCCCCAGTTGTCTTAAGGAATCAAGGCAGTCCTCTAAGAATTTTCGTCCCTGAGCTGAATGAAAGGATTGTAAATCAGTTCGGATCGAATCCCCCACAAACGGACGGCCTCGCCGCAGAGTCATATATTCTACAAGGGGACTGGCCGACGACAGTTCCCCTCCCACTTCCTCAAAACGACCGTCTGCTCGCATATAACTCAAGCCATCTTTTTCAAGAAGAAAAAGAACGGCTTTATCGATACCTAATACTTTTTTTAGACTAGCTGCCACTTTGAATGATAACTCTCGGGGATCTGCAATCCCTCTTAGATCCTCAGCCAAAGCGTTCAACTCAGACTCCAGTTGAACGTTTTTTCGCAAAAACACTTTATTCATCAACCGACTCACGGCGGCCTTGAGAGGATCAAAAAGAACCATAATTGCGAAGGAGGCTACAACAGTATTAAACAAAAACAGTCCTGGCCGAGACCCTACCCAACTGACAAGCAGCCAATAAATCCCAGACAAGATCAGCGAAAGACTCCCGAATAAAAACGCCCTGGAGAACAATTCTTGTGTCGTTAGTAGCTCCCTTTGAATGAATAATTGAAAAAGGAAAATGAGATAGAGAGAACGACCTAGTGTTCCCAAAGGCACAACTGAACTTAAATCTGAAAAATACAAAGTATCTGTGAGGTGAAGAGCAATAACGACAACCAGTCCCCACGAAGCATAACGGTAGCGAAGCTTTTCCCTTGGTAGAGTTTCGCGCTTTTCACTTTTGACCAGGACCGCAGCCCAAAGATAGGCTGGAATCAAATAAGACGCCTCAGTGAGAGCGATAAGAAGACCTGACAATCGGGAATAACCCGGCAAGAACGACACAAAGCCGATAGCTCCCAAGAGCGGTAAATAAAACCACCTGGTTCGATCAATCAGACGGGAAGAATCAGGCTGAAGCTCTTTAAGCCAAAGAAGGCTGGTAGGTCCGACAAACAAAGATAAGAGTAAAAAAAGTTGGGGATCATAGAGGGCCGGTTTTTCAAACCCCTTCATGAGACACAAGAAATCGCGAGCCAATAAAATGCCACAAAACAAAGAAAAGCTTCGATAAACAGGATTTTTGAAGTTGCGGATCAATACCGCAATTCCCAGAAATGCTGTGACGAAACAGGCAAGAATCAGACTTATAGTGTCAATTCGCATACTTGGACTAGTCGTACCACGTGCCCGAAACGATGTCCAACGCCAGGCATTATACTACCCTTTAAACAACAAATGGGTTAGATTCAGGTTTCATAAATGCGCCAAACACTTGAAAACTATTACCAAGTTTTGAGGGTCCGTAGAGAAGCCCCCTCCACTGAAATAGTCGCTGCTTACCACGCAGTTAAGGGAGCTCTAAACCAAGGGGCCAGCTCGGGTGGATTACGTCTTTCCTCTGAAGACGTGGCTACCTATCTTCGCCGAATTGAAGAAGCTTATGCCACTTTAATGGATCCCAAAAAACGGCAGGATTACGATGACATTTTAAAATTAGCCCAATCGGCCGTGGGTTTGGAACCTGCCAAAGCCCCCGAGCCTGCTCTGGTTACTGGCCAAAGCTTGCGCCAAACTCGTGAAAAACTTAATCTGTCTCGAGAAGAAATTTTTAGAATCACTCGAATCCCGATCCGCTATTTGCAAGCAATCGAAGACGAAATTGTTAAAGATATGCCAGCCCGGGTTTACTTGCAGGGATTTGTGAAAAACCTGGCCCAGGTTTATAAGCTAAACCCACAAGAAACCGCTCGGCTTTTTTTAGAATACTTTGATAAAGATCTTTCCCAACGTGCCAACACTTAAATTTATAGTTGCGCCGGAGCACGCAGATCAAAGAATTGACGTGTTTTTGGCAGCCCAGACAAAAAAAAGCAGAACTGTCGTACAAGAGCAGCTCAAAAATAACCGAGTAAGCTTAAATTCACGCCCTCTCACAAAGCACTCTATCAGATTACAAACAGGCGACGAAGTCTCCATTAATTTTTTAGAAGAAGAACACCCTTCCTTAGAACCTGTAGAAGGTCCTTTAAATATTATTTTTGAGGATGAGCACCTGTTAGTTATTAATAAAGAACAAGGGGTCGTTGTCCATCCAGCTGCGGGCCACCGTGGAGACACTCTGGTTCATCACCTTCTCCACTATTTGGGTGAATCTCATTCGTTTGTCGCTTCAACTTCTGTCCGTCCAGGAATCGTTCACCGCCTAGATAAGGGGACTAGTGGTGTTTTATTAGTGGCAAAAACTCGATACGTTCAGGATGCGCTCTCTCATCAATTTAAAGAACGTGAAGTAAAAAAAGAGTATGAGTCTCTAGTATGGGGAAAAATACTACGAGAGGGGGTACTCAAAAACCCAATCGGTAGAGACCGAGTCCATAGACAGAAAATGAGCTCTAAAACCTCCCAAGGAAGATCAGCCGAGACCCGCTTTCGGCCAGTCGAAATTTTTCAGTCGTTCACTCACCTGATGGTTTTTCCTCTTACAGGTCGCACCCATCAAATAAGAGTTCACTTATCAGAATTTGGCCATTCAATCGTGGGTGATCCCACGTATGGCAAAGGTCTAACTGCCAAACGGTCAGATGAAATCAGTGCTGCGATTAAAGAGAGTTTATTAAATCTTGAACATCCTTTTTTGCATGCACACAAGCTCACTTTTACTCATCCCGTTTCGAAACAAGTGCTGCAGTTTGAAGCCCCACGACCTAAAACGTTTGATAATGTTTTGGACCTTTTGCGGAAGGAGAATTCCTTGTGACGGGTTCCTTCTTTTCAATCGAATGGGGTTATTGTGTCGAAAAAAAGGGAGAATCATTACCCTTAGTTGAGCAGGTCCATGGAAATGAGATTTTGCAGTTGGATAAACCCAGACCTCTTAAGGATTCCGCTGCGGTCGTGCCTCAAGCTGACGGGGTAATAGCTCAATATAGCAAGGCACAGGTCCACGTTTATACTGCTGACTGCCTCCCGATTCTTTTCTTTACGGAGGAACCCGATGGTCCCATAGCTGCTATTCATGCTGGATGGAAGGGCGTCAGAAAGGGTATCGTTCAAAAGGCCTATCAAGAACTATCCGGTTTTAAAAATCTCCATGTTTTGATCGGACCTGCTATTGGAAGTTGCTGTTTTGCTGTCCGCGAAGACTTTATTCACGAGTGGGAGGAAGCTAACCTTTCACCCCATAATTTTCTAACTCGGAAAAACAACCGTGATTACTTCAATCTCCTAAGTTATGTAACTCAGGAGGCGCTCGCCGCTCTTCCCCAGTCTCAGATACACCTTGATTGGTTCCGCTGCACGGTATGCTCACACCCGTCTCTGCCATCTTTTAGAAGAAATAAAAGCGCTAACCCCCGGATCCGAACGTGGATCCGAAAAACTACCTAGCGACTCCATTTCATTAGCCAGGCGTCTTTTTTTCCTTCGTAATATTTTTTTCGGATGCCTAACACTTGAAATCCTGTTCCAAGATAAAGTCGAACGGCAGGTTCATTGGTCGGATCAACTTCTAAAAACGCCTGTTGAATCCCCGGAAGTGACAAAATGTGTTTGAGAAGATTTCGAGCCCATTTCTGACCTTGTGCATTTTTTCGCGTCGCTATAGCTACCACATCCACTTCAGTGCCTATGAGAAGGGTTAATAAAAAACAGGCCAGTCCCTCCGAGTCTTCCATTCCCCAGCAAAAGGAGTTCGGTTGGGTCAGAAAATACTGATACTCCTTTTTACTCCAAAGGGGTTTAAGCACCTCTTGAGCAATCGAATAGATTTTATCGAGATCCTCTTCAGTCAGCTTTCTACTTTTATTGTCCATCAGGAAAGAAGCAGGGTCGCTGTATATTTTTCAGTTAGAAAATCAATATAGTCCTGTAGTCCCTTATCGACTTTCTCTTTTTTAAGGGCCTCAGAAATCAATAATCGATTTTTCTCACCTAGTTTCTTCACCTTCTCAGGATAATTCTTGGTGTACTGATCAATTTCAGAATCGGTGATAACTGGAGTTAGGCTCTCGATTTTCTTTTTCAAAAACCTCTCAGCCAACAATCCCTGAGCGACCCGCTTTACCATTTCCGCATCGGTAAGAGAAAAGGTTCTCAAAAGCCGATGCCAGTCCGCTCCTCCACTGAGCTCCTTAAGCCGCTTAACTGCCTCAGCAACTTGTTTTGGATCGAGCTCTTTAAAGTCGACGGCCTTTGCCTCTGCTAAGATCATCTCTTCGAACATTACTTTTTGTACAGTTACTTTAAGATTTCTATCGGTCTCAAAAAGCACAATAGGTCGCTCACCGGATCTCAATCGTTGAAGCCCACGAAAAACATAAGCATCCTGCACAGTAATGAGTCGCTCACCGACCTTCGCCGCAATTGCGTTTACGAGCTGGGGAGCTCCATTCGTCACCCAACAAAAGACAAAAAGCGCAGAAAGAATCAGCTTTCCCGACATGCAATTCCTTCAATTTCAACCAAAGCCCCTTTAGGCAGCGCAGAGACTTCAACTGTTGCTCGGGCAGGATAGGGCGCGACCATGTGTTTTTCGTAAACCGCATTAAATTTGGGAAAATCACCCATGTTTTTGAGAAATACCGTTGTTTTCACCAAATGCTTGAGACCCAGCCCCTCAGCCTCTAAGACAGCTGAAAGGTTTTTTAGAACTTGTTCGGTTTGTTCTTCAACCGTCGTGCCGACCATTTCCATACTTTTGGGATCTAAGGGAATCTGCCCAGAAGCATACACCATGTCTCCTACACCAATCGCTTGGGAGTAAGGACCGATAGCTGCGGGTGCCCCAGTTGTCTTAATTACTTTTTTCATGGTGTCCTTCTTTCTTTTTAAAACTCACTTTTGCGTGAATGTTTACTTCATGGCTCTCCAGAAATTTCTGTAGCTCTTTATTAATATCTGTCTTCGCGAGCACTTTTCCAAATTCTTTAGTTAACATTTCATAGAGGCTATCTTTTTTTCGGCTGAAGCCTTCCATAAACAAGGAAACAAGCTCTTTAGGAAGTTTCTTTTCTTTTAGGTACCCACGAACTCCTTCTTCCGTCATGAAAATGGTAGCAAGCCCTGCGGCAGTCACATCTTTAACCACTTCGGTCCACCAAGGCTTGTCTTTTTCTTCTTCAGACAAAGGAATGTTTACTTCGTGCTCTTTTTTATCACTCATAATTTTTGATCTCTTGGGCTCTGGTTTCAAACTTGTCAAACATCTGAGGCAAATTGCTCTCAGTTAACTTTTTCGTAATCCAACCGGGAACTAGAAAGCCAAATCCTACTTCCAATTCGTATTTCACATGAGTGCCCTCACGATGAGGAGTGAGAACCCATTTTCCTTGATTTGCTTTAAAGAAATCACTTTCGACTAAGCGCCAATGGACTTCTTTATCTGGAAAAAGACTAAATTCCAGATCGTAAACAAACTTTTTCATCAGCTCAATTTCAAACCTTACTCTGACTTTTTCCGTGCCTTTTCCTGAGACGATGCTTGAACCAACCACTTCGGGAAGGAATGCCTTGTAACTCTCAAAATCAGTGATGACTTTATAGAGTTGCTTTGGGGAGACTTTGAATTCTCTTTCTCGCTGAATCTGACTGGCCATCTTCTTTTCCTTTCCTCACGACCATCCGTAGTTAGGTTTTTTCGCAAAATGATGGTGCGCTCTGATTTCTCGTACCGTACCGGTTTCGGATCGCATGACAATCGAATGGGTATGAGCCCCTCGTGCAGTATATCGGACTCCACTGAGGAAACTTCCGTGAGTCACGCCCGTCGCAATGAACATCACATTTCCCTTGGCGAGATCTTCCAGACCATAGACTTTATTTTCATCGGTAATTCCCATTTGTCTCGCACGTTTCTTTTCGTCTTCGCTGCGAAACTTTAACACGCCTTGCATGTCGCCCCCCAAACAACGAAGAGCAGCTGCAGCAATCACCCCTTCTGGAGCCCCTCCAATCCCCACTAACATATCAATCCCGGTTTCTTCTCTAACAGTGGCAATGGCAGCTGAGACATCGCCATCCCCAATCAATCGGATTCGAGCTCCGCATTCTCTTACTTCATTGATTATATCTTGGTGGCGAGGTCTATCGAGAATAATCACCATCATATCTTCAACAGACTTACCCATTGCCTTCGCAACTTCTTTGAGATTCCAACTTGCGGACTTAGTGATATCGATGGCGCCCTTCGCTAAAGGCCCAACAGCAATTTTATCCATGTAAGTATCTGGGGCATGCAAGAGGCACCCCGGCTCACCAGCGGCAATAACAGACAGGGCTTCACTCCTACCTAAAGCGGTAATGGTTGTCCCTTCGAGTGGATCACAAGCTATCTCAATTTTAGGTCCCTCACCGGCCCCAACTTTCTCACCAATATAAAGCATTGGGGCTTCATCTCGTTCCCCTTCGCCAATCACAATCGTGCCGTCAAAACGAATCGAATCAAATGCCTTTCGCATGGACTCAACCGCGGCCTCATCAGCCGACTTCTCTTTTCCACGCCCAATCCAACGTCCCACAGAAAGCGCAGCAGCTTCGGTCACCCGAACAAACTCAAGAGCTAAATTTCTATCCATATTCCCTCAACTTAAAAATGCTATTCATATCAAAGGACTGGGCACTTTGCTAGACGCGTCGTACAGAACTCAGTGACACATCGACCAGATCTGACTACTGTCACCCCATGCTGAAAACGAAGAAGTCTGAAGCGGAGCTCTTGGAGCTATATCGTCTTCGCAAAAACGATCAGAAGAAACTGAGAACAAAAAAAACCACCACGAAAAAGCGAGCTCCTGAAAAAGCCTCTGATCTTCTAAATCAATTCTTCAAAGATGAGCCAGAAGCGCTCAGAAAAATGCAAGAGAGCCGAGCAATACAATCGTGGGCGCGCTATGTGGGTAAAGAAGCGGCCAAAGTATCAAAAGCTATCCGTATCAGTGAAGGGGAGCTTCTCGTTTATGTGTCTGATCCTCTGTGGCTACACCAGCTAATGCTTCTAAAAAATCAGATTCTCAATTGTTACAAACGAGACTTTTACCACCTAAAGTTAAGACAGCTCTATTTTAAAAGAGTCGATGCGGTTTGATTCACCCGGTACTGCCAAAACCGCCTGCCCCACGATCGGTTTGAGACAGGTCGTCAACAGCCATCCAGTGAATTTGTTCTACTTTTTTAATCACAAGTTGAGCTATCCGATCCCCATGCTGTAACCGAACCGGCTCAGCTCCCAAATTAATCATGAGCACCATCACTTCACCACGGTAATCACTGTCAATAGTTCCAGGAGAATTAACGACAGTAAGCCCTTGCTTGATAGATAAACCGCTTCGTGGTCGAACCTGGATTTCGTACCCTTCTGGAATGCCAAAAGCTAGGCCGGTGGGGACAGCAGCCCGCTTGCCCGGCAATATTTCTAAGGGCTGGGGCAAACATGCTTTAACATCGCAGCCTGCACTCCCTGCAGTCATATACTGGGGGATTTCAGCTGATTGATTCATTTTCTTAACGTGAACGTTGATCATTGGAACACCGATAGTTTTTTTAGTTTTGGTTTATTTTTAGAGAGCACAACAAGAGACTCTTTTTCTGGAACAAAGAGTTCTTTTGCAGCCTGTCTTAAATCATCTTGGGTAACGGCATCAATTGAAGCTAAAACCTCTTCGACTGGTATCGCTCGCCCAAACAATATTTCATTTCGAGCCAACGCTTCTTGTCTTGCCTCCATCTGATCAGCTGACAAGAGTATCATCCCCTTGAGCTGGCCTTTGACTCGATCCAGCTCTTCAGTAGGCAAGTCATTCTCTCTCAACTTTTCAAATTCAGCTGAAAGAATTTCCAAAGACTTACCCAGTGAACGAGAACTCATCCCCGTATAGACTGTAAAAATACCGGTTTCAGCAAACGGCAAAAAGTCACAATCGACTGAGTAAGCAAGTGCAGCTTTTTCACGAATTTCCTGAAAGAGCCGACTTCCCATGCCTCCGCCCAAGACAAAACTTAGCAAGAGATATGCGTAGCGTTTGGGATCTCGGACGCCAACCCCTTCAAAACCCACAAGGCAGTGTAACTGGTCGCTCGTGTTTTTTTGAAACCAATGCCGCTGATGGTAACGAACAGGATGCCGTTTCAAAGTCAGTTTTTGTTGGGGCTTATTAAACCGAAAATAATGCTCACATCGCTCTTTCAGCGGCTCAAACTCAATCCCGCCCGCCACTGCCACCACAATATTGGTAGGCTGGTAATGATCTTCAAAAAAGCGCTCAACCATCGAGCGAGACAACCCCTGAATTGTTTTTCGAGAACCAATGATGGGTTGTCCTAAGCTCTCTCCCTTCCACACCTGTCGGAATAAGGAATCGTAGATGGAATCCTCAGGAGACTCCTCAACCATGGAGAGTTCCTGCAACAAAACTTTTCTTTCTCGCTCCACTTCGGATTTTGGAAAAGTGGGATTTACGACCAGATCACTTAAAACATCCAGGGCGATATCAATGTGCTCATTTAATACGGTAGCATGGAAACAAGTAACTTCTCGCTCAGTGAATGCATTGAGGTCTCCACCAAGACCTTCAAGAACAGTTGCGATTTGCTGGGGAGCTCTTGTTTTGGTGCCTTTGAATGCTAGGTGTTCGATGAAATGACTGACCCCATTTAAAGTGGGGCTCTCATTAACACTTCCCACCCTAACCCATACGCCTACCGAAACGGAGCGCACATAGGGGTGTGATTCGGCGACTAAGGTAACTCCATGACTTAAGACAGCCTTACGAAACTGGGGCACTAACATGATGGTTAGTCATCGTCTCGACGGTTGAACCGATCGTCGTCATCCCTGTCATGCGGCATTGAATCGCGATCATCTCGGAATCGATCCCGGTCTCTGTCTCCATCTCGGTCTCGATCTCGGAACCGATCGTCTCTTCGAGGCATACGATTTCCCGGTCTTTCACCGCGATCTCGTCCGCCCATCGAACGACCGCCTCGATCGCCCCCTCGAGGGCCACGCCCTTCGCCACGCGGTCCACGCGGTCTATCATCTCGAGACCGTTCTTCGCGACCACCTGACTCTTGATCTTGAGGTGCGCCTTCTGGCTTTTCGATAAGCGCTTTTCTGGACAGTCTAATTTTACCGCTGGGTTCAACTTCCAAGCATTTAACTTTAATCGTATCTCCTGCTTTGACCACATCATCCACGTATCGTACGCGGAAATGTTCCAATTCGGAGATGTGACAGAGCCCTTCAGTTCCAGGAATAATTTCAACGAAAGCACCAAAGTCAGCAATCTTGGTTACTTTTCCCTCGTAAATTTTTCCAGGTTCGGGCTCTTCTACAATCTGATTGATGATATCAATTGCCTTTTGAGCTGACTCACCGTCTGCTGAGGCAATTTTAATGAGGCCATCGTCTTCGATATCAATTTTAACGCCTGTGCGCTCAATAATGCTTCGAATGACTTTACCACCAGAACCAATCACTTCTCTGACTTTGTCTGGTTTTACTCGCATTGTGAAAATACGAGGAGCATAGGGCGAGAACTCTTCTTTCGCCTTTTCCAGCACAGCGTTCATTTTTGAAAGAACATGCAGTCGGCCATCTCTTGCTTGAGCTAGGGCCTTCTCCATAATCTCTCTCGAAACGCCACCGATTTTGAGATCCATTTGGAAAGCAGTGACCCCTTCTTGGGTTCCGCACACTTTAAAATCCATGTCTCCCAGGTGATCTTCATCCCCAAGGATATCGGATAGGATGGCGATTTTTTCGCCTTCTTTAATCAGGCCCATCGCGACGCCAGCAACTGGTTTTGCAAGAGGGATCC
The DNA here is from genome assembly GCA_009927005.1 of Pseudomonadota bacterium. Lineage (GTDB taxonomy): Bacteria > Bdellovibrionota > FAC87 > UBA2466 > UBA2466 > RFNO01. Next base: position 29,304 of record RFNV01000173.1, read on the forward strand.
CAGCGTCCATCATCGCTAACGAACCACTGCAAACAGTAGCCATTGATGATGAGCCATTGGATTCTAGTACTTCAGATACTAACCGAATCGTATAAGGGAACTGTTCCTTAGTTGGAACGAGCGGCAACAAGGCACGTTCTGCTAGGAAACCATGTCCAATTTCTCGGCGACCGGGTGGGCGGAGAGGTCTTGCTTCTCCCACCGAAAAAGGCGGGAAGTTATAATGCAGCAAGAAAGTCTTTTGGAAAACCCCGCTGATTGAGTCAATTTTTTGCTCATCATCAGCAGTTCCTAAAGTTACCGCTGCTAATACTTGCGTTTCACCTCGAGTAAAAAGGGCAGACCCATGTACTCGGGGGAGCAAGCTAGTTTCACAAGAAATCGGTCTGATTTCATTAAAAGCACGGCCATCGATACGGCGTTGGGTGTTTACTGTGAGTTCGCGAGCGTATGCTGCTTTTACTTCCTCAAAGTAGGTGCCCACTAATTTGTTTTTAGCTTTTTCTTCATCCGTATTTGGATTTTTTACGAGGAACTTCTCTTCCATCGCTTTTTTGACTTCGTCGATAGCGGAGTATCGAGCCAACTTTTCACGAATTGAGAAAGCCTTCTCAAGCTGAGGCCAGCAGAAATCGCGAATGCTCTTTTTGAGCGCTTCGTCACGAAGAGGCTTATTGTAAGTTCGCTTCTCTTTTCCAGCTTTTTTACGAAGCTCTTCCTGCATTTCAAAAATAACTTTCATTTCTTGCTGAGCAAAATCGAGCGCATCGACCATTTCTTTTTCAGAAACTTCTCGACTCATTCCTTCCACCATCACCACACCGGTGGGCACTCCAGCAACAAGAAGGTCTAATTTTGTATTAGGTGCTTCAGAAGGAGGGAAATTTAGAACAAATTTTCCATCCAATAGCCCCACACGACAGCTCGCAACCGGGCCACTGAAAGGGATATCTGAAATATGAAGAGCAGCACTTGCAGCGATTGAAGCCACAAAGTCTGGTTCATTTACTCCATCGACCGAGAGGACCGTAGCAACCACATTGGTCTCATACAGATAGTCTTCCGGAAAAAGAGGCCGAATTGGGCGATCTATCAATCTTGCAGATAGAGTTGCTTTCTCTGACGGCTTTGCTTCTCGCTTAAAAAAACCACCAGGGATTCTTCCTGCCGAATAATACTTTTCTTGAAAATCTACAGTGAGAGGGAAAAAATCTGCCGAGGCTCCCAATTTTCTCGCGGAAACAACGGTTACCAAAACCATTGTATCTCCATATCTTGCCACTACTGAAGCATCTGTTTGTTTGGCAAGCTTACCGGTTTGCAGAGTTAGCAGACGTCCGCCGTATTCACGGCTTACTTCGACGACGTTCATATATGAGGTTCCTTTACTTTCTAATATTGAGGCGCTGGATCAGCTGCTGATAACGAGCATTGTCTGTCTTTTTTATGTAATCCAACAGACGTCTTCGCGAGCTTACTAATTTCAGCAAGCCACGACGAGAATGGTGATCTTTTTTATGCTCTTTGAAATGAGGAGCTAAACCATTGATTCGCTCTGTCAGCAAGGCTACTTGAACGTCTGGAGAACCAGTGTCTCCGGGATGAATCTTGTAATTACCGATTAACGTTGTTTTTTGTTCTTTTGTAAGACTCACAGGACCCCTTCTTTTATTTCTCTAGTCTTAAGTTATGGGCCAAGGTGTTACCATTATTGGTTCTTTTTGGCAATTAAGTATCTTGCTTAACCGTTCTTAAAAGACGGGTAAAGTTTTCGTGTCCCCGCCGTCGAAACCCCTCCGGATCAGCCTGAATTTGCTCTACGGTGGCACTTCCTTCAATCAGGAAGGGGCCACAGCTCAAGCGCCTTAAGGCTGTTAAGTACCCGACAGTACCCAACTTTTCGGCAATTTCTTTCCCCAGACTTCGAATGTAGGTCCCCTTTGAACAGTGGACTTCAAACACTATTTGGGAAGGACCTAACTCGATCAGATCCAGCCGATACAATTGAACGGATACCCGTTCTCTAGGAATACTGACGTTCATTCGCGCCAATTCATAAAGTCTCACACCCTGAACCTTTTTAGCGCTAAACATCGGAGGAAGCTGGGACCACTCTCCTTCAAAGCTCTTTAAACAGGCAACGACATCTTCCTTCGTTAATTTTGGAATCGGCGCGGTCTTAATGGAATTTCCAGTTAAATCTAAAGAATCAGTCTCTGTTCCCAGGGTTAGCGTAGCCCGGTAGGTTTTATCTGAATTGATAAGTGAGTTTGAAATTTTGGTGGCCTTTCCCAACAAAAGGATCAAAACACCAGTCGCAAATGGATCTAAGCTCCCCGCATGGCCTATCTTTTCTTTTGGAAAGATTTTTTTTAAATCTCGAACAATGTCAAAACTGGTGGGCCCGACAGGCTTATCCACTATTAATACCGCTTCACTCACCATTTATTCCTCGGAAGAAGTACTCGTGTCCTGATGAGAAATTTGGTCCATCAAACTCATTAAATGAGCTACTTCACCACTGTGGGTATCTCTTTCGAACCGAAGATCGGGAGTAAATTTAGTTGCCATCGCCTCTCCGATTTTTCGCCTTAAAAACGGAGTTGCGCTTTTTAGCCCCTTTTCAATTTCTTTTTGTTTTTTCTCTTCAAGAGCAGCTCCATCTCGAGTGTCATAATAAACTCGAGCCAGATGCAAATCTTTGGATACTTTGACGTCTGTTACCATTACTTCGGACAGACGAGGATCAGAGACGTCTCTCAAAAGAACATTCATCAAGGTCTCTCGAATGGTCTGAGCGACTTTTTCCGTTCGAATGGAACCGTTCATAAAGTGGTTTCGGCTATCTCTTCCTTGATATACGCCTCAAATTGGTCCCCAAGCTTCAAGTCATTGAAGTTTTCAAGGCCAATCCCGCACTCAAACCCTTGCGCAACTTCCTTAACGTCTTCCTTGAAACGTTTTAGAGATGAAATCTTGCCTTCATAAACAATTCTATTTTCTCGCAAAAGCCTTAAGAAGCAGCCTCTTTGTACTTTTCCATCAATCACTGCGCTTCCTGCGATTGTACCCACTTTGGGAACAGAGAATATGTCTCGGACTTCAGCTCTACCGATGACTTTTTCACGAACTTTTTTCTCAACCAACCCAAGAAGCATTTTCTTTAAATCGTCGAGCATTTCGTAAATGATGCTGTAAGTACGGACCTCAATTCCCTGCCGTTCGGCAAGCTTAATGGATTTAACATCTGGGCGAACATTAAATCCAACTACTACTGCCTTACTTGCAGAAGCCAGCATGATATCGCTTTCAGTGATACCGCCCGTAGATGCGTGAAGCAGTTTTAATTTAACTTTTTCACTTGGTAATTTGGTTATTGTCTCTCTTAGGGCCTCAACCGAACCTTGTACGTCTGCCTTTAGAATGACTCTCAGCTCTTTATCAGTTGCCGCTTGAGCCAGCATTTCTTCCAAAGTTAACTTAGGCTTGTTTTCTGCCACCGCCCGTTTTAGTTGCTCGACCTTTGACTCAGTGATGGTTTTGGCGGTTTTTTCATCAGCAACGGCGTAAAAGAGTTCCCCTACATCCGGTACACTTGGCAACCCGAGAATTTCCACAGGAACACCGGGAGGCGCCTCGTCGACCCTTTGAGAACGATCGTTACTTAGTGCCCTCACCTTGCCATAAAAAAGACCACATACAATCAAATCCCCGGGATGTAGTTTTCCGTGCTGAACTAACACTGACACCAAGGGACCGCGATTTTTGTCTAACCGAGATTCAACTACAGTTCCTCGGGCAGGCACATCGTAATTAGCTTTCAGTTCTAGCACTTCTGCTTGGAGCAGAATCGAATCCAGCAATGTATCAATACCTTTTCCCGTTTTAGCCGATACGGGAACGTAAAGCGTATCTCCCCCCCACTCTTCCGGGGCTAATCCGTGCCCGGAGAGGGTTTGCTTAATTCGATCAGGATTTGCATCAGGAAGATCGATTTTATTAACAGCTACAACAATCGGAACGCCAGCTGCCTTTGCATGATCGACTGACTCTAATGTCTGAGGCATTACCCCGTCTGTGGCTGAAACAACAAGGACCACAATATCTGTTACTTTTGCTCCGCGAGCACGCATAGCTGTGAAAGCTTCGTGACCAGGAGTATCGATAAAAGTAACACGTCCCTTCTTAGGAACATCCACATAATAGGCACCCACGTGCTGAGTAATTCCGCCAGCCTCTCCTTTAGCTACATTAGTTTTTCGAATCGCGTCTAAGAGCGATGTCTTACCGTGATCCACATGACCCATGATAGTAACTACCGGGCCTCTGGCCTTTAGATTCTCTGGATTCAAATCCAGCGCAGGCACATAGTCCTCTTCTTTAAAGACTCGCTGTTTGATTTCGAAATTAAATTCCTGACCTACTAGCGAAGCAGTATCAAAGTCGATCATCTGATTCTGAGCTGCAGTGACGCCTAAAGACATAAGTTTTTGAATTACTGCTGCTGCTTTTTGACCCATTTCCTTAGCTAAATCGCCAACAGTGATTCCATTTCCCATTTCAACGACTCGTTTATGTTCGGCAGGAGTCGTGATCTGAGTTTTTAGTGCCGGTCGGGCAATCGCATTCTTTTTCTTTTTAGTGGAGTGAACAAGCTCTCGCTTCAAAAAGTCCGAACTTTTGAAAACCGTATTTTGACGCTCCAACATCCGACGTCTTCCAGCTTCCTTAGTCGCATCAACGCTGGTAGTGGCTTCTACATCCTGCACTCTTTTTAAGCCAAATATTGGTCCTGAATCCGCCTGACCACCCTCTCTGGGTTCACCGACGCCGCCTGGGGTCGTCTTTTTTGCCGCAGGATTTGCAGTTACTTCTCGTTTGGGGCGATCAACTTTCGGCCCAACTTTCTCCCCGAGGTACGATTCAGTTGAAACGCGCTTTACAATAGACGGAAAAAATCTTCGTTTAGGTGGCTCAACTGGGACTTCAGGTTTCTTTGTTTCTGGCTCTTCACCTTTTTTTTCAGTTAAAACGGGAGCTACGGTTACTTCAACTGGAGCTTCTTCAACCTCGACCACTTCAGTTGCAACAGGGGCCTCAACTTGGGGGGCAGCAGTAACCGCAGGCTGTTCTGCTTCTTTTTCTTCAAGAGTTGTTTCGGCCGGTGGTGCCGCCTCGGGAGTTTTCGCAACAGTTCTTCTTCGAATTACAGTTGCTCCCACGCGCTTTTCAGAAACTGCCGTTTTGGAAGTCGTTGGAGCTACAGCTTCCTTTTTTGTAGAACTCGGCTTATTTTTCTTAAAATATTCCCGAATTGTGCGACTCTCTTCCGTTCCAAGAATGCTAGTAATTCCCTTTACCTTGACTCCTAGGCGTTGAGTAACCTCTAACAAGTGCTGAGCTTCAACCCCCAGCTCCTTCGCCAATTCGTAGACTTTTAATTTTCCAGTCATGCGTTGTTGTGTCCCCTATAATTAATTACTCAGTTGCCTCTCCGGACTCTGCCGTCTTCTCTTCGCTTTTTTCACGCTCTTCATGGGCTTTAACTTCAGCTTTGAGTCGCTCGAACACAGCATCTGCGGACATTTTGTTCGGATCCTGAGAAGCTTTCTTCTCCGTCTCTAAATAGTGTTTTCGCATTTCATCAAGCTTTCCGGATTCGATGAGCTTTTGAGCATTTGCCTTAATTTCAATTGATTTCTCTTCGGAGAACCCAGGCACCTCTTTCAACTGCTCCACTTCTGTTACGGTCAATTGTTCTACTTTTGTGTAACCGTAATGATACAAGCTTTGCGCGAGAGTATCTGTCATTCCTTCGATCGCCATGAACATTGCCTTCATAGCATCTTGGCGAATTGACATTTTTGTTTCCGATAGGATGTCTAATTTCCAACCGGTCAAAATGGAGGCCAACTTAACATTCTGGCCTCTTTTGCCAATGGCTAAAGAAAGCTGATTGTCGGCAACCACAATTTCCATTGCGTGATGATATTCATCAATCACAACTTTTGAAACTTCAGCAGGCGCCAACGCATTACAGACAAAGCGAGTCTCGTCAGCATCCCAAGGAACAATATCAATCTTTTCACCCCGTAATTCTTGAACTACGTTTTGAACCCGTGCTCCTTTTACCCCAACACAAGCACCCACTGGATCCACATCGGGATCTGAAGAAGTAACAGCTATCTTTGCGCGAATTCCTGGCTCTCGAGCAGCCCCTTTGATTTGAACAATCTCTTCAGCCACTTCTGGAACTTCATTTTTAAATAATTGAATCAGCAGTTCAGAACATGTTCTAGACAGAACAATCTTCGGTCCGCGAGGAGTTTGTTGAACATCAATTAGAAACGCTAGAACGCGATCTCCAGGCTTAAAGCTTTCTCCCGGAATTTGTTCTCGGGTCGGCAAAATAGCGTCTGTTCGGCCGACATCAACTACAATACAGCCTTTTTCAACTCGTCTGCAGGTTCCGCTTACGAGTTCACCTTTTTTAATATTAAATTCGTTATAGATAATATCTCGTTCGGCATCCCGAACTTTTTGGATAATTACCTGTTTAGCAGTTTGAGCTGCAATTCTACCAAACTCTGAGGAATCGAGCTTTATCCCGATACTGTCGCCGAGAGCCACATCTGGATCTAATTGCTTTGCCTCATCTGCTAGAACCTCAGTGTTCTGATCGCCCACATCTTCAACCACAGTCTTAAATTGGAACAACTCGACTTCTCCCAAATCTTCATTGAAGTGAGCTTCTAGTTCCACATGCAAACCAAATTTCTTTTTTGCCGCAGTCAGCATGGCAGATTCCAGGGCCTCAACCAAAACCGACCGATCGATCCCTTTGTCTTTTTGAACCTGATCCAATACTCGTGATAGTTCAGATGCCATTTTTCCTCCCACTAAATTCTGAATTCCCAAACTGTTTGGGCTTTTTTAATTTTATTCAGCTCAACTAAAACTTCTTTCCCCGATACTTTCATTTCAACCCGACCCGGCAGTACTCTTAATAGGTGCCCTCGAAACTGGCCTCCTACGCCGGGAATGCTTTCTGTGAGTACCACTTTGAGTTCTTTGCCAGTTACTTTCTCAAAGTCAGTCGACAAGCGAAGACGACGATCTAGACCAGGTGAGGACACTTCAAGCTCGTAAGAGCCCCCGAAATAATCGCCTGCTTCTAAAATGGGATCCAAGTGTCGGGATACAGTCACGCAATCATCAATGGATACCTGGGCCCCTTCCTTAAGAGACTCGATAAAAACTCTCAAAAGGGTTTTCCCTGAAACTCGGCAATCCAGATCAACGACTCGATACCCAAGTGGCATCAACTCTTTTTCACATAAATCTAATAACTTATGTTCTAGATCTGTTTTTGCTATTGAGTCCAAAGACTCACCTCAAAATAGTAAAAAAGCGGGCTTTTCGGCCCGCTTCGTTAAATTCAGTCAACGAGACTGCCCTTTATTAGCAGTTTCCATGAAATAAAACAAGTAGGGGGGACTTAAGGACTTACTCGTAACCTTCTCTTGGAAAATCCAGAGTTTCGTCCTCGGGAAGCTCAGGAGAGGGGACCTCTTCGGCGGAAGGGCCAGATTGCGTTTCCCCTGGCTTGCCGTTTCCTGGAGTTGCGGTCGTCGTTCGCAGGTTTGGCTCTCCCACCCTGAGAATATTCGAAGCTGTCAGATTTGGCGCGGCACCAGCTTTAAAAGCTACTCGAACCCGATTTGGATTCCCCGGAGCTGCAATTTTACCTGTTAACTTATCTACATAGGCAAATACGATGTCTTCCGGTATTGGAAAATCATTTTTGGGGTAAGAGGAACTGATAGCCTTCATGTATTCAGCCCAAATAGGGGCAGCAGCTTTCCCGCCCGTCTCACTCATCCCCAGCGCTTTCTCCTTTAGATACCCAATCCAAACACCTGAAACCACTTGTGGAGAGTACCCGACAAACCAAGCATCTCGATGATCATTGGAGGTGCCCGTTTTTCCTGCAATTGCACCTGGAGCACTCGCTGCCGCCCGACCCGTTCCTTCTCGAATCACCGATTTTAAAAGATCCGTCATAACATAGGCGGTCTGAGGAGAAATGACAGGAGGTTCATTTTCCTGAAGTGCCTCGGCAACAATGCTCGGTGTGCTCTGATTTTCGGTTGGGTTTTGGAGCGCTGGGAGTTCTTCAAGAATCTTACCCGAACCATCTTCCACTCGTTTAATGTAATTTAAAACGATAGGTTTTCCTAAACGTGGAAAGATAGCGTACGCCCGCATGATTTCTTCTAGACTTGCAGACCAGGAACCAAGACCAATCGTTAAATCTCGGGGCAAAGGAGATGTGATCCCCACGCTTCGAGCGTACTGAATCCCGTAATCGATGCTAATTTCCGAGAGAAGTTTGACGGTTGGGACATTCATGGAGCGAATCAAGGCTAATCTAAGTGGGATATCCCCTTCGAACTTTCCTCCAAAATTATGCGGCTTCCAGTCCTCACCCATCACAGTACTTGTATCCACTTCTTGTTTTTCGTCATTTCGGAAAACAACAGGTGAGTCAGTTACCAATGAAGAAGGCGAAAACCCTTTGTCAAAAGCGGCAGCATAAATGAGAGGTTTGAAAGTAGAACCCACTTGTCGTTTTGCTTGTAGAGCACAGTTGAATTTGCTTTTTTGAAAATCGAGGCCGCCTACCATCGCTCTTACAAAACCATTTTTCACATCGTAGGAAAGAAGCGCACCAGAGACTTCTGGATCTTGCTCTAATGCAACTACAGCAGTCCCTTTTTCCTTTTCAACTTGTTCCACTTTCACCGTAATAATATCTCCGGCTTTCAAAACCTGCTCTACTCTTTGAGCTGGCTTATCATCAATCGAAACCCAGGACATACCGGCTATCGGCAATCTGGCCTGCGTGAGTCCAATTCGGAGTTCTGCTTCATTTCGTTCGGTATCCGTTCGAACCACCAGGGCTGGGTAATAGTTTCCAATTTTGATTGGGGTGTCGCCTACAAACCTACTAGCGGCAGTTCCATAAGGAGCTAAATCAATCTCCAAAACCTTTAGCGACCGCTCAGCGGCATCCCCCGGGAGGAGTCGAGGAGGCTTTAAATCATCCAAAACCTGTTTATGAATGCCAGCTTTCCATTCATCTTTTTCAGACTCCGTACTGAGATTTCTAGAAACTCCCCTCCATCCCGCTCGCTTATCAACCTCTCTAACGCCTTTAACCATTGCTTGTTCTGCTGCTTTTTGGAAATCAAAATTCACCGTCGTGTAAACTTTGAACCCTTGTTTGAGGATCTCCTCCGAACCGTACTTATCCATAAGGTACTGACGAACATATTCCACAAAATACGGAGCAGCTGAATTATTCAGATCCTCTAACGGATAAACTCTAATTCCGTCGGCCAACACTTCCTTAGCCTTTTCCGCATCAAGATAATTTTCATCGACCATTCGTCTAACGACATAGGATTGACGACGCTTTGCTAGGTCTGGATGGTGGAAAGGATTCCAATCATTTGGTCTTTGAGGTAATCCGGCAAGCAAAGAGGCTTCTGCTACTGTGAGTTCTTTAACGTCCTTGTGAAAATAATTTCTCGCAGCGGCCCCTATTCCATAAGAGCCATGACCCAAGTAAATCTCAGATAGATAAAGCCCCAGAATTTCTTCTTTTGTTAGCTCATTCTCCATTCGATAAGCCAACACCATTTCCCGAAGCTTTCGCGTGATGACCTTCTTCTTCGACTCAAGCAAGAGCGCACGAGCGACTTGCTGAGTGATCGTACTTCCACCTTGTGCGTATCGTCCGCGTACGAGATTTGACCACACGGCACGAGCGATACTGTTTAGATCAATCCCCTTGTGATGAAAAAAATTTGAATCCTCCGCCGAAAGAAATGCCTCAATGACATGTTTAGGAATCTCTTTGAAGTCTACCGGATAACGCCTCTCCGTAGTAAATTCCCCAATCTTTTTTCCGTCGTCTGAGAAAACCTCAGTGGCATGGGAGTGCTGAAAGTTTTTTAACTGACTCACGGGAGGCAGCCCCGCAGTAATAAAATAAAGAACGATGAGACCCAAAAGGGCTGAAATGACCGTCGCTCCCAAAGTAACCAAAGAGAGCGTTTGAAAAGCTTTTCTAATTTGCAAGGATACCCGCCTCATTTAAAGGCATATTTTACGATAAGACCCGGGCCGAACTCAAGTCAGAGAGCTCAACCCAGGCCTTAACATACTCCTTTGGGGAGTTTGGGGGTTAGGGGACGATGCAACCTTCAAAATCAAAAATCACAAAATACCGCGCCCGCTCGAACAGAGGCTACATTTCCCTAGTACCCCCTAATTTTGCAACCCAAGGGCCATTTTCTAAGCTTGGAGCGCAGCGCGCATTCTTCCTGAATATGTTTAGGAATTAGACGTCGTTTTTCGAATACAGAATAGTTCAGTAATTATTCCGGCTTTCTAGGCAATTAAAAACTCGAAATAAAAGAAACCTCAAATCGGCCTACCCATGAATCACTTAGGGTCGTCCTCAGAGAATTTGAAGGAAAAAACAGTGAAGCCCCTCCAACGATGTCGACAGCTTTTAAAATAGGACTTTTAAAAATAAGATCGACCTCAGAGCCCAGGGCTTGCTCTTTCCCGCTTAGGTGGTTCAAGGGGGTAACCCCATCTACCTGATATGCCGGAAAATCGGTGTTTGTTTTAAGAAAATGAATCCCTCTTAACAACAACTCCGAATTCAAAAAGGGAGTTAACCCAACGCTAAACCCCAGCCCAGACAGATTTCTCCGTCCGAGCACATCCGCCCATCCCAACCATTTATGTGTTGTTGGAAAAAGGGGATTAAAATCAGGCCCAGACCAAAATCCATCTACACCCACCTGAATCCCCATTGCAGAAAAAGCTTTGGATTTTAGCTCCGCCCAGATTTGCTGCCCCGAGGTCTCGCCCCACTGTCCCGAGGCCTCCCCTCGCATTTCAATTTCACCCAAATTTATTCTGCTATGAAGGCCCGAAGTAAATAACTGGCTTAGTTGGGAGCGATGATCCCTCAACCAAAAGAAGTAGGGAGAGAGCGTAACGTTTTGGTCGGGATGAGTCCAAGATAAATAGGTGCCGTGGAAATCGCGATCTCCGGAGCCTGCCCCCTGAGTGTTATTGTCCCATAATTTTGTTGTAAAAAGATCCCATGAGCTTTTTCCCCACTCGATTCGCGAGCGAATCCCATCAAAACTTCTCCCCGGATTTTCCCAGTCGGATGCGCCTACTAAAACTTCGTCTCCCAAAGCAAACGTTTGGCGTCCCAAAAAAAGTCGCCATACTTCACTTACCCGAAATTGACCGTAGGCCCGATGAAAACTAAGCTGGGGATCTTGATTAACGCCGCTCGTACCGACGCTCACATTGAGGTTGGAAGTTGCCGTCTGCAGGAGTGGTTCCCCAAACAAGTGAACAGCCTGAGGCTCTAACAAAAATTCAACATTTTCAGAGGGGTGAAAAAAAAGCCCCGCCCGTGCCCGAATCGATGAAAACCCCCGTTGGGTGGCAAAGTCGTTTTTTTTATTATCCTCAATCCGAAACCTGAATTGGCCGCTGATTTCGAACACGGATGGCCAAGAATTCCCCCCTTCTTCTGTACGATTTACTCGAAAGACAATAGAGCCTCGGTCTTTCTCCTCGGGTCTCCATTTTTTCGGGTACTCTCGTAAGCTCCCAACTAATGTCCAAACCCCCGGAGCTATTTCGCGAACTGGGATGTGATAAGCATGCGTTTCCGTCACCACAAGCGCATTAGCTCTATCTACATTACATTCAAGCCTCGCTTCTTCCTTCTTTCCACCACAGGCCTCTAGATTAAATTGGATCCGAAGTGTTGAGCAGGAAGAGCCCGAAATAATCTTAGCTTCCCCGCAACTCCTTTCCGCAAAACAGTTAAGGGAGAAACAAAAGATAATCGCTAGAAAGAAAATGGTTTGCCTCATAAACTTACCTTAACAGATCGCATTTCCCTTGAAAAACTGATAGGTTAAGAAATATCCATGAGTTCTTTTTTAGAAAGACGCAGTAATACGATTTCATCCGATTTGACCGAATACGTTTTGAGCGTCGGAGTTCAGTTTCGAGATGACACTCTCGACGAAGTTGAGAGCTCACTAAGCGAACTCGATCGATTAATACAAACGCTCGGTGGCAAAGTCGTTGAAACAATTATTCAACGTAGAATCAAACCAGATCCTTCTCTTTTTATCGGCAAAGGAAAAGCCGAAGAAATCGCACTTCTCATCAAAGAAAAAGAATGTGATTTAGTCGCCTTTGATCAAGAACTCACAGGCACTCAACAAAGAAATCTTGAAAAAATTCTTAACTGTCGAGTCATTGATCGAACTGGCATTATTTTGGATATCTTTTCAAAACATGCACGAACTAAAGAAGCAAAAAACCAGGTAGAGCTGGCAATGCTTGAATACCTATCGACCCATCTAACTCGAAAATGGACCCACTTGGAGAGACAAAGAGGTGGGATCGGTTTGAAGGGCGTCGGCGAAAAACAAATTGAGCTCGACAGGCGAATGATCCGAAGCCGTATTTCAAAATTAAAAGCAGAGATAGCACATCAGGCTCAGGACCGTTCAATTCAAAGACGGCACAGAGATAAATTTCTTAGAGTTGCAATCGTTGGATATACAAACGCTGGCAAATCCACGCTGATGAATAATCTCACTCATAGTAATGTGTATGTAGATGATCGCCTTTTTGCCACGCTTGATTCCACGGTGCGGATCATTGACCCTAAAACCAGACCCCCGATCTTGCTCAGCGATACCGTAGGGTTTATCGATAAGCTTCCCCACGGTCTAGTCGCTTCTTTTCGTTCTACCCTTCAAGAAGTACTCGAGGCCGATGTTCTCCTTCATGTAGTAGACATGTCTTCCCCTTATTTCTTAGAGCAAATGGAAGTTACAAAGAACGTTCTGGAGGAAATCGGAGCTGGAACCAAGCCCACTTTTTTGGTGTTCAATAAGGCCGATCTCGTAAAGGAAATCTTTTTACCCAAGATCTTGGAACGAAAATATATTGATTGTGTCTCTGTTTCTGCGTTCAGGCCAGCTGATATGCGCCGGCTACGGGAATCTATTTTTGGGTATTTCGAACGGGACATGATGGACTTAGAACTAACCGTTCCCTACAGTGATACTTGGCTACAATCCCAGATTCATGAGTTCTCTAAGGTAATTAAAAAAGATTACTTAGAGGAAGGGGCCCACTTTCACATTCGAGTAATGCGCTCGACAGCTAATTGGTTAGGCCTTCTTGAAAAACCTGGGGTCACTATCAAGGTTAACAATGCTGGATAAAACGGGGTTAACTCTTTTTATTGTTTCTGACGGCACTGGAGAAACAGCCGACCTTATTATTAAAGCTGCTTTAGTTCAGTACTCAGGATTAAATTTAAGAATTGTACGTTATAAAAATGTACGAACTGAACCCCAAGTGACAGCTATTTTCGAGGAAGCGCAAGACAAGCGAGGAATTGTTGTTTACACGATTGTGACCAAACAACTCCGCGACTTCGTAGAAAAAACTGCTCAAACTTTTATAGTCCCTGCAGTCGACCTCTTGGGTCCTCTTCTAAATCTACTCTCTCAGTTTTTAACTCAAAATCAAAAAGGAGAGCCTGGACTTTTTCACCAGGTAAATGAGTCGTATTTTAAAAGAATCGAAGCGATCGAGTTTACTGTTAAACACGATGATGGCCGTTTCCCCGATAATTTGGAAATGGCAGATATCATCTTGGTGGGGCTCTCAAGAACCAGTAAGACTCCACTCTCAATCTATTTGTCGTACAAGGGTTGGAAAGTAGCCAACGTACCGGTGGTTCGTGGAATTCCTTTGCCCGAACGTTTGTTTCACACTGATCAAAGAAAGATTGTTGGACTCATCATTGATCCGGACGCTCTTGTTCGCATTCGGCGTGAGCGGCTTCTGAAAATGGGCGAAGACCCGAATAGTTCCTACGCCGATCCGGAACAAGTGGAACTTGAAATTGATTACTGCAAACAAATTTTTCGCCAAAACCGTCGTTGGCCTGTCTTTGATGTTACGAATAAAGCCCTTGAAGAAACCGCAGCCGAAATTGAGCGTTTTGTTACAGGCCCTAGTAGGTGATCCGGCCGTCCCCCAAGGGAAAACCGACTCATTGTCGCATAATTTATCTTCCGTATTGTCCATTTCACAAAAAAAGAACTACTCGGCTTTGGTCTTGCTCGAAAATTTATCTTTGAGTTTATCGAGCACGCCATTCACAAATGCCGGGGTATTTTCAGAACCAAACTCCTTCGCAATTTCGACCATCTCGTTCACTGTAACTGTTCCGGGAATATCATCACAAAATAGAATCTCGTAGGCCCCTAGCCGAAGAATGTTTCTATCGACTGCAGCCATTCGGTCAGGACGCCAATGAGACGAAATCTCTGCAAGTCGCTTATCGATTTCCTGCACTTTTTCTCCCACCCCAACTACGAGTCGTTTACTAAACGGATCCAAAGTGGTCTGGCTTTGCAAATACAGAGCTTCAAAGTGGTTTAACGCCATCTCGATTGTCAGTTGATTGTTTAAATCTAACTGATACAAAATTTGGAGAGCGTCCTCTCTAGCTTTTCGTCTATTACTCTTCATGCTTTTATTTGAGAATAAATAGGATACTTCCTACAAATCTCTTTTACCTCTCCCCGAACTTTTTCAATCGCAGAATCGCTACCATCCAATAGCACTCTTCGAACTGCATCCGCCAGCCATTTCATGTCGCTCTCTTTTAATCCCCGTGTAGTCACTGCTGGGGTCCCCATTCGAATACCACTAGTGACAAAGGCAGAGGTTGTTTCAAAGGGAACTGTGTTCTTGTTGGCTGTTAATCCGGCTTTGTCCAAACGGGCTTCTGCATCTTTACCGGTGAGCCCTTGTTTCCTTAAATCGATCAAAAGGAGATGATTTTCAGTTCCTCCGCTGACTAACTGGAAACCACACCCCATCAGGTGTTCGGCTAAAGCTTTGCAATTGAGCAGAACTTGTTTCTGATAGCTTTTAAAATCAGGCTCCAGTGCTTCTTTAAAGGCAACTGCTTTCCCAGCAATGACATGCATCAAAGGTCCCCCCTGAATTCCAGGAAAGATACGGCTATTGATCTTCTGCCGCCATGGTTCTTTGAATAAAATAATTCCTCCGCGAGGCCCGCGAAGAGTTTTATGGGTTGTGCTTGTAACGAAATCTGAATGCGGTACAGGTGATGGGTGAAGCCCAGCGGCTACAAGTCCCGCGATATGTGCCATATCGACTAGTAATAAAGCTCCCACTTCTTTGGCGATGGCCCCAAACTTTTCAAAATCAATAATTCTAGAATAAGCGCTGGCCCCTGCAATTATCATTTTTGGACGGTGTTCCTTGGCCAGATCTCGAACTTGATCGTAATCAATCAGTTGATTGTCCTCTCGAACTCCGTAATGGATCGCTCGGTATAAAAGTCCCGAAAAGTTTACCGGGTGCCCATGGGTCAAATGCCCCCCATGAGAAAGGTTCATTCCAAGAATCGTGTCTCCCGGTTGAAGACAGGATAAATAAACAGCCATATTACTCTGGGAGCCGCTATGAGGCTGAACATTGGCGCCTTCACTTCCAAAAAGTTTTAAGCATCGTTCGATGGCTAGACTTTCCACAACATCAACGTATTCACAGCCACCATAATACCGTTTTCCTGGATAACCTTCGGCATACTTGTTGGTCAGAACACTTCCCTGCGCTTCTAAAACGGCTGGTGAGACTATGTTTTCACTGGGGATTAACTCCAACGATTCCTGTTGCCGAATCAACTCGGCTTTCATCGCGTGATTCAATTCTGGATCTAGATGCGAAATGTGATTCATGCCTTCTCCTCCAGCTTCCTGATCTGGTCGAGCCGTCTAGAATGCCGATCTCCCAAAAAACGAGTCGTTAACCATTCCTTGACCAGTTCGAACGCTAAATCTTCTGGAATCAACCTAGCGCCGAGACAAATAATATTACTATCGTTATGTTCTCGTGATAAGCGCGCACTTTCAATATTCCAGCTGCTAGTGGCTCGAATTCCTTTTATTTTATTAGCCGCAATGCACATCCCAAGGCCAGTGCCACAAATAAGGATACCGCGACCATCTTGCATGGCAGCCACCTGCCCAGCCACTTTTTCAGCAAAATTTGGATAATCAACTGAATCCGAACTATGAGTGCCACAATCTTGAAAATCAATGTTTGGGAAGGCCGCCTTCAGTCGAGCCAACAGGGGTTGCTTGAGTGCGTACCCGGCATGGTCGCTTCCAACGAAAACCGTTTTTTGTGACATTTTAAGCTCTTTTAAAAATTAACGTCCCGTTGGTCCCACCAAAACCAAATGAATTTGATAAAACATAGGTCATTTTTCTCTGTTGCGGCTGATGAGGTACAAAATTCAAATCACATTCAGGACTCGGATTATCTAAATTCGCAGTAGCTGGGGCCACTTGCTCTCGGAGAGCCTGAACGCAGTAAAGTGCCTCAGCGGCACCAGCAGCACCTAAGAGATGACCCGTTAGGGACTTTGTCGAGCTGACTGCTAATTGATAGGCGTGCTCCTTAAAGACACTTTTAATTGCTAATGTCTCATTCACATCTCCAACCGGTGTGGAAGTACCATGAGCATTCACATAATCAATTTGCTCAGGATTTAACTGAGCATCTTTTAAAGCCAATTTCATGCATCGGGCTGCTCCTTCCCCCTCAGGACTCGGCGAAGTCAGATGGTAAGCATCAGCGTTCAGGCCATACCCTACTACTTCAGCATAAATAGGGGCGCCACGTTTCTTAGCATGCTCATAATTTTCCAAAATGAGAATTGCACTTCCCTCGCCAATTACAAACCCGTCTCGATCTTTATCAAAAGGACGCGAAGCTTTTTCAGGAGCATCATTGCGTTCCGATAAAGCTCTCATAGAACAAAAACCACCCACCCCAAGTTCACAAACCACGGCTTCAGCTCCGCCCGCTAACATAATGTCGTGATCGCCCCTTTGAATCAGACGAAAGGATTCGCCAATCGCATGAGAGCTAGAGGAACACGCTGTGGTAATGCACGTGTTTGCCCCTTTCAAACCATATTTAATGGAAAGCTGACCTGCGGCTAGGTTGCCAATCACTGAAGGGATGAAAAAGGGGGACACTCTTTTCGGTCCCTTTTCTCGAACCACCAAATATTCGGATTGAATTTCTGTGAGACCACCAATTCCAACTCCGATACAAGCTCCAGCACGGGTTCGATCGATTTCATCAAACTTTAGACCAGAGTGCACCACGGCCTCTGTGCCCGCTACCATGGCAAGTTGAATGAACCTTCCGATTCTTTTTAGTTCTTTTACTGGAAAGTGCTCTTCTGGCTTAAACCCTTTTACTTCGCCAGCTATCCGAGAGGAATAATTGGAGGCATCAAACAATGAAATCGGGCCTACGCCAGATTTAACGTTAATGAGGGATTCCCAATTGGTCTTAGCATTAAGACCTATGGGAGTGATCGCCCCATAACCTGTGACGACGACCCGATTCATGGAAATTTTAGTTAACCTTCGACTTAATATAATTTGAGACGTCGGCCACTGTTTTGATCTTTTCTGCGTCTTCGTCTGGGATTTCCAGATCAAACTCTTCTTCCATGGTCATAACTAATTCCACGATATCAAGAGAATCTGCACCCAAATCGTCAATAAAAGATGCTTCAGGGGTAACG
>RFNV01000007.1 GCA_009927005.1 Pseudomonadota bacterium
TTTTATTTCCACACTTAAAGTACCCAGCCCAAGTAAAATAAAAAATGTAGTCACACGATAGTAGACGATGAATTCATTGAAGAAAGTTCGACCCACGTATGTGGGATTCAGAAAAATCATTGCCCCGAGAAAAATCCATGCACAAATATGCGCAACTGGATTCTGAGATCTATTTCCAAAAATGACTAAATAAGAAGAGACGATCACCGGAATCCATAAGATCATGAGCGTGTAGGGAAAAGAAGCCGGGGAAACACAAAAGGTGATGATTGAGATCACTCCGGCCAAATGCAGCAAGTGTCTCTCACAAAATGAGTAAACCAAAGCCCCACCCGACACCAGCAAAACAAACACAGAGATGTTTGCTAGAGACCAGCCTTGAACTTGATAAAGGTAGGAGGGCAAGCCGTAATTGACAGCATTGCATTTCAATGTAAAAGCACAATCGATATAAGAAAGATCGCCCGATAACCATTTCACATAATCCATTTTTACAGTTTCCAAACCCTTTATCAGAGCAGGCACGATAGTCACCAGGAGTGCGACTGCTAGGGGAGCCAGTAGCGATTTCACACCTGACCTTCTCAAACAAAAAAGTGTTACCCCACTCGAGAGAAGTCCCAAATAAGGCTTAAAGGCAATCGGTAACCAAATGAGAAATAAGCCCCAAAATAAACCTTTTACTGTTTGGGGGTCTCTCACAAGGATGTTCAGGCCCTCAAAAACAAAGTACATCAGCAGAAGGTTGATATTCCCCCCTTCTAGCTGAGCTCCCAACCCCTGAAGCATGGAAATCCAGGCGAGCCAGTAGAAAAGTCCTTTTTTAAAATTACTTTCTTTAACAACTGAACAAAATGAAAATCCGATTTCACTTATTCTGAAAAAAATAAGAATTGAAATCAGATACCAAGCAATGTGGGTCCACTTGTTTGGAAGATAATGGAATAGCTCCAAAACATAAGCTCCCGCGGGCGGATATAAACTTAAAGCCTTCTCTCCATATAATGGCTGCCCGGCCCAAGCTGCTTCAGCCAGGTTAAAATAGGACTCCAAATCATAGCCGTTATATCTTTTGAATCCGTAAGCTAATAGCCCAAGAACCAGAATGAAGTAATTCTTTCTCATGAGCTAATTAGAGCGCCTCTTTCCTGAGAAGATACAGGTCCCTTTGATGACTGCCCCAAAAAGAAGAGTAAGAAAAGGTTTGCTCGGTCTTATATTTTGGCAGTTCCGAAAAGCTGACTAAGTACGAACAATCTTTTGAATCTGTCTGGTACCACCCCTCATGCTCATACCCAGCACAAACATCTTTTGGGTGAAGTCCCTTCGAAAAC
>RFNV01000323.1 GCA_009927005.1 Pseudomonadota bacterium
TAAATTCGATACATCATTCGTGGAAAAGCAGCCGCTTCTCGAAGATGTTCAAGTCCGCAAATCCAAGAGATGGTTCTCTCGAGGCCGAGTCCGAATCCTGAGTGCGGGACCGAGCCGTATCTTCTTAAATCCAAATACCACGCAAAATTTTCTTCCTTCAATCCATGTTCCTTAATTCGAGTTTGAAGCACCTCGATGCTTTCTTCCCTTTGTCCGCCACCGATGATTTCTCCGTAGCCTTCAGGAGCTAAACAGTCCATCCCTAGTGCCAGCTTTGGGTTGTTTGGATCGGCTTTCATATAAAATGCTTTAATCGCAGCAGGAAATCGATGAACAAAGATCGGCTTATCAAATTGTTCAGCTAATGCGGTTTCTTCTGGAGCTCCGAAATCGGTGCCCCATTCGCAAGGAATATTTAACGCTTTCAATCTTTCAATTGCTTCGTCGTAAGAGATGCGAGGAAAAGGCGCTTTTACATTTTGTAGTTTAGTTGTGTCGCGCCCCAAGATTTTAAATTCTGCCTGGCACTCTTTCAGAACATACTGAACGCAGTATTCTAAGAACCGTTCTGCTAAAACCATGTTGTCATCTAAGTTACTGAACGCAACTTCTGGTTCAATCATCCAAAACTCAGTTAAATGCCGACGAGTTTTACTTTTTTCGGCTCTAAAAGTGGGGCCAAAACAATAGGATTTTCCAAAAGCCATTGCTGCGGCTTCAGAATAGAGTTGTCCGCTTTGAGACAAGTATGCTTTTTGTCCAAAGTACTCGGTTTCAAATAAGGTGGTTGTCCCTTCACAAGCTGCTGGAGTGAAAATGGGTGTATCGATTAAGGTGAAGCCCTCTTTATCAAAAAAATCACGAACAGCTTTTGCAAATCGATCTCGGATTCTCAAAATTGCATGGGGTTTTCGACTTCGTAACCACAAGTGGCGATTTGAGAGAAGAAAATCGGGACCATGTTCCTTTGGCCCAATCGGATAATCAACAGCAATCTGCAAAATTGAAAGGGTCTGTCCATCAAGCTCCACTCCGCCTTCAGCCCGAGCTTCTGCCTTTACTTTTCCTGTGATAATGATGGAGGTCTCTTGAGTGAGAGTGTCGAGCTGAGCAAAAGTAGCCTCATCAACTGCACCCTTAAACCAAACCACCTGGACGATTCCAGATCCATCTCGCATCTGAAGAAACCGAAGCTTTCCAGAACTCCGGATGTTGTAAACCCAGCCGCGAAGTTCAACTGTTTGCCCAATATACTGGTTTAAATTTCGGATGGTGGTCAAAACAGCTTGCATAATTAAGCTTTGGCCTTTGCAGGTCTTGGGGTGGTTCTGGATTGCTCCTTGTTCTCTAGGAACTTAGCTGCGTAGATGGTAAACGGTGAAGCGATGTAAATGGTTGAGTAAATACCTACAAAGATTCCAAAGCACATCGCCAAGGCAAAACTCTGAAGTTCGCCAGTGCAAAACACCGCAATTGGAACAACACAGATCAGTGTCAGTACTGCAGTGAGAATAGTACGAGAAAGGGTTAAGTTAATAGCCTTGTTGATGGTTTCTGGCAGGGGAAGGGCCCCACCGCCAAGTTTATTCATTTCCCGAACCCGATCGTAAATAACAATCGTATCGTTCACGCTATAGCCCGCGATGGTAAGCAGCGCCGCAATAGCAGTGATAGTGAACTCTCTTCCAGTTAATAAATAAAAACCTGTGGCCATAATCAGATCGTGCACCATCGCAATGGTAGCTCCGGGTGCAAAACGAAAATCGAACCGCAGCCAAATATAAGCTGCAATCAAAAGAATGGAGTAAACTAAGGAAAGGATAGCCGCTTTCTTTAGGTCTGCACCCACTTTAGGACCGACCACGTCCACACTCAAAACCTGAACCTCAGCGCCCAACTTCTCACTGAGTCTCTGATTTAATGGGCTTTTGGTTGGCTCGGTATTTTCTCCATGGCTTCTGGAAGTAATTAAATAATCCGTGTTCTCGGTCCCCAAAGCAACAACCGAGGCGTCTTCTTCCCCGAGATCCGAGATGATCTTTCTAACCGATTCGGCGTTCTGTGCTTTTGTGAAACGCGCCTGAATGACTGTTCCACCGGTGAAATCAACTCCAAAGTTGAGACCGCCTGTGCTTACTTTCCAGATCACCAGAATAAAGGTGACTAGAGAGAGCGCGAAAAAGTATTTAAACTTTCCGATGAAATCGATTTTGGTGTTGGTTGGTATGAGTGTGAAAAATTTCATGATGGCTTTTCCTAACTTTTTTAAAGTCCAACGGTTTGTTTGTTTTTAGACACGATAAAAGTGTCATACATCACCCGGGTAACAAATACTGCCGTGTACATCGACGCCGTTAAGCCGATGAGTAAAGTAACTGCAAAGCCCCGGATAGGGCCGTACCCGAAATTGAGCAATACCAACCCCGCAATAATTGTGGTTAAGTTTGCATCTAAGATAGCTGCAAAAGCTCTTTGATATCCTTCTGAGATGGCAAAGGATAGGTTTTTGCCACTGAGAAGCTCTTCTCTCATGTGTTCAAAAATGAGCACGTTCGCATCAACGGCCATCCCCAGAGTCAGTGTGATCCCGGCCAATCCGGGAAGAGTTAGCGTTGCTTCAAAAGCGGCCATCACAGCTAAAATGAAAATGCCGTTTAGGACCAAGGCAACCGTCGCAAAAAGCCCTGAGGTTTTGTAGTAAATTCCCATAAAAACGAATACGGCCAGGAGACCGACTATCAGTGAAATGCTTCCAGCGCGAATCGCGTCAGCCCCCAACGAAGGACCGACGACGCGTTCTTCCAAGAACTGTAATTTGGCTGGCAGAGCTCCGGAGCGTAGAACCAAGGAAGTGTCCTTTGCTTCTTTGAGAATATCGTCCGCAGCTTTTCCGGAGGAGCCCATTTCTATTCTTGCGCTTCCTCCACCGATTTTTTCTCGAATGCGTGGAGCCGAATGAACGTTGTTGTCTAGAATGATAGCCATGAACTTTCCAACATTTGCTCCAGTGGCTTTTTCAAACTTGGTAGCTCCAATGGGAGTGAGTTGAAAATTTACTTCTGGTAGGTTTGTTTGGGAATCATAGCTGTAACGGGCATCTTGGAGGTCTTCGCCGGTAACTAGTGCGTCTCGTTCCAAAAGGTAAGGAACGTATTCTGTTTGGCGGGTATTGATGTTTACTCGTCTTTGGAAAAGAATTTCAGTTCCGGATGGAATTTTGCCGGTCAGCCATTGGTTGAGGTCTTTTAGGTGTTGAGTAATCGGTTTAGTTTCATCTGTAACAATTTTCTTTTCTGTCTTGAAGTCATCCACCCACTTTTGGAGCTGAGCCTCTTTGATATCCGAGTCTGATACTTCGGGACCTGTACGAACGATTTGGAAAGAAAGCTTTGCAGTTCGAGAAATAATGTCTTTTAACCGTCCGGGTTCCTGGATGCCAGGAAATTGAACCATGATCTTGTCCTCGCCTTGTCGAGTAATAATGGGTTCAGCAATCCCAAATTCATCAATCCGGTTTCGAAGAGTTTCTAGGGATTGTTCGATCGCGCGATTATTAACCTCTGCCTCATAGGCCAAGCTCATCTTTACTTTTGCTTCGTTTCCTTTTTGACCTTCAAAATCAATGATTCGTCCAAAACGTTCGCCAATCAGCTTGTCGGCTTTTTTCCAGGTTTCTTCATTTTCAAATTTAGCAACGATTCGGTGATCGGAAGTCGTATCAAAAGTAATTCCTGTTACGTTTTCGGTCTCCAACATGTTCTTAATATCGTTTTTCAGCTTAGTAGCCGAGTCCCGATGAACTTCGTCGAAATCGATTCCAAGGACTAAATGAAGGCCCCCTTTAAGGTCGAGTCCCAGCTTGAGCGTTTCCGACGGAAGGTAATTGTAAACCCAAGGGTCCTCAGGGCGGACTATTTTAGGAATGCTCTTTCCGGTGCTGAAGCGAATCCAAGTGGGTATCAGTAAGTAGACTGCAAATAACAGAGTTCCTAAAACAACGACTATGCGCGGACGTAGTCCCTTCATGCTGCCTTCTCCTGGTGTTAGTAACGCCGCTACGAGCTACTTAAGCAGTAACTTCTTTTGTAGAGGCTATTTTGCTTTCTTTCAAAGTTGTCGCACTTTCTGCAATCTGGCTTTTCAAAACTTTTAAATGAACATTTTCGTCCACTTCAAGAGTCACAAACTTATCACTGACTGTTTTTACGGTTCCAATGATTCCGGCCTGTGTAATCACCATATCACCTCGTTTGAGTTCGGAAATAAACTTAAGTTGTTCTTTTTGCTTCTTTTGTTGAGGACGCAAAATCAGAAAATAAAAAACTCCGAAAATCATCAAAAGTGGAATAAACGGAGTGACCCCGTCTCTTGGAGCAGCTGCCGGTGCTGCATCTGCCAACGCTAATGAACCTAACAAACTAACGATTAAGCTAACTACCCACTTCATGATTACTCCTTATCAGTGTTCTCTATTTGAGAACGTTCCCATTTATCCGGATAGGCTTCGGTCAATTGAGCTTTTTTTGTTTTGTAAAAAGCTGCGAAATTACCGGCCTTAATTGAATCCCGGATCTCCTTTAAGAAGCTGTGATAATAGTAAAGATTATGTGTGGTTGCAAGGCGGCATCCAAGTATTTCTTTCACTTGAAAAAGATGACGTAAATAGGCCCTTGAATAGTTCTGACAGCATTCACAACCACAATTCTCATCAATTGGCTTGGGATCGAGTTTGTACTCAGAGTTTCGAATGTTTAGAAGACCGTGAGGAGTAAAAAAACCACCATTTCGAGCGTTTCGGGTGGGAAGAACACAATCAAACTGGTCCACACCGCACCGGATTGCTTCCAAGATATCTCGAGGAGTGCCGACTCCCATCAAATAATGTGGAAGATGTGGTGGAAGAAGAGGGGCTAAGCCCTCAAGAACATGAATCATTTCATGGTGCGGCTCGCCCACACTGAGGCCCCCGATCGCTAGTCCATCCATGGGAAAACCGCAAGTGAGTTCCCAAGAGAGCTTCCGAAAAGCAAGAGAAGTTCCCCCTTGGAGAATCGCATAACGTTTCTGGCCCACTTTTGTGGGAACTCTGAAAAAACGCTCCGCCCATCGGGCGCTTCGTCTTACCGCATTTTCCACGTCCTGGGATTTTGCAGGAAGTGAAATACATTCATCTAGTACCATGGCGATGTCAGAACCAATAACTTGTTGGATCTCTGCCGAGAGCTCTGGGGTGAGGAAAATTTCATCCCCATTAAGTGGGGAACGGAATAAAACCCCTTCCTCAGTCATCTTTCGAAGAGGGCCTAAGCTAAAAACTTGAAAGCCCCCACTATCCGTTAAAATCGGCCCATCCCAACCCATAAAAGAATGAAGTCCCCCAAACTGTTTCAAGAGCTCTAGCCCTGGCCGAAGGTAAAGGTGGTACGTATTACCAAGAAGAATCTGAGTTCCCAGTGCTTTTAGCTCGTTGGGGGTTTGAGTTTTTACAACTCCGTACGTGCCTACGGGCATAAACACTGGAGTTTCCACATTGCCGTGAGCAAGAGCTAATTTTCCGTACCGAGCAAACCCATCTGATTTAAGAACTTCGAAAGACATCGTGGGGAATGCTTAGTGGAAAACATTTGGAATGGCAAAACCGAGCTTGAGTGTGTGCTAAGATGAGGTCATGAATTTTCCGATTATCCCGGTTCCTGCAGCTAATGCAGCCATTCAAAAAGATGGAAAAATATTGCTTACTCGACGTTCTGCTTCGATTCGAGAAGGGGGAAAATGGTGTTTGCCGGGGGGACATGTTGAATTGGGCGAGTCCTGGTCGGTGGCGATGGCTCGAGAAGTCTCGGAGGAGACTGGGTTAGTAGTCGTGAAGTCTTGTCTTTTAGGAGTTTATTCAGATCCTGATCTCACGGTTACGCCTAATCCCTATTACGGCAAGTTTCATGGGCAGTTTGTGGTAGCTACTTTTTTAGTCACCGAGTTTCAAGGTGAAGTGTGTCCCAACCATGAAGTAGATGCTTGGGGTTGGTTTGGAATAGAGGAGCTTCCCACGCCAATGCTCCGCTCGCACCCAGTTCGAGTCGAAGATGCGCTTCGATTTAAAGGAGTCCCCTTTGTCAGATAGTAAAAATCCAAAATTTCCAAAAGTGGGCGTTTTTTTAGTGGTTATTTCGGTCTCGGGAAAGTGGCTCTTCGATGTCAGGAGAGGAACACCGAGGCTTCCCTTTAAAGAACTCGCCGGTGGAGAGAGCTGGGAAGGAGCTTTAGGATTAGTGAAAAAAACTGTGGCGGTTGAGATAAAGAGTCATTCGCTGACTGGAATCGGAACCGGAGAAGGGCAAAATCAAGAAAATTGGGTTTATTGTGCTTTTAAAAGCGAGGGGATCAAAGAGGTCCTTCTCGAGGGGTATCAATGGCTGGCCCCGGAAACATGTAATACTCTTGAGGGGTTAGACCTCAAAATCAAACAAGCTTTTTACGTCTCTCCTAACCACTTTTGGGCAGATTGACAGGCGTAACGCTTCGCGCTAGAAGTTCCCGGTAAATCATCAACCTGTAATTAAGGGGAGCTCATGAAAAAGTGGTTATTAGGTTTAGTTGTTCTTCAGGCAGTTTCTGGCGCAGCGGAAATAGAATTATTCCGCGACGACGAAGGAATTTCCCATCGAGTGGAAGAAATTGAAACTGCGACTCCTGTAAAAGAAGGAGTTAAAACTCTCATGGCAAGAAGAGCCGAACCCAGATCCTCTAATGAAAATGCAGGAGGTTTACTTGAAGAGCTCGACCTCGCAGCAGTAGTTCTCGATAAAGTGGTCAATCTTGGAAAAAAGATGTGGACGGTGGTTGAAAACGGACGACCCGTAGTAAATGTCAAAACGGCCTACGCCAACGCTTTGCCTTCCGGAGTCAGAGCTGAAGACCTGGAAAATTTTTCTTCCTTACAATTCCGTTCTTTTCGCCATTACGGAGTGAATCTCTACGGGATTACGGTTTACGATATTACTTACACTCTAGCTCATCGATTCGGTGGTCAGTTCAATGGACAGGGCGCTTATATCGAGAGCGCTACCGTTCTTCCTCAAAATGTAGAGGTACTCTGGGGCTACAACGTGAATTTAAATGTCGAACAAGTCAGCGCAGTCAATTTAGGAACTAAAGAAAATCCAATAGCAAGCCTTGCGATGGAGACTGGCCTAATCGTCAAAACGGTTATGAAAGAAGTCCGAATTAAACACCTGCACGAGTTCCGAGGAGACAGTGCAGCTGTTCGTTCTACTGAGCTGAACTAGGACGGTTTGATTTCTTAAAAGCAAAGCTCGCAGTTAATCCAAGCACTGATCCCAGTAGTAATCCGGCTAGTTGCGCCCACTGGAATCTTCTCAGTGACCATTCAATGGGGCCTTTGCAATTGAATA
This sequence comes from Pseudomonadota bacterium, assembly GCA_009927005.1. Lineage (GTDB taxonomy): Bacteria > Bdellovibrionota > FAC87 > UBA2466 > UBA2466 > RFNO01. The sequence continues at coordinate 7,413 of RFNV01000323.1, forward strand.
GAGTGTCGACGGGCGGTGTGAACCACCAAGAGATCAATGTGGGGCCCGTCCATGTGATAAGGGTTACTAAAATAATAGCACCTGAAACAGCCCACCAAACAGATCTCATTTCAACCTCCAAGAAATAATTAAGGGAAGGTCAGAAAGTAAGCCGGATTCTGTAAAAGAGCTAAGCTCTTCGACAATCATTCCTCTGGTCCCCAAGTTGCCTTGGGGATCTAGCAGTCTACCTGGAAGTTTCCAAGCGAGTCACTTGGGGCAAACTATCCATTGAAAGATAGTTCGC
>RFNV01000274.1 GCA_009927005.1 Pseudomonadota bacterium
CCTCCAGTAATCAAAGTTGTCGGCAGACTCTAGCAGTAGTAAACCTGCTACGCAAGCAGACTAAGAAATGATGTGATGAAATCTTTTTCCTCTCTAAACCAGCAAATTACCGGCTGCACACGGTGCCCCAGGTTACGGACGCACTGCGCCACCATTACTCAAGTAAAGAGGGCCGCCTATAAAACCGAGGTCTACTGGGGGAAACCTGTACCTGGATTTGGATCTCCTAAAGCCCGTTTATGGATTGTGGGCCTAGCCCCCGGGGCTCACGGGGCTAATCGGACGGGACGTGTCTTTACTGGTGATAGCTCTGGAGATTGGCTTTACTCCGCTCTTTACCGTTTTGGGTTTAGCTCTGCGCCCAACTCTTTAAATTCAAACGATGAGTTACGCTTATTGGACACTTATATTTCGTGTGTCTGTCGGTGCGCCCCCCCCGACAACAAGCCAACTCTTAAAGAGATTGCAAACTGTTCTTCTTATTTGGCTGCTGAATGGGAACTCCTCAAATCCCCTCCGCTTATCTTAACTCTGGGGCAGATAGCATTTCAGGAGATCATCAAGCTTCTCATGGCCAATTATCAAATCAAGAGACAAAGTGATTGGAAGTTTCGGCACGGGGCCCTTTATAAAGTCGGAGAAACGAGGGTTATGGTTTCGTACCATCCAAGCCAACAAAACACGGCCACCAAACGGCTTACTCTCAGTATGTGGAATGCGATTTTTAAAAGGGCTTCTCGAGAGCTAAAAGACCATTCCCTTAGAAAAGATTAATTTATCTGTTCCTTTTGGACGGACTGTATCAATCAGCCACCCACCAGCTACCTGATTTAGCACCACTTCTCGTTCATTTGTTTCCTTGGTGACGTCAGTTCCCTGCCTATTTTCGACTACTACTTGATAAAGAACAGTCGCCTGATCTTTATTTATATTTGTCGATAAAATTTTTAGTTCTTGAACATTTAAATTTCCATTCAAATAAAACAGCCTGAATTGCTCGTCATTCATGTCGTCAAAAGCAGCTTTCATTTCTCCAGAACACAAGCTGGCGAGTTTGCTTTTGTCGACGACTTCTTTGGCTTCTCCACTGAGCCGGACAAAACTGCGGACAACTTCTTCGGGTGAGGTGGTAACCGGGAGCACTGGGGCCTCTTTTTTCGTGCAGCCCATAAAACCAATGAGAGTTAAACTGATTAATATAAAAATATTCTTCATGCTTCAATTCTACGGAAGACCTTTTGAAAGGCAACCTTAGATTAGAGCTTCTCTCAAAATCAGGTTGAACCCTCCCCGCTGATCCGAGTACTCTTGAATCACATGAGCTTACTTCGAGACAGATTATCTGAAAAAAAAACGGTAATCACTGCTGAGATCTCCCCGCCCAAAGGGGCCGGGATCAAAAAACTTCGAGAACACATCCAGCTCGTTAGTCCACACGTGACAGCGATTAATATTACCGATTGTCAACGTTCGATCGTGAGAATGGCTTCTTGGGCAGCCTGCAAAATCATCATGGACCTAGGAGCGGAGCCGGTTCTTCAGGTCACTTGTAGGGATAGAAACTCAATCGCTCTGCAAGCGGATTTGATGGGCGCTTCAGCATTGGGCATTCCCAATGTTCTTTGCTTAACTGGAGATCCGGTCAAGGTAGGTGACAGCCCAGACAGCCGCTCAGTATTTGAATTTGAATCTGTCAAGCTACTTCAAACTGCTTCTAATCTTCAAAAGGGCCGAGATGCCCAAAACCTAAAAATGAATGCTCCGACTCGGTTTTTTCTAGGATCGGTAGTCAATCCCACAATTAAAGGTGGTTTGGGACAACTTGAAAGAATGAAAAAAAAGATTGCTGCTGGGGCTTGTTTTTTTCAAACTCAGGCGAATTATGATTTTGAAGATTTTTGTTCTTTTCTTCGTTTAGCCAATGATTTGGAGAAGCCTATTTTAGCTGGCATCTTGGTACTCCACACCCCCGACATTGCTCGCTTTATCAACGAAAACATTCCAGGCATTCAACTCCCACACAGTATCATCGAAAGATTGGAGAACGCGCCCGATCCCGAAAAAGAGGGAATTGAATTAGCAATACACTCTATGATGCAACTAAAAGACTATTGTGCTGGATTTCATATCATGACCATCCGGCGCGAACCTTTAATCCCCTTAGTGGTGAAAGGCTTTTATGAGCGACTCTCTCTCTAGAACTCCCCTTTATAACAATCATCTAGCCTTAGGAGCTCGAATGGTCCCCTTTGCGGGCTACGAAATGCCAGTTCAATACCAAGGGGTCATTGAAGAAACTAAGGCTTGCCGGAAAGCCGGAGGATTGTTTGACGTGAGTCACATGGGCCAATTTTCCTTGAAGGGCAAAAATGTTTTGGCTCTTTTACAAAATCTTGTCACCAATCAGTTGAATAAAGTTGCGATAGGTCAGGCCCAATACAATTTTCTCTGTAATGAAAAAGGAGGAGTGATCGACGACATCATTGTCTATCATCGAAGTGAGCAGGAAGCTTTTCTTTGTGTAAATGCAAGCAATCGAAAAACAGATTGGGATTGGTTTGTTTCTCATTTGGGAAACAATTTAGAGCTCCATGATGTTAGCGACGAAACGGCGCTCATTGCAATCCAGGGCCCAGAAGCCCAGTCTGTTCTCATGAAGCTTGCACCAACCGGAGGTTGGGACAGCTTGAACTATTATTGGGCTAAAGACACTATTCTTTGCGATATTCCCGTTTTCGCCTCTCGAACGGGGTACACTGGAGAAGATGGTTTTGAACTCTATGTGCCTTCGGACAAAGCAGGTAAATTGTGGGAGGTCTTACTCGAGGAGGGCCGACTCAGAGGGATCCAACCTTGTGGGCTGGGGGCGCGAGATTCTTTGCGGTTAGAAATGGGGTATCCGCTTCATGGTCACGAACTGAGTCCTGACATAACCCCACTTCAAGCGGGGTTAAATTGGGCAGTAAAACTGGATACGGTCCCTCATTTCATTGGACGAGAGGCTTTATTAAAAGAAAAAACAGAAGGCCCACACGTCCATTTAAAGGCCCTAACAGTTCAAGACAAACGAATTGCTCGACAGGGCTATGAGATTGCTACTCTTGATAAACAAATCGTTGGAAAAATTACGAGCGGCACCTTTAGTCCCCACTGCAATTCGCCAATTGCTCTTGGGTTTGTTGATAGGACAGCTGGTCACAACCATCAATTCCTAATAAAAGTCAGAAATGATTGGGTCCCAGCAAAAATCGCGGGCCTCCCGTTTGTTCCAAGTCGAGTCAGAAAAAACCAAAAGTAAAATCTCGATGCTATAATTGTCTTTTTCGGAGGCAAAACATGAGCTTGTCGCGAATTCAAATGGTGTTGATTTCTTTTTTTTTATCTCTGAATCTTTTTTCGGAGAACCAACACGGCTCTTCTCTTCTCGAACGCATCGGATCGACAAAGAAACGGCCCCCGGTGACCGATCGATTATCTGACGATGAGCTTCTTTTTTTGACGGAAAACTTTTTTCGGATCGAAGAGTCTATTAAGGAAAGATTCGACAATAAAACTGAGAAGCCAGGTTTAACGATTTCAGATGGAATCACCACTGCCCTTTCTCAGGAGCCAAAGGAAACAAACTTGGCTGCCGCTCTTGCCGACCTAGCGGGCTCACTAAACCCAAACCAAATTGCTGGCCTAAGAAACGCGAGCGAAGCGTTGGCCACAAAAATACGAGAGCAAGAACCCAAAGATCGCGATCTCAGACTTTTGACTTTAATTGAAAGAAGCGAATGGCTCACTTACATCATCAAGGGTGAAACTCCTCCGGCCTCGAGCTTGCCTCAACCAAAAGACGAAGAGGCTTTTGAGCGATTCAAAAAGGAATTCAGGTTGGCTAAGAAAGAAGTAAATAAAAGAAATCGTCAGATATTGGATTATATCCAGGAAGCCAAAGGGGGAAATAAGGATGCCAAGCAATGGCTTCGGCAAAAACTGGACCTGAAATCCTTTGCTACTTTTATGAAAGGGCAAAAAGATTTTGGAGGAGATACTCTTTTTGAAGATGTAGCGGAAGCCATGGTTTGGGACGATAAGGAGCTGGGAGCCAAATATCACGATTTTACCGACCAGTCCGGAAAAACCAGGCGGGTGGTAGTCGGAAAGGAACCCAAGAAACATGCAAAACAGTTGGGCGATTTCCTGAAAAAGGAGGGAAATGGTTTGTCGGGATTTAGGTTGTCACCGACAAAACTCCAACCCAAAGAATCTGAGGTAGTAAACCTAAGCGGGACAAACATTACCCCCCAACCCACTTCATTAGCCACCAAAGCGCTACCGATCTTTAAACAGGCCTGCGTCGCTTGCCACCGCGATCAACAAATACCCATTACGAGCTTTTCGAATGCCGCTGCCCTGGTTCGAACCGGAGAGATGCCGCAGAATCAGGTACTCAATGACGCGGAAAAAAGGGCTCTCATTGATTTTTTCCTCAGCAATGAGCCGAAAGAGCCCTTTCAGCAGTTAATACGGTAGTTCAAGGCCCAATTATGGTTGACTAAGCCTTTTGATTTATTACTGTTATGTAAACATTTCTTTGAGGTGACTCTATGGCTTCGGTGCCAAACGGACTCCGGTACACAAAAGAACACGAGTGGGTGTTGCTGGAAGACAATATCGCAACTATTGGCATAACAGACTTTGCACAAGAATCGTTGGGAGATGTGACTTATATTCAGCTTCCCAAAGAGGGCGAAACTATTGGAAAGAACGATCCCTTTGGAGTCGTCGAATCTGTGAAGGCGGTCAGTGATTTATATGCTCCCGTTTCAGGAAGAGTAGCTGAAGTAAACCAACCTCTTTTGGATGCTCCAGAACTAGTAAATCAAGATCCCTACACAGATGGCTGGATGCTTAAGGTTGAAGTAAAAGACCTTTCTGATGTGGAAGATCTGATGGAAGCAAAAGAATATAAGGAATACATTGAGGAACAAGGATAATTTACAGTGCCCTCTCTCCCCCTTACTCCTGAAGAAGAAAAGAAAGCATTTCAAACCATAGGGATTCAATCATTCGATGATTTGATTGCGACCATACCTCCGAAAATACGGGAATCTGCTCGCTTTCAACTAGATTTCGGACCCGAGTATCCTAATCTCAACACGGGCTTAACTGAGCATGAGCTCAGAGATTACTTCAATAAACTGGCATTGGAAAACAAAACCGCCCCAGAAGCGATTCACTTTTTGGGGGGCGGAATTTATGACAACATAATTCCGGCGATTGTTAACCAGCTCGCTTTGCGTGGTGAATTTCTCACCTGTTACACTCCTTATCAGCCTGAAATTAGCCAAGGAACCCTGCAGGCGATATTTGAATTTCAAACTCTCATGTGTCGAATCACTGAGATGCCGTTATCAAACGCATCTATGTATGATGGACCGACCTCCACTGCGGAAGCTGTGCTAATGGCACAACGTTTGAGCAAAGGTTCGAAAAGCGTTCTACTCGCAACCAACCTCTCCCCCGAGTATCGAACAGTCACTCGTACGTTTTTGTCGGGTCACGAAACACAGATTGCTGAAGTGTTATTTGATGAAAATGGCCTTCTAGATCTCAACCACCTTTCCAAGCTGACCCAGTCTTTGGACCCCTGCGCTTTGGTGGTGAGCTACCCAAATTATTTTGGTTCCTTCGAGGATCTAGCCGCGATAAAAAAGAGCCTTCCTGCCAGCTGCCTCTTAATTGTGGCAGTACCCGATCTTTCTGCACTGTCGATTTTTGAAGCCCCCGGTTTTTTTGGGGCAGACATAGTCGCTGGAGAGGCTCAGCAGCTGGGTACCCCAATGTTATTTGGTGGGCCTCACGTAGGCTTTTTCACGACTCGTAAAGAGTATCTCAGACAACTGCCCGGGCGAATCGTTGGAGAAACCAGAGATTCCAGAAATGAAAAATGTTACACCCTAACGCTTTCCACTCGCGAGCAACATATTAGAAGAGATAAGGCCACTTCTAATATTTGCACCAATCAAGGACTGATTGCCCTTCGCACAACTATTTATCTAAGTTTTTTGGGAAAAAAAGGATTTCAGAGTCTGGGAGAAACCAATTTTTCTTTATTTGAATATTTGAAGGAAAACCTCTTAGCTCGGCAAATCCCCCTCAAGTTCGGTGGAGCATCTTATTATCGCGAAGCCGTATTTGAAGTTCCTAAATTAGAGGAACGCTTTGGAAAATGTTTAGCAAAAAATATCGTTCCAGGTATCCGCTTAAGAGATAAATTTGGTCCAGCGTTCGAAAACAGTCTGCTGATTACTGTAAACCCCAAGCATAATAGACAACATTTGGATTTACTTTGTGAGGTTTTGGGATCATGAGCACGCGCAACAAAGCAGCTTCAGGAATTGCCCTGAGAGAAGATACAATATTCGAACGTTCGGCATCAGGCCGAACTGGTTTTGAATTACCACAACTAACGGTTCCCTCAAAAAAACCGGGTTCGTTGGGGAGAAAAAAAGCAGCTGAACTGCCGGAAGTATCTGAGCTTCAAGTCGTGAGACATTTTACTCGGTTGTCCAGCTGGAATTACGCAATCGATTTAGGAACCTTCCCTCTGGGTTCCTGCACCATGAAGTACAATCCGCGAATTAATGAAGAACTGGCGGCCCTTCCTGGTTTTTGCGATGTTCACCCCGAACTTCCCTTAGATTATTGTCAGGGCTCTTTAAAATTGATTTATCTTTTGGAGCGAGCACTTGCGAATATCGTTGGACTCGATGCCTGCACTGTGCAACCTGCAGCAGGTGCCGTTGGTGAATTTACAGGACTTACCCTTATTCGTGCGTTTCATGAGAAGCATGGAGGGCACCGAAAATATGTTCTAATTCCAGATAGCGCCCACGGAACCAACCCCGCCTCCTGTATTTTGGCGGGCTATGAAGCCATACCGTTAAAAGTTGGAAAAGACGGTTTCATGACCGTAGAACTGGTCGAAGAAGCGATTTCAAAATATGGGAGAGACATCGCGGCTTTGATGACCACCAACCCGAACACACTCGGGGTTTTCGAACAAAACATTGCTCAAATTGCAGAACTTCTTCATGGCATCGGAGCACAACTCTGTATGGATGGCGCCAACATGAATGCCATTCTGGGAATTGCGAAGCCCGGGGATATGGGCGTGGATGTCATGCAGTACAATTTACATAAGACCTTTTCAACTCCCCACGGTGGTGGCGGCCCAGGATCTGGGCCAGTTGCTTGCCGTTCTCATTTGGCTCCCTTTCTTCCGAATCCGCGCGTGGTGGAAAGAAATGGGGTTTATCAAATTGAACATCTGCCAGATTCAATCGGCAAAGTTAAAGGGGCTTTTGGTAATTTTGGCGTTATGGTTCGCGCACTCGCTTACATCATAAACCATGGAAGCTCCGGGCTACGACGCGTTTCTACTAATGCAGTGATAAATGCAAATTATTTGAGGGCACGCCTTCAAAAACATTACCGCCTTGGAACAAGTACACCTCATTTTCACGAATGTGTTTTGTCAGATTCAAAGCAGATTGAGGAGAATGGCGTTAAGACAATCCAAATTGCGAAAGCATTAATGGATTTTGGTTACCATCCACCAACAGTTTATTTTCCTCTTACTGTTCCAGGCGCCATGTTAATTGAACCAACCGAAACGGAAAGCCTGCAAGAATTGGATGAGCTTGCAGATGCGTTTATTGAAATCGCCAAGCAGATCGAAAACAAAGAGGAAACATTTGAAAATTCGCCCCGCAAAACATTCGTTGGGAAAGTCGATGAAGTGGGTGCGGCCCGAAAGCCGATCCTTTCACTTGACGACCGCTCTCTCTGAGCACGGGTACCTGTACCTACTGAGCGCAGTTTTTATTGCCCATCTCTTCCTTGCCCACTTTTTACCACCGGCTGAAGATGAGCTTTATTATTGGTCTTGGTCTCAAAATCTATCGTTGAGCTACTTTGATCACCCACCGATGACGGCTTGGCTAATCCGATTATCTACGTTTCTTTTTGGACATAATCTCTTAGCTATTCGCCTTCCCGCCGTATTAGTGCACTTTGTGCTCCTATACAAACTCAGTACTCTATCCGAAAACAAAACTGTTCTTTCACTCTTACTCCTGACCCCTCTCAGTGTTTTTGGCGGAGTTCTGATGACTCCGGATATTCCACTCGTTCTTTTTTGGTTTTTTTATTTTATTTGGGCTTCGGATATCAACTCCCGGTTTAGTACTTGGAGCGATGATCCCATCTCTCGGGTCTACCGCCAAAAGCCAGTTCCCCTTGTGGATTGGATAATTGGGGGAATCTATCTCGGCCTTGGACTTCTTAGTAAGTATACGATGGGGCTTGCACCAATTTGCTTACTTTTTTTATTGTTGGGGAAATACAGAATAAAAGCGTGGGTTCAAGGATTTCTAGCTCATTGTTTTACAGCAGTTGTCATTTTCCTTCCTGTTTTAATCTTTAATGTAGGGCACAAATTTTCACCCTTACTATTTCAATGGGAACACACTCTCCATTCTGTTCCCTTTTCCTTCCTTTTTTCGTTTTTGGGCTCTCAAATTCTCCTCGTTGGCGCACTTCCATTTCTCTTAATTCCTTGGATCCTCGTCAACTACGGTACGTTGGGTCGTTTACCCTCTTACCGAACCCAGCTCTTTTTCTTTTTTCTTCCGCTTATTTTCTTTTCTTACAAATCCACTCATCATTTTTTAGAGGCTAACTGGGGGATCGTCGCCTATTTAAGCTTCTGGCCATTAAGTTCATATTTTGTTGTCACCAATTCTTTTCGCTCTCTTGTTTGGGCGACCATTTCATTGGCTTTTTTCATTCCGCTTGCTGTGTCCTTAGCGATTTTAGTGCATTTGTTCCACCCTCTCCCTTGGATTGGAATCGCTCAAGATCGTCTGGCTAAAATGCAAGGGCAGAATGAGATGATAAAAAATTTAGCAGAAGCCCAGAGACCGGTTCGTAATCTTCCGGTGTTTCTGCCCACCTATCAGTGGACCTCCTATTTTTTATTTCACGGGTTTGCCTCTGCTAATCAATTGCCGGGAACTGGCAGGGCGAGTCATTTCACGCTTTCGCCAAGTGATCCTTGTATCCATGAGAAGGTTCTCTTTTTTAATCCAAGTGGCGAAAAATTACCGCAGGCCTTAGAATGCTTTAAGCAGAAACAAGCTCTTACCGAACTTCCCTTGATGATTCGTGGGCAAGTAGTTTCTCAATGGGAACTGTTGGAACTATCAAAGGCTGGGATAGGAAAATGAAACACTGGATTTTGAGTGCGTTTTTAGGACTTTTTTTGTTCGAGGTTTTTAGTGTTCTTCCATCCCGAACTATTAGTCATCCTACAGGTGAATCGCCCGAATTTATTTCTGGTCTTATCAACGTTCAACCCCATGCCTCTTCTGAAGCGCCCAACATTCCGGAGCTCGCTCGTCTCGCGAAAGAAAACGGCCATTCCTTTGCGATCTTCGCTGATCAGGACTCGGTAGAGGGCCGCAGTTTAGGGTTGGAAAAAAATTACGAGGGCTTTGATGCGTTCATTGAAGTTGAGTCCACGACCCCATCAGGTGATTTACTTGTTTTCTTTTCACATACCGATTTAGAAAAGGCTTCGCCCAAAGAAATATCAAAAGCTGCCTACGAAAGATTTCAGGGCAATCTTTCAAAGCCAGACCTCTTCCTTTCCGTTTCTCATCCAAGTCACAACAAACGTCCCTGGACGCAGTTAGACCGCTTCCCAGATGGAATGGAAGTTATTAACTTCGACTCTCTATTTTGGCGAAAGCTGATTTCCAATCCATTAGATTTTTTTGGATTATCTTTACTGTATCCTTTGAATCCGTTCATGACGGCTCTGAGGGTGGCTCAACCCTATCCAAAAGACATAGCTAATTGGGACAATATGAACTCCCTGGAACCTCGTCATTTTGGAATTCTTTCATCCCAGTTTAATCTTAAGGTTCATTGGCCCAAGCTAAATCTCTCATGGCCAAATTATCGAGATATTTTTAGATTGGGCAGCAACGTCGTTTTCCCAAACGAACCTCTTGCTTCTAACTTTCAACAAAGAAAAAAGCAGATCTACCGTTGGATAAAAGAAGGGCGACTCGCTATGGTTTTTCAAGCGATCCACCCCTTTTCAGGAAATGATTTTTATTTAAAATGTCCAAGGGGGTCGTATCGAAGTGGAGAGGTTTATCGCGGGGACCCCAGCACTTGTGAGTTTGTTGTTAAAAGCCCATCAACCCTTCCTTATTCCGCTAAGCTTCGCCTTTTTAGAAATGGGGAATTGCAAAAAGAAATTATCTTAAATGATTCAGAAACCCATCTTCCCGTAACCGGAACTGGTCAGTTTCGGGTTGAAATGCTCGTTCGACCCCACTCATTTTTTTGGATTCTTCTACGAAAGTGGGTTCCGTACGTTCTTTATAATCCTATATTCATCTCTTGAGCATTTTCATCATTTATTTCAATATCTTATCCTGTTTTTTTCCCTTTAAGACATCGTCTGCATACGTCGATAAGTAAAGGAGATTAAAACTATGTCATTCGTAAAACAACTTTGGGCGCCCTGGCGTATGGTGTTTATCCAGGGAGGTACAAAAACAAACTCTGGCTGTGTTTTTTGTGAACTTCCCCGAGAAAACCAAGATGCTCAGAATCTTATTCTTTTTAAAAGCGCACACTCATTTGTAATTCTCAATAAGTATCCCTACAACAACGGACACCTGATGGTGATCCCTCACAAACACACAGCCGATTTAAATGCACTGAGCCCGGCGGAACACACAGATCTTATCTCTCTCACAAATCACTGCGTCTCTGCCTTAAAAGAATCCTACAAGCCCGAAGGTTTTAATATTGGGATGAATCTAGGGGCCGCGGGAGGAGCGGGCATACGAGAACATTTACATTTTCACATTGTGCCCCGTTGGACTGGCGACACGAATTTCATGCCGGTTTTAGCTGACACTAAGTCAATGCCTCAGCACTTAACCGAAAGCTTTAAACAATTAGAACCCTATTTCAGGAGACTCTCATGACTGGCTTAAAAATTATTCCTTCATTTTTTCTTCTCATGGTTTTAACCTATTTTGGAATTCAGTTCGTCGAGGCGAACCGAGATGAAGTGATGGTTACTTTGGGTTCCTGGCAATCTCGGCCAATGGCTCTCGGATTCGTCGTTATAACCTCATTTTTCGTGGGAATGGTTTTTTCCGCTGCGCTTTCTATCAGTGAAGTCCTACGCCTTCATTTAAATAATCACCGCATGAAGAGAAAACTCGCTGAACTTCAGAGCTTCTCAAGCGCTTCCGCTTCTGCGCCTCAATCAGCGACCGACCTTCCTTCGGCGAAACCATCAGGACGTTTCAATTGAAAATAGCATTTGCAAATTTTCAAGCCACCACAAAAGCTCGACAGATTACGGAGCACAATAACTGTTCTATTACTCCCCCCTCTCAAGCACACATCGTTTGTTACAAAATAAAGTCTCTTGATTCTCTGAACAATGTTTCTTTACCCTCTTCTGCGGCTTTAATTCTTTTTGTGGCTACTGAACTTTCGCAATCTAATCAGTTCCGCTCGTTCGTATCGACGCTCCCGGAGCTGCCCTTTGTCCTTCTAGCTGATGCATGGGAAGAGCAACTCGCATTTGTTCTGCCTTCTGTCTTGCTTTTTTTAGAACTCAAAAGATCAAATCAGAAACAGCAAGAAGACATCGCAATCTTAGCAAAACAGACAGATGATTTGTTATTCCGCTTTCAGCACGACTTAGAGCTGGCTACTAAAGTTCATCACCAACTTCTTCCACCCTCCGATCTCCAAATCCCAGGCGTTTCTGTTACCAGCAAATACCTACCCGCTGCTGGGCTTGGGGGGGATTATTTTGATGTTTTTGAACTTCACGACAAAAAACACCTTGCCGTTCTTGTTGCTGATTCTCAAACGCATGGGATGGCCTCAGCTCTTTTATCGAGTCTTCTCAAGGTTCGTCTTGATGAGTTGAAGGAGAGTGGCCCATTTGCACAAAATCTCATGAATCACTTAAACCGAGAAATTTATCAAATTCACCAGTCCAAATTACCAGGCCTTGATCTTGTGTTCGGCGTACTAGATAGAACTACCTTAACGCTTGAGTATGCTTCGGCGGGCACTTTACGACCGCTTTTGTGGGCCTATCCCCATTTTTCAGAGCTTCCCTGTGCTTCAAATCCCCCTTTGGGTATTCTTCCGAGTCATCAATACACAACGAGTTTTGCACAGCTGCGCCCCGGTGATTTATTGTTCTTTCACACCAACGGCTTGGAAGCCATCTTTGAAAGCAAGGGGGAATCTTTTAGAAGTGAATTAGCCAATCTGTTTACTTCAGGAAAAAAAATGGACCCCGTCATTTTCCAAACAGAGCTTTTAGCAAAAATTAATCGCTATCAGGAAACTAAATCTGAACTGCCCGACGACATTACTCTTATCCAATTGATGATCGACAAAAAGGCACTTTATCTCACTCAGTCTAAGTAAATTCTTGGAACCCGTGAGGAAATTCCGCAAAGAATTTCGTAAGGAATGGTGCCTGCCCACTGGGCAACCTCGCTCGCGGAAATATCCAAACGACGATCCGATCCAATCAGGACAACTGAACTTCCATCTCTCACATCGAGACCCGTTGAATCAACAGCAATCAAGTCCATAGAAACCCTCCCCCTAATCGCCACTTTTTTGCCGTTCAACAAAACAGAGCCTTTGTTAGACAGCGCACGGGGGTATCCATCGGCATACCCGATAGAAACAATTGATATTTTTTCACCTCGTTTCGCTCGATAGGTTCTTCCATAACCGACTGTATCTCCTCGTTTGAGTGGTTTACTGCCAACGACCCGGGCCTTCCAAGTGAGAATCGGGATGAGTTGTTCAGAACCTTTCAAGTTTGGGTTTGGAGAAATACCAAAAAGGGAAAGCCCAGGTCTCACTGAAAGTGAGGACCCTAATTTGCCTCGTAAAATGGCTGAGGAATTAGCTAGGTGAATTTTAGCATCCGTGTGGAGCAGCTTCCTGTCCTGGAGGTCCCGATAAACTTCTTCAAACAACCTCAACTGTTCATCCGTAAAAGACGAAGTACTCTTATCGCTTTCTGCAAAGTGGGTCGCTAACCCCGACAGCTTAATATTCATCTTGGTTAATAACTGAATAGCCTCGGGGAGCTCTTCAGGTAGAATTCCTAAGCGGTGCATTCCCGTATCAACTTTCAAGTGAATATCAGGAAGGGTTTTTCTCAACTGGAGACTTTTTAGGTGATTTAGAGAATGGATGACTGGAATCAAACGGTACTTCACAAAAGCCTCAGCTTGATGAGGCCAATACCCCGAAAGAACAATAATTGATATGGCGTAGGGAATTTTTTTCCTGAGCTCAATGGCTTCCTCTAACGTTGCTACTGCCAAAGTATGACAGCTACCACGAGAGACCAATGCTTTCGAAACAGAAATCATTCCATGTCCATAAGCATCTGCCTTTACGATGGGTATCACTTCCTTTTTTGAGAGGGTTCGCAGAGTAACCAGATTCTTAATCAAACTAGAAAGACTGACCTCAGCAACCGTACGGTAAGGAAATTGATAAAGAGTGGCCATACCCGATTTTCCCAAGCTTCCCGTGGCTCGTCCAGGTGTTTTCTAGTCTCTCTGATTCCTGTGGTAAGCCATCAAAAGTTCGTTTATAAATCTCCCCTGGGAAGGTTCGAAGGGACAATCGCTGCTGGTTTAGGCCAGTGGAGGAAAGTCCGGACACCAAAGAGCACCGTAGCGGGTAACGCCCGTCCAGCGAAAGCTGCGGACCAGCGCAACAGAAAGGAAGTACAGAGCTTTGACGTTAAGTCGGGACTCATCAAGTTGGCAACTAGATGAG
>RFNV01000201.1 GCA_009927005.1 Pseudomonadota bacterium
ATAAAGTCAGCTGGTCTTCATCAGGCAAGGTTTGAGTCAGTCCCAAAGCCATTCCGCGTGGGATAATCGTTACTTTGTGCACGGGATCGAGGCCCGGCAAGCTCTTGCCTACGATGGTATGCCCGGCTTCGTGATAGGCAATCGCCTTCTTTTCTTCAGGCCCAATAATCATCGTTTTTCTTTCGCTGCCCATCAAAATCTTATCTTTAGCTGCTTCAAATTCAGACATTGAAAGAGAAGATTTGTTTCTACGAGCAGCAATCAAAGCAGCTTCATTTACTAAGTTATGCAAGTCAGCTCCAGAAAATCCAGGAGTCCCTTTTGCAATCACGGTTAAATCAACGTCGGAGGCTAAGGGGGTCTTTCTCACGTGAACCTTTAAGATGCCTTCGCGCCCACGGATGTCTGGTTTTGGAACAACCACGTTTCTATCAAAGCGGCCAGGTCTTAGGAGAGCGGGATCCAAAACATCAGGTCGGTTGGTTGCCGCGACCAAAATGACGCCTTCTTTTGAATCGAAACCATCCATTTCCACTAGCAGTTGGTTAAGCGTTTGCTCTCGCTCATCATGTCCACCGCCAAGCCCTGCTCCGCGATGTCGACCAACAGCATCGATTTCATCGATGAAAATGATGCAAGGAGCATGTTTTCTTCCCTGTTCAAACAGATCGCGGACTCGAGAGGCCCCGACCCCGACAAACATCTCCACAAAGTCAGAACCGCTGATGCTAAAGAAGGGAACCCCAGCTTCTCCTGCCACCGCTTTAGCTAAAAGCGTTTTACCAGTTCCTGGACTTCCAACTAAAAGTACGCCCTTGGGGATCCGGCCCCCAAGTTTTGTAAACTTTCTGGGGTCTCTTAAAAACTCGACAATTTCTTTTAGCTCTTCTTTCGCTTCATCACATCCAGCCACATCTCCAAAAAGAACTTTTGTATTTCCATCTGCATGTAACTTGGCTCTGGAGCGACCGAAAGTCATTGCTTTGCCACCGCTCGCTTGGATCTGGCGCAGGAAGAAGATCAAGAGAACGCCCAACACAACCATAGGGCCCCAGCTAATAAGCAACTGAACAAGAAGGGTATTGCCCCCATCGATTTCATAATTGGGAGTCAAGCTATGTTCACCCAGTAGCTTTGTGTAAAATTCAGAAGTCGTATCACCAACCGTTTCGAAATTCGCGCCATTTTCAAAATCGGATTTAAAGCGGCCCGAGATTCGTCCGCGTTCTTTGTAGGTGACTGACTCAACTTGATTCTTTTTAACGGCTTCTATGAATTGAGGAAAAGATATTTTCTTTTCAAGCGGATTGACTTTGGCAGTTTGCAATAAAACTACCGTCATCATGACTAACATTAACCAAGCAAAGACTGTTTTTTGTGAAGATTTCATAGACTCCTAGCCCTATCTCTAGTGTTAAAGTTATCGGCAGGAGACGGAAGAAACCTTATGCTCTTCTAGACATATTTAGCGTTCAGACACTCAAAACTGGACTGGATCTAACTGCTTGGTAATATTGCTGTTTTTTCGGGGTTCTGGCGTCCGGTGGGCCCAGGGTAGATTCACGCAATCTAGAAAAACATCGGACAGCGGAAAATACCAGATCAACTCTCTCGAATCTTTCTTAGCAATTACAGGCAAAAGGAACCGCTCCGGAAGGGGAATGGATTGCTCTAAGCAACGCCGTTTCATTTTTTTTTGATTAAACTTATCCCCGGGCTCCAGGAACCGAAGCTCTGCTTGAACGGTTTCTAATAACGCTTTCAACTTTTCTTTTTTACCGGGGTGGCAAAAAAGGTCCCAAAGCTGCCCCTCCCTTTTTATCTGAGCCATGGTGGCCTGATTTTGACGGGTTAGAAAGTAGATCACTCCACAAGATACGATTACTTTGATTCCTCCCGAAAGAACGACTGTTTTTTGTTTCTGAATAGCTTCTTCAAGTAGTCTTAATTCTTTTGTCTCGAGTGTTTCATTCGCAAACTGCTTCCACAAAATACGTGCTGTTGTCTTTTTAATCTGCCCTGAAAGCAACATCCAATCGCTTCTAAAAACGGAATGCCAAACCACACTCTCTTTCACGTGGTCCGCTATCCACTTCCTCGCATGGCGCTTATTTTCTTTTCGATGTTCCTGGATTTCTTCTGTTAAACCTCCAAAACGCTCAAGAAATTTCCTTTCACCCCCATACCTTGCGCTCAACTCAAGCAATTTAGGGATTAACTCTTTTCGAATCTGGTTTCGAAAAAACAGAGTTTCCTGATTGGTTTCATCTTCACAAAAAGGGATACCGTGAATTTTTGCAAAATCTATCAAGTCGGATTTTGACAATTTCAAAAGAGGCCTTACAAAAGCTCCTCTTTTCGAAGCCATCGAGGCTAAACCATCTACTCCACTGCCCCTAAGCAGTCGCATCAAGAAAGTTTCCAGTTGGTCGTGTGCGTGGTGGGCAAGAAATACGTGCTTGGCCCCCGTTTCACTTTGGAGCTTTTTCAAAAACTCATACCGCTCGTTTCGAAGAGCTTCTTCCGAGGTTTTCTTCCCCTTGCGGTTACCCACTAAGATGCGGGAGATCCCCAGAGCAAGACAGTGTTTTTGTACCCAACGCGACACTTCTCCGCTCGAAGGTCTTATTTGATGATCAAAATGGGCCACAATGATTTGAGAACTAGGAAGAGCCTGGGTCACCAGGTGCAAAAGAACCATCGAATCTACGCCACCGGATACAGCTACAATCACCTGAGCTGACTCAGGAATGCTGCCGATAGATTTCTTCCATGAGATTAAAAACTGTTCTTGAACCACCACGATAACAAGGGATTAACAGGTTTTGGGGTCCTACTCAAGCCAGCTAGCGGGGGGAGCCTCATCTTCTGCTGGAGCGGAAGACTCAGCCGGTTTAGCCGCGGGCTTATCCTCAGACTCGGGATCTTCGGCTTCATCACTAGCCGTTTTCCGAGCCCCCTTGGCTTTTTTTCTTGGACCATCTTCTGATTCGGCCTCGTCTTCATTATTGTCTTCTTCGCGTTCTCTCATTTCTCTTTCGCGCTCTCGCTCAGCCGCTTCTCTGCGGCGCTCTTCTTCTCTCATTCTTAGTATTTCATCTTCACGAACTTGTCCCCGATCCCGCTCTGCCGGTGCGATAGCGGGCGTTTGAGGCCCCCCTGGCCTTTTAGAGGGAGACTCGGATCGAGATTTAGGAAGGCCTTGAGGTCCCGTCGGTCCAGAGACTTTTTGCTCTTGAGCCACTTCTCTTTTTTTTGTTCCCGAAGAGGGGATAAATTCTTTAAACCCAGCGTATAAAATACCCACTAAGGCTAAGATCCCCAAAAAGGCAGAGGCCACTCGCGAGCTTGAGGACGACGGACTTCCGGACGAACTCATCGGCTGGTACTTCTCCCTTTCCTCTGAGAGCTTACTAACAGAGATTTCACGTCTTGGAGCTGCGTTTACTTTTAAAATCAAATCGTCAATCGTAATCGATTTCAAATCAACTGGGACATTCTCTTCCACTTGGGCTTTGATTTGAGTTTCTGTTTTAGGGGTTCGTTTCTCGAGGACAGCTGCGGGAGGTGGGTTTTCTTTCTCGCCCACACGGCTGTCAAATTCCGGAAACTGCCAAAGGAACTTCCATTGGGCCTGCCCTTGTTCACCCGTTTCTGGCATCAGGAAGGCTAAATCGTTATGGCGGACAATCCCTTTTTTAAGAAGGTCTTTAACTTCCGCTTCGATGAAGGGACCGCGCGGACTTTTATTCAGCAGGATGATCCACTTATTTTGATTGGACTCTGCCATATACTTTTTACCCTTGGATAGCGTTTACCAAGTCCTTGTGAATTTTCGTGTTTGAAGCAACGATTTCAGTGCCAAATAAATTTGTCTTTTGGCCTGAATAATCCGTCACTTTTCCTCCAGCTTCTTCGACCAATAAAATCCCAGCTGCTACATCCCAACTCGACAAGCCCCGTTCCCAGAACCCATCGAATCGGCCGGCTGCCACACAAGCTAAATCCAGCGCAGCGCTGCCTGGTCGTCGAACGGCTAAAACACGTTCATTCAGCCGATGAAAAATCTTCATTTCTTCGGCCAGCTGCTTTTTCTTGGAATAATAAAATCCTGTTCCTAATAATGACTCTGCAAACTTCGAGCACCGAGAAACATGAATTCTTTTTCCGTTCAAAAAGCTGCCACGCCCTCTCTCAGCAAAGAAAAACTCTTTCATCACTGGATGATAAATGCCACCGGCAAGCGCTTTGTCTCCTTCATAAACACCTATGGAAACGCAAAACCAAGGAAACCCATGCGCATAATTACTTGTTCCATCCAAGGGATCAATGACCCAAACCAGATCACGGCTCCCTGGATACTTGCCAGTTTCTTCTGTAATTATCGAACTTTTTGGGAATTTTCTTAAAATTTGCTTTAAGAGGTAACTCTCCGCGGCTTTGTCAGCCTCCGTTACGATACCCGCTCCTGGTTTTACTTCAATTTGATGGGGCTTATTGAAGTACTTGAGTAGGATTTGCCCTGCCCCCACACAGAAGGTTTTCAGAATGCTTTCCCAAGATGATTTTCCCATTATTGATTTTTCGCCTTTCGAAGTGCTTGTTGATGAATTTTATCAAAGACCTGTCCTGCAGTTTTCTCTGCTTGCTTCTTGGCAGAATCCACTAGGGCCTGATTTTTCTTTGCTCGAGTTTCGAGAAGCTCTTTACTGATGAGCTTGTATTGGCACTCTAGAATCACAGCTTCTACTTTTTTCTCAAGCTCCCCCATATTTTCTTTCAAAAATGAAAGAAGCTTCGGGTCATAATAGGGCACAGGCTGCAAGGCATCTTTTTGCTGGCGGTAATAGCAAAGTGTCCGTCGAATCACGATATCAACTGGATTTGCTCCCTCGAAGAGATGGGGGGAATCGTTGAGTTTTTCTCTCAGAGCCAAAACTCTAAAAATTTTCTGCGAAAGGGCTTTATCAGCAAGTACTTGTCCTCTGGCGACAGAATCAAAATAACTCACAAAAGTCGAATTATCCGGGAGAAGCTCAGAACAATTCAGCGGCAAAAGATAAGTGGGCTCCCCCGGCAAGGGCGCGGCCCAACTACCTGTAATTGGAGCTAGAAACAGGCAAAACAGACTGACTCGAAAGGCATGGATTAACGTCATTTTTTATCCCTCTTTGTTCTATTTTCCGTTGAGAGGCACACCTTGGCAAGTACTTGCTTACTGCAAGAGTTTCAGATAGATAAGAGGTCTTTCAAGGAACCGTTTTAATGCCCTTTTTGGAATGGAAATCACGTTTAGCCCAAGATCTCGCTAATCTACTCAATCATCCTGAAATCACTTCGGAGACAGTTCTCGCTGACTTCACAGTGCCTCCCCAGCAAGAGATGGGACACTTAGCCTTCCCCTGCTTTCGAGTGGGAAAATTGCTGGCAAAACCGGCCGGCAAACTATCGCAAGAGCTCTGTCAGAAGCCTTTCCCAAGCGGAGTTTCTGTTAGTGCCGCTGGTCCTTACTTAAACTTTAAATTTAGCCCGGGCCTTCTCTATCAGGCTACTTTGACTGATATTTTTTCGAAAACCAGTGCCTATGGGGCTGACTCCAGTGGGCATGGGCAGAGGATCGTATTTGAGTACTGCTCTCCCAATATTGCTAAACGTCTCGGATTCCAACACATTCGCTCGACCCTTATCGGAAATGTTCTTTCCAACGTGTACCGACATCTTGGCTTTGATGTGACGCGAATCAATTTCATCGGAGATTGGGGTACTCAGTTTGCGCGATTAGTAGCTGCTTTTGAACTTTGGGGAAATAAATCTCTCCTGGATCCCAATAATCTCCAAGCTTCCATGGATCATTTGCTTCAGATTTATGTTCGCTTTCACAAAGAAGTAGAAACTCGTCCGGAGCTTCTTGAGCACGCCTCTCAATGCCTCCAAAAGATGGAGAAAGCTGAGCCGGAAGTCATCGACCTTTGGAAGAGAATTCGAGAGATTTCGACGATAGCAATGAATCAGACGCTCAAACGCATGAATGTTGAGTTTGATATTGTTG
This sequence comes from Pseudomonadota bacterium, assembly GCA_009927005.1. Lineage (GTDB taxonomy): Bacteria > Bdellovibrionota > FAC87 > UBA2466 > UBA2466 > RFNO01. Next base: position 6,050 of record RFNV01000201.1, read on the forward strand.
AGGGAGAAAGCTCTTACATTTCGCATATCGACTCGGTGTTAAACCAAGTAAAGCAAAAAACTCCAGCAAGACTCAGCGAAGGCGCGTGGATTGTGGAAATACCTGAGATCGCCACTCCTGCTTTGATTCAGAAAAAAGACGGTACCACTTTGTACCTGACTCGAGATATTGCTGGGGCGCTTGATCGATACCAGCGTTTTCAATTTAAAAAACATTTCTATATCGTTTCCGAACAACAGCGCCTTCATTTTCAACAGCTTTTTGGTATTTTAAAAATGATGGGTTGTGACTGGGCTTCCCGCTGTGAACACCTTTCGTTTGGCACTGTTCTCTTTGGCTCAGAAAAAATGTCCACTCGAGAAGGACGCGTGATTTTGCTCGATAAGCTTCTGGATGAGGCTCGAGACCTAGCGCTTGCTGAGTGCATGCAGAAGAACCCTGAGCTTGAACGCAAAGAAGAAGTCGCGGAAATGGTCGGTGTCGGTGCAATTATTTTTGGTGAACTTTCCACTCATCGCACTCGCGACATGGAGTTTGATTGGAAGTCTATTTTGTCGTTTGAGGGAGAGACCGGCCCTTATGTGCAATACTCAGCCGTCCGGTGCCGTTCCCTCATGGATAAAGCTCAAGACAAGGGCGCTCTCACTCAGGGCCTGCCTGGAGTAGCCAATTATGGTTTTTCGACTGAAGAAGAAGCGCTGATTCTGATTCTTTCCAAGTACCGCTCCATGCTTCACACCATTATTCAGGATAATGAGCCCTATCACTTGACCCACTACTTGATTGATTTAGCCAAAGCGTTCAACCGTTTTTACTATAAGCATCCCGTTTTGCAGGCGACTGAAGATCAAGCCCGCCAGATTCGACTGCACATGGTAAAAGCCACGCACTTAGTTCTTGAAAACGGGCTTCGTCTCTTGGGAATTTCGTGCCCAGCTCAGATGTAAGAAAGATTCTCATTCTGCGTTTTAGCAGTTTGGGAGACATTATTATGGCGACGGCAATGATCCGTTGTTTGAGAAAAGCTTTTCCCCTAGCGCAAATCGACATGGTGGTGAGAGCTGATTTTTTAGAACTCATCGAGAATAACCCACACTTAGATAGAAAGCTCACAGTTAATCGCAAAGAAGGCTGGCGCGGTCTTTTGAGGCTCAAACGAGAAACCGATCGCCAGCATTATGACGTCATCTATGATGCCCACAGAAGTCTTCGGACTATTCTACTGATGCCTTGGCTAAAAGCTGAGACCAAGCTTTACTTCAAAAAGCCGTACTTTAAGCGGGCTTTAGCAATGACCTTTAAGCTAAAGAGCCTAATTCGGGGATCAAAACGCATGCTCGAACGCTATATTGAGCCTCTGGAGTCGATTGGCGTTCACTATGATGGTCTAGGCCCCGAAGTGTTTGTTCCGCGAAAAGAAGGGGGGGCTGATGGGCAAAAATGGATAGGGCTAGTCCCTTCGGCACAGTGGCCAGGAAAGCGGTGGCCTGCCGAAAACTTCCGAAGGACGCTAGAGAAACTCCTTCAAGAAACCCATGAAAAGTTTTTGGTGTTTGGGGGCCCTGACGATCATTTCTGCGAAGAAATTGTTCGAGGATTACCGGAAGAGAGAGTCAGAAACCTCCAAGGAAAGCTCACTCTTTCGCAAGTTTTTGAAGCAATGACCAAAGTCAAAATATGTATTGCGAACGATACGGGGCTCATGCATGTCGCGGATGCACTCAGCATTCCAAGTGTTCTCATTTTCGGCCCAACTAATTCCGATATGGGGTGCCTTCCTTTTCATCCTCAAAGTCAGGTCCTGGAACATAACCTTTGGTGTCGGCCTTGCTCAAAAAATGGCCAAGCTCCCTGTATTCGGAAGGAACGTTGGTGTTTGACCCTCACGACTCCCCAAATGGTTGTAGAAGCAACCCAGAAGCTTTTGGGAAGCTTACCGGGAAAGCGCGGGGCATGATCTGGCTTTATCGCTTAATCTATCCTTTTTTTATTGCCTGTTTATGGCTCGTCTCCCTTTTTTCAAAAAAAATAAGACAGGGGCTTGTGAAGCGAATCGGCCTAGCACAAAGACTCGCTTTGACCGCGGGCTCTTGGAGGAGTGAGGAGCGCAAACTTTGGTTTCACTTTTCGTCGGCAGGGGAATTTGAGCAAGTTCTTCCAGTCATAGACACGCTTCAACAAACCGATGCTAAGTGTCGAATCGTCCTGACTTATTTTTCCCCGTCTGCCGAAAGAGCGATTCACTCAGAAGCCAAAAGGCGAACCCTGGCACAACTTTCTTGCCCCTGGGACTTTGCTGATTATAGCCCTTTCGATTTTCACTGGAGTGTTAGTAAGTTTTTGAATGTGCTTAATCCTAGTTGTTTCGTTGCTGTTCATCGCGAACTCTGGCCCGAAGTCTTATTTCAATGTGGCTTGCGAAAAATCCCCTGTTTTCTGATTGGTGCCTTTTTCCCTTCTTCTTTTAAATCCCGAAGCGGCCTTACTGATTTTTGTTTAAAACATTTAGATAAAATCGCTGCAGTAGATGAAAACACACGCACTACTTTGTTAGGGGTTAACCCCGCCCTTTCTGTTGAAGTCTTAGGAGATCCTAGAATTGAAAGGGTCTTGTTTCGAAAACATCATTTTTCAAAGTCCAGCGATTGGAAGACCAATTTTAAGAACCAACAGGTATTTATTGGCGCAAGTCTGTGGGATGAAGATTTTGAAGTCCTTCTCCGAGCGCTGCCGGGAATTCGAACTAAAGCCCCTCACGCAAGAATTGTGATTGTGCCGCACGAACCTATCAAAACAAGAGTAAATGCCTGGCAAGAAGCTTTAAAAAATGAAGGGTGCCCCGTTCGAACTTGGGATGAATGGAATAGATCTCCCGATTCTTCCTCGCATCTCATTGTCGATACCGTTGGTATCCTTGCTGAACTTTACTCCATTAGCACCTGCGTGTTCGTCGGAGGAAGCTTTAAAAAAAGGGTTCACAATGTGCTTGAGCCATTAGTCTATAGTTGCGGGATTGTGACTGGACCATTCATTCACAACTCTTCTGAAGCAAGTGAACTAGCAGAACGGCATATTCTCAGAGTGGTTCACACTCCTGCCGAGCTTTCTCAGGTGATTGGGGAGTTATTAACATCCACTCAAAAACAAGCGGAGCTTGCTGAAAAAGCAAAAATATTTTTAAGTCAAAAAGAAGGCGTCAGCAAAAGCGTTATCTCGATGATTTTGGATCAGTAAATATTGAGGCGAAAGGCGACCCATTTCCAATATTCAGTCATAAATTTAAACGGAACAAAATCCGAAGCAACGACGTAAGGCGTAACTTGAGCTGAAACCCACCTCTTGAAA
>RFNV01000339.1 GCA_009927005.1 Pseudomonadota bacterium
ACAGCAAGGGCTCGCAGCATATGATAATCCGAAGTAATCAAAATCATGTGATCAGAGTTTTTTAATCTGAGAAATTTTTCTGTTTCTTCTGCATTCTCCACGGTAGACGTCGCATTAGAATCGACAACTATCCGTTCCCAGAGTTTCAGATCGTTTTGAGTGAATCTTCAGACAGAGAAGCGACTTCCGCGAGAGACGTCTTTTTTGAAATGCCAGAAATCAAGAGCCAAGACTGAGGTCTTGATTGCAAGAGTTCCAGGGCTTTAGGAATTCGATTACGGTCCCCAGTAATCACAACTAAAGCTTCCTGATTCTTGGACGGGACCCCGTCGAGCTGAACAAACCCCTGTTTTCCTCGAGCTCCAAATTCACGACAAGCAAGGGTAAACCGTACAAAGTCTTGGGCAACGACAAAAACCGTTACGGCGCCTAATCCGGCAAACACTTTTAACACTTTTAGGTTCACTCAGTCACCCTAGCACTTGTCTCATCTCTGAGAAAGCCGTTTCGATTTCGAAACAGGTCCAACCCGATTTTACGCCTAAGACCCACAATCCGCTGTTCTGGCACGGCTTGCAATCAAAGAAACCTCAAAAGGAGAACCCATGAAATCAGAACTCATTATTGGACAATCACGCTTATTTAAAAAGGCTCTAGAAGATCTAGACAAGTTTGCAAAATCTCCCTGGCCAGTCCTCATCACGGGGGAGACAGGTGTGGGCAAAGAACTATTGGCCCAACGAGTCCATTTTTTCTCACTTCGAAATAAGGGCCCCTTCATTCCCGTTAATTGCGGAGCCCTTCCCCCAGGATTGTTTGAAAGCGAACTCTTTGGCTATGAACGGGGGGCCTTCTCTGGCGCCGTACAGAGCCATCGGGGCCTTGTCCGAACCGCCCAAGGGGGATCGTTATTCTTAGATGAAATCGGGGAGTTAGACTTAACCCTTCAAGTAAAGCTTTTGCGCCTCTTAGAATCTCAGGAAATCCGATCGGTTGGGGCTTGTCGGGTTGAAACGGTAGACGTTCGAATCATTGCTGCTACTAATCGTAATTTAGAGGAACTCGTAAGAGAAGGCCGCTTCAGACACGATCTTCTGGAACGACTCTCAGTTCTACCGGTGCACGTTCCCCCCTTACGAGAACGTTCAGAGGACATCCCCGTTCTTGCTCAAGAAATCTTAGAAAGAATGGGGGCCGTGACTGAAGGAACCGACTTGTCTTGTCTTTCGACATTTGATTGGCCAGGCAATGCCCGACAACTAAAAAACTTTCTCATTCGAGCCTATGTTTTAGGGGGAACACACCTTGGCCACGATTTTCTCTCCCGTCTCTTAGCAAAAGAAAGAGGGAAGTTATTGGGGCCGGCACTTGCCGAACCCTCCCTGACCGGAGTAACTTTGGCAGACATCGAACGCCAAGTTGTCATAGATAGATTAAAGCGTTGTCATGGCAATCGAAAGCGAGCGGCCAAGGAATTAGGAATTGCAAAGTCCACACTGCATGAAAAACTTCGCAAATGGAAATTGGATACGCCTGAAGAGGCTTGGCCTTTGTATCGTGAGCCTCAATATCCTGCTATTGCCCCTTGAGGCTTTTGCACAGACACGTAGAGATTGGATTTTTACCCAACTGTCATCCACTTCATTGCCCTTAGCAGTCCCTAGGCTTGGGTTTCAATTGGGGGTTTCTACCCTTTCCTACGATTCACGATTTTCAACTCAAGGCAGTCTCTATTGGGATACAAAACTCGTTGAAGTGGGGGTTCGTGCTTCCGGAAGAGTCTTAGGGTCGCTCGGGATTGGGCGAACGTCTCTCGACAATACTCTTCAGGAATGGAGCGAAACTTACTCGGTGGAAATTGGCCGTCGTTTTTTAAGCCCGGATGGACGCTTTGGTAGGATTGGTATTGAACTAGATGAGTTTTCGCCCAAAAAAGAGCGGTTCATTCACTTTGCTATGGACACAGGTATTCTAGACGCGCCTAATGAGCCGGGAACTCTTAAACTCTCGTTTCATCTATTTCGCCCGATGCAAAGCGGTTCGGACACGCGTCTTACTTCATCGATTGATGTAGGCCATGTCGTTTCTCAAGGAAATCTCACATCGATGAAGCTTGGTCTGATGTTTGGATGGACTTACCATCTGTCCCAAGAACAGGGATTGAGCGACGTGAATGCACTTTCAGATAAGTTTTTGAGATCGGAACACATGATCTTTGCGGCTAGCCCTTGGGTTGAATATAGCGCCCCTGCTTTTGTGGCTCGGCTTTCAGTGCCTTTTCGACTTTTCATGGATAAACAATGGCAAAGCAAGAATGATGTTCTCGTTACTTCGTATCCCTTTGCTTATTCGTCACCCGACATCTTTGCGTCTATAGTGTTTTTACTCTGAAGTCCTTTGCCGGTGGGCCTGGCCCGTTTGTGCTTTGGGGAAAGCATTTCTTCTGAAGTCTTGAGAGCGAAAAATAATCTCTGAAGGCTGCATTCGTTTCAAGAATCTCTCAAAAGGCTTTTTATCATCTGCATTGTCCTTGTCTGAAAAGCGCTCAAAAATCGTTTTGGCATTTTCAAGGAAGCGGCCATCAAACTCATCATCTTCAAAAGAATGGAGAATGGATTCATGTTTGGCGAGAACATTTTTAAGATCGTAATAATCCACTAGTTGAAATGCTTCTTTCTCTTCTGTTCGCTCAGCAAATTCCTTCATGGTTTTTTGAAAGCTTTCTCGGGCTTCTTGTTCTTTTTTCTTCTTTTCGTCAGCATCCTCAGGGGCAGAAGTCAAAGGCAGAGCACCCTGGAGCCCGTTATTCGATTGAACATTGCCGGCCTCATTGAAAGCGGGAACATTTCCACTGTTCTTAGTTCCGGCACTCGGTGAAAACAAATTCGTGTCGTATCGATCTTTACCAAATCGAGTAGTCTGGGGTGCCAGCCCAGCAATCACATCTGGGTTAACGGCTGCCTCTGGGTTTTTTATGGGAGCATCCAGCGCAACCCTGGGTTGGGATGCTTGCTCTCCTACCGGAAAAACAACCCGGGCTTGAGGAATCGGCAAGACACCACCACTTGGGTTCTCCTTTAAGTTGTTTGCAGAATCAAACCCAAAAGCTCCTAAATCGACGGGGTTAATTTGTGTCGGATCGGTGCTGAGTTCGGGTAAAAGGGGCTGTTTCGACTTGCTCTTTACTTGCGTGCTCAAAGGCAACTGAGGTTCGGCGACTAGACCAAGCTTTTGATCAAGACCCCGGATTTGAAAGGAAATCTTTTGGTGTTGCGAGAGTCGATTTAAATCTTTGGTTAGTTCAGTAAACGAAATCAGGTCATTGAGAGAAAACTGATTCTGGGATTCGTCTTTTTCAAAAGCAACGGTTACAGAGGAAACAAAAGACAAAAGAAAGCCTCCCAGAGTTAAATAAACCCACTTTTTGGAGGACTTAAAACGCATTACACCACCAGAATACAAGCCTTCGGTTCTTTGTACGAAGCACCTAAACTGCAAGGATTAGACCCGCTCCGAGCCTGTGAGGCCGAAGCTGAATTCAGATAGTGTCCTGTTAGCTTCATGACTTTGGCGAACAGTAGACGACAGTCCAGGGAAAAGGCCCCACCGTTTTTTCAACTCTGAAATGCTGTGAAATTAACTGCACAAATTGCCGGCGAGACCAATGCTGGAGATGCCCCGGAGTATTTCCAAAGCTCGACAAGTACCTCCCCCAAAGAAGAAACGCGAATAACCATACAAACTGGGACCACACTAATCCAAAATCTTGC
>RFNV01000365.1 GCA_009927005.1 Pseudomonadota bacterium
ATAGCTCAGTTGGTAGAGCGTCTGCTTTGCAAGCAGAATGTCAGGAGTTCGAATCTCCTTGGCTCCATGTTCTTTAAAATTTCGGGGGCGTAATAGATTCGACTTAATCGTTGAAAATTATATATGCAAGCAGTAGTTGATCAGTTGGCTACTATAAAAGCTGATTAAAACAAATAAATGCAGAAGATAATACTGATGCTCTCTTAGCTGAAGCTGATTACATCTTCAACAACGCCGACGAGTTCCTCGCTGGTGTTGAGGAAGAGTTCTTACTCGCAGCATAAGAACCGAAGGTAATCCTATTAACCCCTTCGGTAAATCGCAATAGGTTAGAGTGGTATCTACGACACTCGTAAAATAAGTGTAGGGGGTGGATGTAGACTCTTCACTATATCAGGCAGACTAAAAAAGATAGGTTGGTAAGCCACGAGAGCCTGTAGTCAATCAAATCTCAAATTTACCAAAGCTTGTGTAGAATATATGATTCTCAATATTAAGGACAGGGAGGGCAGTTCTCCCTCGCCTCCACCATTTTTATGCAAATTAGGAATTGTAGCTCAATTGGTCAGAGCACTGCCCTGTCACGGCAGGGGTTGCGGGTTCGAGTCCCGTCAATTCCGCATTTTATTTGATAAATAAAATAAATCCGCGAGAATGGTTCTTCCTCTTAATACATCGACAACGATTTACATGAATGGGACAATCCGTTCGTGGATACATTATCTTGAGATAAGATGTAAAGATGATACGCAGAAGGAACATAGGGAAATCGCAAACATGATTCAATCAATATTTACAAAACATTTTCCACACGTTTTTGAAGCACTTGGTTGAAAAACTATTTGACAATTGGATTAATTCTGTTATTTTATAGAAATGGGAATGTTCGATAATATTAAATGCGAGTTGCCTCTACCTTTAAACAAGAAAGAGCAAAAAACCTTTTCTAATGTAGATTGGAATGATCGTGTCTTTCAGACAAAAGATACCGATTGCACCCTATCAACTTATACAATTAGAAAAAACGGTAAACTTTATGGCCTTTTCATCGAAGGTGAAAATGTTCGTGTGATTTCTGAAAAAGAAGAAAAGAAAATTAAAAGAAAAGGTAAATTTTGCTGGCCTTATAAATTTAAGGAAAAATCTAGAAAGTATAAATTTGAAAAGTTTACTGGTGATTTGTATTTTTACGATCATGTTATCGACAAAGATGGAAATGAATGGTGGGTGGAATTTGTTGCCAAGTTTGTTGATGGTGTCATTAAAGGAAAAATTAAAAAAAAAGAAGTGAGGTTTTCACAGTCAGCAGAAGACATTAAAAAGTTCAAAGAAGATTGGCAAGAAAGAATAGCAAAGGAACAAGCAAAACTATCTACCAAAATCAAAAGAAACTTAAACAAGTATACT
>RFNV01000086.1 GCA_009927005.1 Pseudomonadota bacterium
TTCGTCAATTCCTCCTTGGCGTGCTTGTACCTTGGCTGGTCGCAATTGCGTGTAAATATGAGCCGATGTAAATGACTCTAGATATGTGATCATAAATAGTGATATCCCTCTTATCCTTTCGTTTAGACAAATTTTTGTCTGATCAAGATCAGGAATTGGATATACTTGTGCATGTTGTGAATATGTTTCAATAATCATATTAGCAATATCGGACCCTCCCCTACTGATGGCACAGATTTTTCTGTCATGAATTGCACAAACATTAATATCAACACCCATACGAATATCGTAGCCAATCTCAGTTAGCTCCCTCAAAATCTTTATAATATGCCTCCTCTTGAGATATGGTGTCTTTCCGTCCTTGCATTTCTTATTATCAACAAAAACAACTACATCAATATCTGTACTTTTTACACACCCAAATACAACAAATGAATCAACTTCATCAGCAAAAAGATCACCACATAAACTTTCAAGTTCTTCAACACTAAAATTACAAATATTTTGAATATGATTAGTTACTTTCCTATGTTGATGATGTTGGGACAAAACATCATAGATAACATCCTTCCTTATTTCTTCGTCGTGTATTTGCTTGATTTCTTCTATTTTCTTCCTATTGAAAAATCCCAGCAGACGACTATTTCCCTTTACTGCTTCGTCAAATATTTTTTTAAAGTATCTTTCGGGTAATATTCTGTTTTTCAAAGCATATTTTATTAGTGTCCGATTAGAATCTGATCCAATCTGATCCATAATACTAGAAATCAATTTGTGAATAATATGATCTATTTGACAAATCTCATCGTCATCACACATTTGTAAAAAACTGTTCGAATGAGTGCGGTGCGGGTAATATCATACATCGCGAATGTCATTTTCAAATAATTAATAATTTCAATTTTTTAATTTAATTTAAATAAAAAAATGTTACTTTTGAAGATTCACAATAGAGCTTCCCAAACCACTCAGCACACTGGCATTGGGGTTGTCCATCACTCCGAATGTTTCAATGATTTGAAGCTTGATTGATGAATTAGTAATGTTCAAAACACTAAAAAAGTGCTGAATTCCTTTGGCTCGAGCCGTAAGAATAATTCCTTGTGCAGTTCCCTCACTGTTTCCGATGACCAAATTTGCATTGATCTCTGCAGTTACCTTCACAGTAGTTTCATTCGCGCGCAGTGACGCCAAAATTGTTCCAGTTTCAGCTCGAATTGCAGCCAAGTCTTGAAGATTCTTAACCACTGTAGCATTTTCTACTTGAATGACAGTAGCAAGATATTGCGAAATGGATGTCGAAGGAATAGAGATGTGACCAATCTTAAAATATTCAATCGGTGTATCAACGCCAACAATACTCAACATTTGCTGACGAAAGAAAGTAGCAAGTTCTGATTCAACAGTTTCACGTTGCTTGAGCAATTCTGTGAGCGTCCTACTTGATCCAACAGATCCTCCAAAGTTCTTTACAGTCAATTGAGCCTGACTCAAAATAACAGGTAAATAATTTACGCCGTACTTATTGTACACAGTCTTCAAGTTATCCTTCCGAAACTGAAAGTTAAAAGAAAAGTGCAACCTCACTTGCAAACCATCGCGAGTAAAAATGCTCACAGGATTGTCATTAAATGAGACCTCCTTTGCCACCGAAGGAAAGTAAACAAGAGAGAACTGAAGAGGATAAAAGTACCATTCACCCGGTCCGAGAACCTTGTCGGTATTAATTGTGCCAAATCGATCGCGAACAAATGCATACTCATACGGTGATACGTATCTGATGGAAAGTGGTACAAGAATGCAGACAAGGAGCGTTCCGACTAGCAATAGTACACCAAATGTGACCCAACAACAGTTCTTTTGCTCTTGACTTACATCACAGCATACGGGATCATAATTGCCAGTGCCGGCATTTTCCCCAGATGCATTTCGGGAGGTTACATGATGGTCGACGTTCGTC
>RFNV01000343.1 GCA_009927005.1 Pseudomonadota bacterium
GTTGACCGCTGTTCTGCCGCGTTGACGAAACACGGCAACACGCTGGGGATTGCCCCCACCGGAGCCGGGAAAACCATCATGCTCTCCGCGGTGGTCGGCCAGTTGGCTGGCCACCCGGATGCCAAAGCCTGCGTTCTAGCTCACCGCGATGAGCTGACCAGTCAGAACCGCACCAAGTTCGAGCGGGTGAATCCCGGCCTCACCACCTCGGTGGTGGATGCAGGCGAGAAATCCTGGGCTGGGCACACCACCTTTGCGATGGTGCAGACTCTGAGCCGGGATAGCAACCTGGCCAGCCTGCCAACCCTGGACCTGTTGGTGGTTGATGAAGCCCACCACGCCATGGCTGCCGGGTATCGGCGGGTGATTGAACGTGCCCAGAGCCTTAACCCACGCCTGCAACTGTTTGGGGTGACCGCTACCCCCAACCGCGGCGACGGCAAAGGCTTGCGCCCGATTTTCTCCAATATCGGCGACCAGATTCAGGTGAGCGAACTGATTGCCTCAGGCCACTTGGTGCCACCGCGCCCCTTTGTCATCGACGTGGGGACTCAAGGCGAGCTCCGTCAGGTCAAGCGCGGGATGGATGACTTTGACATGGCCGCAGTCGAGAAAATCATGAACAAGAGCCCCATTAACGCTGCAGTGGTGCGGGAATGGCAAAGCCGGGCCGCAGACCGCAAGACGGTGGTGTTCTGCTCGACCCTGAGCCATGCCCAGAGTGTCACCCGGGCCTTTTGTGAAGCCGGAGTGAACGCGGCAATGGTGCATGGCGAATTGAGCGAAGCCGAGCGCAGAGCAACGCTGGACCGCTATGAGAACGGGGACGTGCAGGTCATCGTCAACGTAGCGGTGTTGACCGAGGGTTGGGATTACCCGCCCACCAGCTGCGTGGTCTTGCTACGCCCGAGCTCCCACAAATCAACGATGATTCAAATGATCGGGAGGGGTTTGCGCACGGTAGACCCGCGGGAATATCCGGGTGTCATCAAGACCGACTGCATCGTGCTGGATTTTGGCACCTCGCTGCTCATGCACGGCTCGCTGAAGGAAGGCGTGGATCTGGATGGCCAAAAACCCAACCTCGAAGCTGGTCCACACGCTGCTCCCCACAAAGAGTGCCCAAACTGCGGGGGCGAAGTGCCTGCTGCAGCGTTGGAATGCCTGCTCTGCGGCCATCAGTTTGAGGCGCCGGGAACGGAAGAGTTGGCTGACTTCGTGATGTCAGAAGTGGATCTGCTCAACCGCTCCAACTTCCTCTGGTGCGACATCTTCCGCAACGAAGAAGCCTATATGGCCGGTGGCTTTCAAGCCTGGGCCGGGGTGTTCTGGAAGGATGGGCGTTGGGTGGCCGTGGGTGGGATCAGCAAAGCCGGGCACCAGGTGTTGGCCGTGGGTGAGCGG
>RFNV01000057.1 GCA_009927005.1 Pseudomonadota bacterium
TCCATCTGATGCTCAAATTGAATCTTTCCATCTGATGCTCAAACTGAATCTTTTCCATCTGATGCTCAAACTGAATCTTCTATTCAGTCTTCCGTTCAATCGATTCAAACGTTGGCTGACATATGCAAATTGAAAAATGAAGAAAAGTTTGCATCTGATGCGGAACTTGAAGCACGAGAAAAGGCAGGAGAATGTAGTCGCAAACTGAAAGATATGTGTATAAAAAAAGAAAGTGTAGAAAAGAAAATTAGCTCCATCGAAGAATCTATGAAAAAGTTGGAAAGTGAGCTAAACATAATAACACAAAGATCGAACGTATATGAACTCGACGAAGCTTGTAGTCAGCATGGTAATTTGAGTGCTTTTGGTTTGAGTGATTTTGAAGTGTGCCACAAAATTGGAGATGCGTTGAGTGTATATACTCGTGAATTGAATGATCAGCGCCAGTCGCTAGCAAAAATTCAAGAGGAAATTAACGAGTTAGAAGGAGATGAAAGAACTGCGTGGGAGGAAGAGCAAAATGCTCATTTAAAACTTGAAGAAATTCGTTCCAAAATGTTTGAGACGCGCCAAGCATGAAGCATAAGTAAATATTTTTTTATTAAATAAAAAATTGAAATTATGATATGACTGAAAAATTCATTAGTTTAAAGTACTATGCACCTAATAGCACTTCTCGTAGCACCCTTTTATACATTCTCCTTGCCAGTAGGATGAATCAACAAATTACTGCTGCAGAGTTGACCGCCCTGATGAACATGTTCAACAATCAGGATTCTTCAATTGAAGAAATTGCTGAACTCTTCAGCAGTTTGGTCGGGCGGTTCAGCCAGTGCCTTCGCGCTACCTCATGTCTGACCTATCTGGATATCATTCCAGACTTCTGTGGGATTGCGAAGCAGTTTGAAAACCGTTTGCCATTACTGCTCGCCGACGCTTCTTCGACAAAGAAAGTCAAGGAAGCTCTCATTTTGCTCAAGGAATTGCCATTACTGGCAAATGAGCATGTGTTTGAGCGAGAGAAGGCTGAACTGGAGGCAGAACTGTGTGATGATTCCCGAAAGGATTGGTCTTCAGAAGATTACCAATTTTACATTGGTCAGATTCAGGCCGAGATCGAGAAGTTCGATCAGGAGGCCCCAAAACTCCACGAAACTCTTCTGAAGAATTTGACTCAAGTTTTGGGCATGATGGCATGAAGAGATAAACATTTTTTTTATATTTTCAATAATTACTAGATTATCAAAAAAAATTGAAATTGTAAAATAACTGCATACTCTCAATTATTTTTATATTTATATCACCACTTGAGTACTAAAATTAACACTTTTCACACTCATCAAAAACCTATTATTTTTTGATCAATGGAACAAATCCAAGAACTAACTCAGCTCCTCAAGGAGGGAATTGGCAAAGACACTGAATACATTCATTACCTTGAGTATACTCGTAATGAACTGCCATCATTTTTGGCTAGGGAGAGAAAGCATGATGGAATTGATCAATCTGTGTGGACGTTGATTAAGGAGTTTTTGCTACTTTGCGTCGGCAGAACATCTCTTATTTCCACTGAAGATCATAAAGTTAAAGTATCATTTATTCTACAGATGATTTGCACAGTGCTGAAGCAAGAACTAGCTCCCACTCCTGAAGAAGAACAGCTAGTAAGCGCTCGTGATGACCTCGAGGGAAAGGAAAATGAGTTGTCAGATGAGATTGATGAATGTGACGAGCAACTGGAGCTAGCTCGTCGGGAAGTTAAGCGACTGGAAGCAAAGAGGCAAGTTTTGGAGGATGAATTGCATGGAGTAACACAAGAAATCCTGATTGCCAAAAGTGAGGTGGAAGCAGCGGCTCAAGATCGTTATTCAACTAGTGACTTCATTGATGAGTGCGGAAATATTGCCCGACAGATTGGATTCGGAAATGACATTCCTGATCATATGCTGCAACTCATGAAAGAAATTCTGGGATATCAACAGGTTCAAAAGCTAAGTCATTGCCAGAGTGATGATGACCACAATGATGACCACAATGATGACCACAATGATGACCACAATGATGACCACAATGATGACCA
>RFNV01000070.1 GCA_009927005.1 Pseudomonadota bacterium
AGATCGAGTTGGTGAGCGCGGCGACCGTCGCCGACAAGCCGGGCCTGCTCGCTCATTGTGCAGGAGGGCTTGACATGATCCGCACAGTGCGTCACGAGTTGGAACGCAGGCGTCAGGAGTCGGTCCGTCAGCGTTGACGGACGCTCATCCCCCTCATCCGGGGGAGAAAGGGACACTATGGGAAAGAACACACTGCTAGGGGCCAAGGCCCTGCTCGAACAATCAGCCGCCGCCGATGAGGTGCGCCGTCTGCGCGAACAACTGCGATCCTCCGAGGAGTCCAACTCCAAGCTCGCCGCCGCGCTGGAGCGTGCCCACGCCACTCCAAGGGCCAAGGCACCCGTCCCGGCCAAGAGCGCCCGCTCTTCCGGCGAGGAGCTGGTCCGCGTCGTCATCCCCGACACCCACGGGTGCAAGGCCGATCAGCAGGCGCTCTCGGCCTGTCTCGGTGATGTGAAGTCACTGAACCCCGACGAGATCGTCCTGCTCGGGGATCATGTCGATTGCGGAGGACTGCTCGCACAGCATCATGTTTTGGGCTATGTCGCCGAGACCTCCTACACCTACGAGCAGGACATCGCCGCCACCCGCGCCTTCCTCGATGCGCTCCAGACTGCCGCGCCTCGCGCCCGCATCCATTACATCGAGGGGAATCACGAGCGCCGGGTCGAGACATGGTGCGTCACCCAGTCACTGCGGAATGCCAAGGATGCCGAGTTCCTGCGGCGTGCCTTCGCTCCCGAGTTCCTGCTCAATCTCAAGGAACGCGGCATCCCCTACTACCGGCAGGGAGAGTTCTACATGGGGCTCAAGTTGCCCGGCGCGATCCGACTGGGGAAATGCTATTTCACCCACGGCAGCCGCACCCCGAGGCAGGCGACCGACTCCATGCTCCAGGCATTCGGAGCCCGCTTGTCTTCGGCCATACCCACCGCGCCCAGTCCTCGACCGGCAGGCCCGTCCACACGGGAGCCATCGCCGCATGGAATCCGGGATGCCTCTGCGAGCTTCAGCCGCTCTGGCAAAATACCAATCCCGTCGGATGGAGCCATGGCTTTGGCGTGCAGGTCGTCGCCCGCTCAGGCGAGTTCCTCCACCTGAATATCCCGATCATCGAGGGTCGCTCACTGCTCGGGACACTGGCCTCCAAGTTCCAATGAAGAAGGCAAAAGTCGAGAGTCGCCGTAACGGATGCGAAGCAACGGACGGGCCAGCAACGCCGAGGGTCGAACGTCGAGGGCCAGCAAAGCGGAAGCCATCCAGACCATTGCAAAAGCCCGAGAAGGTTCCATCCGGTTGGTACACCCGCCGCGACCTGGAGGAGGCATGGGGCCTCTCCGACAAGCGGACCGGCGTCCTGATCTCCAAGGCCGTGCGAAGCGGCATGGCAGAGCACCGCACCTTCCGCATCGACACGGGCCTGCGCGGCGTCTACCCGACGCTGCATTATCGGTTTAAGAGCTGAAGGCGAAAGGCGAAAGGCGAAAGGCTGAAGAGCTGAGTCGAGAGTCGAGGGTCGAGGGTCGAGAGCTAAGAATTACACACCTACCATTCGTGGGAAGTGTTGCGGGGTCGCTCCGGCGGCTCCAGCATAGGACGGGGGAGGCAATGAGGGGCGAAACTGGCGGGTAGCTTTGTGCTGGCCTGGTCGGGAGTAGTAGCGACCTGATCCTCCCCCGATCCCATGGCGGAAAGGCTGAAGGACTGAGTCGAGGGTCGAGAGTCGAGGGTCGAGCGCCAGCAGTCTGCAAGTTTTCATACTTCATACTTCATCCTTCATCCTTCAACTTTCTAACTGTTTCCAGTTAGAAAGTTGTTGACACCTCCCCCCTCGATACCTGACGAGTGCGCATATCAGGCGGCAGTACCTAGCCCGGCCAGCCTGATCGGAGAGCAGGGAACAAAGGGGCTTGTTTCCACTTAGGGGATTTTACCTATGGCAGCAGAGAACGAGATAAGTCTGACGGACATCGCAGCATTCCTCCCGGAGAGCATCCGGATCGAATCAGCGAAGCCCGCAACGGAGGAAGAGGAGCCCACGGCTGAGAAGCCCGAGGCCACCGAAGACTCCGGGAACGATGACACAGCACCATCCGTGCAGGAGGAAGCCTCCACGACGGATGAGGAGAAGCAAGAGGAAGACTCCAAGGAGGGTGAGGAATCATCCGACGAGGAGGACGACGACGCGGAGGAAGCCGACGGCGAGGACACAGAGAAGGGCGAGGCCCGGTCCCCCAAGGCTGAGAAGCTCCTCAAGCGCATCGACAAGCTGACCGCCAAGAGGCGCGAGGCCGAAGAGGCGCTGGAGAAGACCCGCGAGGAAGCCGAGAAACTCAGGACGGAACTGGCCGCCGCCTCCAAGGTGGTGCTCCAGCCTACTCCCGAGGATCCGCTCACCGACGTCGAGTCCATCGAGGACCTGGATGCCAGGATCGCCACCGCCAAGCGGGTGCGTACCTGGGCCATGACCCACCGCGACGGGGCCACCGTGAAGGGGGCCGATGGCAGTGAGGAGTATGTCGATGCGGCCGAGATGGCCCGACACCTCGCAGCCGCCGACGCGATCGTGACCGATCACGGACCGGCACGCAGGGCATGGTTGGCGCAGAGGGAGACCAGTCGGGCCGAGGCCCAGGCGGCCTACCCGGCGTTCTTCACCCAGGGCTCGGCCGAGAGCAAGGCGCTCCGGGACATCCTCAAGCAGTATCCCGCGTTGGGGAAATACCCCAATGTCGAGCTGATCATCGGTGATGCCCTTGTCGGCCAGCAGGCCCGCATGGCGCGTCAGGAAGCACAGGCAAAAGCGAAAGCCCCCAGCCGCTTCCCCCTCCCGGAAGGCGCAGTCACCCGCGCCGGAGCCTCCGAAGGTGACAGGCAAGTCGAAGATCCCCGCCAAGAGCGCACGCGACGCCGCGGCGCTACAGAAAGCTTTGGAGGGTGGAGACCGGGACTCGGTCGCAGCCCTCATGGAATCACTCCTCGGATA
>RFNV01000174.1 GCA_009927005.1 Pseudomonadota bacterium
AATTTCACTTTCAATTTGAGCATGTGAAAGAATAAGATTTTGGTATAGTTCTGTCAACCTCTTAATTTCTTGGTTAGTTTTTTCCATTTTTTCTAAATTTTCTTTTTTTTGACTTTTTAATTTTGATAAGTTAAAGTTATGCATTTGAGGAGAGTACAGACTTTTTGTTTGTTTGATAAACTCGTCTTGTGACTTTTTTGATTCGATCACATCGGTGATACTATTCTCTAATTCCGTATGAATCTCGTCAAAATTTACTCCCGACGATATTTTTTTGACGTTCTCAAAAATTTTTTCAAATTTGGTGCAAATATTGGTTGTGTACAATAAGAATAACTTTGGATGAGGTGCCATTTTCAAAACGAACTCAGGATCACGTGAAATTTTTACAATGGCCTCCACCCTTTTATCTTGAAAATTTCCAGTCAATAGTTGTACCATATCGTTTTCTTTGTAATTTCTCGCGATACCCCTGAGGATCCCGTTAAAGTCATTGCCGACAGTAGGCGGCTGTTGACGTCCCCAGCGATCAAAGACTGGTTTTGGGTTCAAAATGTCCTCGGAATAGTTGTGTGACGCTGCTTTAACATTCAATAGAAATGCCGCGAGTTCTTCCAATTTTTCTTTTGATGGGGGTGAATAATATGTATCAACTTCCCCATCTCGTTTCCCATCTCGAGAAGCTGATGAAGAGACGGTGGCTTGGGCAGATGCCATCTTCCGACGACAAAATAATAAACAAATTTATACTGGGTTATACAAGATGTGCTATTTTTCAATTTTTTGGATGGTTTCCTTCATTATTTCTGTGTTTGCATGTGTTTTGGTTTTTGTTTGCTCCGTGATCCATACAAATGCAAATATGTGCTATAGAATTACAAGCATCTGGTTGTTTTCTTTTACTTGGCTTTGTTACGGTATTGGCGTAATAATGTAATTTGTGGCACACACACGTGTGATTCAACGAATGACACTCATGTTTCAATCTTTTCCCACTCATAATATACTTACATGTGCAATTATGTTTACTCGCTCGGCAATTTAGTTTATCATATGATTTTCCAGATACAACTGAATCACACACGCAACAATGTTCACTACTTTTACAACTTCGCTTTTGACTTTTCCGCCGACACACACAAGGATGCAGAAAAGTGGAAAGACACTTTTGTGGACCGTGATTATGGCATACACATTCATGTTCTGATGCTTTACATGTCATCCGATTCTTTTCTGAAGAATTTTTACAACAACATTCGTGATTAACAGCTTGACATTTGATAGTTTGATATTTGGATAATCTTGAAATCTGCTTGCATATACATTCATGTTCTGATGCCATTTTTTTGAAGCAATCAAATTGAATTTCAGATTTGCCACTGACTAATAATAAAACAAAGATACTATAGATATTTCAACCATTTAAATTGTTCAATCTTTTTGCAGATGACCCAAGCATATAATTGGCAAATTCTTGCCATTTATTCGACAAATACACTTATGAAAAATATCGTTAGCCTTACATTCACGCTTTGAATCGCTGTGGACAATATTACACACGCACATATGTTCTTTAGAATGACATTCTCGTGTGCTCCTTCGGCAAATGCAAATGTGGTTCAATGCATTACAAAATTCATACATATCTCCTTGGTCTGAATCACAAATACAATTATGGATTTCCGCGTAACACATATATATCAACTTGCCATTTTTTTTTTCATTTTTCTTGCTTAAAATTTTATGACATATGCAATTATGTTTACTTTCAAGCTTGCATGCTCCTTCGGCTTTACTTTTTTCTTTGGTGAACCGATCGGCGTGTCCATTTGTTTTGTTACAGCGACAATAAAATGTATGCTCAATAGACTTACATGATCTCCATAGGCTTGTTTTACACATACATGGATGTTTTTCAGCTTGGGCAGTGCACCTGTCGGGACTTTGAACAAGACAAACACATAAGTGATTCTCTGATTTTGCCCTGCATTTAGATGATGGAGTTAAACAAGAACACTCATGAAATGATGCCATGCATATTTTTTGTAACTGAGAAACGCAAATACATTCGTGACTTTCTGCACAACACTTCTTTAATTTTGATAGATCGCAATACCCCCCTCCGGACTTCCTGAAAGAAGAGCAAATGCACTTGACATCTTTAAAAACACATGCCATATTTGAACGTTTTTCAGATTGTTTTTTCTAAAAACAATTATAATATTTATATTTAATAATGAA
>RFNV01000022.1 GCA_009927005.1 Pseudomonadota bacterium
TTTTACCGCCATTATATCTTGTTGACTGGAGTTTTGTTCTAAGTTATATCGGTTACTCAAATATTCATGAAAAGTGTAAACTTCCGCACTGAGAGTACACAACTCAACAAACAATTTAATGTGCGGGAACCCTAAATTCATCTTGAACTTGCGCGCAAGTGTCCGTTGCAACTCGTTATATAAAATATTATCAAAATCTAGCTACAAAATAAAAATCAATGAGATTTACAATAATTTTATTTATTCAATTTTTTTAGTTAATAAAAAAAGTTTTTACATAGGAGGGCGCGAGAAAAACTTCACAGGTGTGGGAAAAAAGTGTGCCTGATCTTCTCGTATGCTTCGCTCGCGAGGGTGTCGGAGTGAGACTTGTTCGTCAGGCTCCAGAAAGGATTCTCGAGCTGAAACTCGACCAGAGCAGTGCACAGTACTCCTCGGAGCTCGCGGTTTGAGACGAGTAATTCCAAGTCCTCGCACAGCCACTCGTAGATGAAATACCTTGTTTTCAGAATCAGATACCAACTCCCTGAAAAGGATCCGACGGCCAAGAAAAGCTTGTGCTCTCCACACGAAGCAAGCTTGATCTTGAGTGGTTCTTTTTGGTCAAAATTTTCGAGGTCAGTGGCGTTGTCAGGTTCTTTACCGAACTTCTCGGTGAAAACAGATATGACTTTCTTCATTTGTGGAGGAGAAGTCAGCGCAACGCGCTCGGCAAGTTTCCCCTTCAACGCCCCGTTCTCCTCCTCAAGCTTGGCGTTCTTCTTCTTGAGCTTACTGATCTCCTTCTCGAGCTCTCTCACACGATCAGAATGCTCTTCTTCTGCAATTGCAGCTTCTTCAAGTGTTGCTTTGATGGTTTTCCTCAGGTCAAAAATTTCATCCTGTGCCTTTTGAAGGGCATTTTGAAGGGCATTTTGAAGCTCCTTTTTGAAGTTCGTGCTGGCCATTCTTGTTCACTCGATGAAAGTATAGTTGTGAAGCAAAAATAATGAGTTTTTCAGTCATTTCAATTATTCAATTTTTTAATTAATATTATCAAGTTTTTGTTGTAAATAAATAAAATTTGACTTCTGTGAATGGGCTGATAAAGAAAACACTATCCAAAAAAAGTACGATTGATTTCTCTGAACACCGTCTCCGTGAGTTCTTCGGGGTTTGACCCGAGTTCAAAGTCCCAGCCTGGATTCTGATTGCGAAACTTCCAAAAAGCTTGTGTCATCCCCCTCTTGGTCAGCACGAAATCCTTGCTCATCTCATCATCAGACGTCTCGCCCTCGAACGTCTCATCATCAGACATCTCGTCCTCGGACGTCTCATCATCAGACTTCTCACCCTCAGTCGTCTCATCCTCAGTCAGCATAAAATCATTGCTTTTCCATTGATAGACGCTCGCGTTTGAATTGCCGTGGTCCTCCACCACCAAGACAAAATAGTAGAATCCCTTGGAGGCCCCCACGATGAGAGAAAGCTTGTGGTGTGTGCTCTCGGCGAGCTTTTCGATCTTGCATTCTGGGTGAAGCATTGGAAGGGCAAG
>RFNV01000135.1 GCA_009927005.1 Pseudomonadota bacterium
AATAGTTACATAATAAAAAATTGATAATTCTTGACGAATGTCAAGAATTATCAATTTTTATGTAACTAGTTGCAACGGTAATATGGAAGATAAAATATTATTGGGTTTATGGCATGATAATTTTACTGTTACTGAATGGGACGATCGGTCATTTTTGAGATTTAGTAGTGGAATTAATATTTTATGTTCAACTCGTTGTTCACATAGTGCAAAATTAGAATGGAACTCTTGGGGAGGCGGTAGTAAACTAATTTTATCATATGCTGTATACACTACAAATCACACTATGAATAACATAACGGCCAATCGGGTAGGTTTTAAATTTGCAAGATCATATCAAGTATATTCTATTCAACCTAGAATAACTTTATTTTCGCAAAATATGGCGTCACATCTCAAATATCCGAATGTAAATGTATATGCATTTATATCTCCTAATGCATACATAACTGAAATTGAACCATATGAATTACAAATTGCTCTAACATTGTGGTACAACAATGGATCCTATCGTGATATTATTTTTGGTAATACAATTGAAAGTATTTCTCAATTTACAAATGTCAAATATTTAATTGACAATGTAGATGGATTCAATATTACAAGCCTGACACCTTTTTATTACAGTTATCACATTACAACCATTTATAATTAAACACAATTTAGTTACATAAAATAATAGCAAATCTTTTTTTTATTAAATAAATTAAATTAATTATCCCCAAAATGTTCCCTTAACATATCCAAAAAATGAACCAATGTACCCTTGTTGTTCAACTGTCGGCTCGATTGTTTTTTTATCATCTTCCTTCACTATTTGTTCAAATGCTGATACTTCAGTTTGTTCGACCACTGCTACTTCAGTTTGTTCAACCACTGCTACATCAGTTTGTTCCACAGTTTGTTCCACAGTTTGTTCCACAGTTTGTTCCACTGTTTGTCCTACTGTTCGCTCAACCACTGCTACTTCAGTTTGCTCAGCAGTTTCTACTTCAGTTTGTTCCACTGTTTGTCCTACTGTCCGCTCAACTACTGCTACTTCAGTTTGTTCAACTGCTTTGACTGTTGTCGGATCAATAAAATACTCTCCACAGATAAGTTGAGACAATTTAAGAAATTCCATATCTAGCTTTCCATACTCAAAAGTAATTTTATTTAGTTCGTTAATTTTAGTTTTGGTAGCATCATTAAATTTATAATCGATTGATATCAAATAGTTAAAATGATTTGTGAGAATTTGCTGATAATTTGAATGGTATTTTCCAAATATTGTTTCTTCATATGGCAAACCAAAACCAAATTTATCTGTGTATTTCAACCATTGAATTCCCGTATCGATTGAGCATTCAACAGGATCTTGACATGTCACTGTTTTTGAAGTTTCATCATAAATAATTCCCTTTTCGTGTGGATCCATCTTATACTTTTCAATCAATAGCTTCACTACTGATGTGTACCCGCGCGACATCATAGTGAACATAATAGTTGGACGAATGATCCCAAAATGTTTTGTCAATGGTCGGACAGTAGGATCTATTCCAATAACATTGATCATATACATAATAATGTTGTTAATTTCTTCTTCGTACGAAGTTGGACTGCAAAAAATATTTTCAAAATACGACAATAGAGTTTCGTTATGTGAACTTCTGTATTTCTTTAGTTTTTTCTGATCAATTGTTGAAAACATCATCCACAATTGTACAAAAATCTTATCGCTGTCCTTTTGTGGTGTGTAATAAGGATGCAGTTCTTCAATTTTTGCCATTTGTCCATAAACCTCAATAGCTCCAGATCCCAAAAGCTTCATAACTTTTATGTGCATGTCAATTGAAATATTTGGATAAACAATCGGAATACTCAACAATTTTGATCTTCTTTTGTTTTCATTCATTTTAAAATCAATATGTTGTTCTGGATAAATTGGCTTATTTGAATAAAGAGTCTCCAAAGCACTTATATCATTAGATTTTATAACATTTTCATACTCAGTAATAAGCTCTTTTGTTTTTTCATCGCGTTCCCTAATAACATTTTTCAAAAAATCTGTCAAAAGACTTCTTGCGTGTTCATTCTCTCGGCGTTGTTGTCTGGCAATTGACCTTCTCAGCCTCAACTCTTGAAAAGATGACTTTGTCATTTTGTGTTATTTATATGGCTAATAATTGTCACATTATATATTAATTTAATCTACAATATAATTAAATATTCAATTTTTTATAAAAAAATAATTTATCCTATTGGTTTCATCTTCTTGGATCAATGAAATGTTCTCCACAGATAGCTTTTGAAAGTTCGAGAAATTGTTCATTGTGAACGTCATACGAAAATGCAATTGCATTGAACTCATTGAGTTTTGCCTTGGCAGGATAACCGAATTGATAATTGATTGAAGCCAAGTAACTGAAAATTTCTAGCATATTTTCTTGGTAATCATAATAATATTTCGAATATAGCGTTTGACTGAGCATTCTAATTTCATTTGGCTGACAATCGCGGGAATTCTTAAAATAAGAAATTCCAGTTTCAATAGCAAATTCTACCGGATCAATAGTTAGTTCATCATCATTGTCCAATCCTTTTTCGTGCGGATCCATACCATATTTTTCTACCAACAGCTTTACAACAGATGTATATCCTTCTTTAACCATAGTGAACATAATGGTAGGATTTATAATTTTTTGTGTAAATTTTCGGTAAAAAGAAACTTGATAATTTTTGATATTTCATATCAAAAATTATTGAGTTTCTGGTTAAAGATGGATAGAAAATCGAAGATTTTCTATCCATTTTAATTTAGAATTGC
>RFNV01000006.1 GCA_009927005.1 Pseudomonadota bacterium
CGGAACGCTAAATTAAAGATGGATAAAAATCTTCGATTTTTTATCCATCTTTAATCAGAAACTTCAATATTTTTTACCGTCAGATGATGTACACAATAATATATCCGAAAAAAATCTAAAGAAACCAGTTGAAGGAGGTGTAGTCAACGGTGGAACTGGTTGCACTGGTTGTGACATGTTGATAGTTTTGTTTATTATGTTGTTATCGCATTAGATAACAACATATTCAGTGCATAAATAAATCAATTTTTATTTTTATTTTTATAAAAAAATAGTAGGAATACTAGGAATACTTGCGCCCGAGCCACATTTTGTCAAGCTCACTGACGATGCCATCCTTCACATTCTTCACTTCCTGCGACAGCATATCGAGTTCGGCCACGACTTGACCAAAAAAATCAAGCCAGACCTCGGACGCGAAGTAGTTTGCCGAGTCCACATTGCGCACAACTTGAGCGCTGATCATCCCGTTTTCGTGGCCCTTGTAGAACTTCTGCAATTCCTGGGGAACTTTGCGAATTGCTTCCAAATTTTTCGCCTCTGTCCAAAAAACAGAGGGGGTACCGGAAGTAAATCCGCTGATCCCCTCAAAAAATTGGTAAGATTCTTTTCCCGCTCCTCCCACGCGCGTGAAGTCCACCAGATGCTTCCACAGCTCCATGCAGATCAAGAGCCTCACGCCCATTTTCATGCCGACCGAGCCAGAGAAATTCATCAAACGATTGAGATTGTCCCAACTGCAGAACGCAATCAGAAGGGCATTGCCTTTCTCCACGCAACTCGGCCAGCGCTCGGGATCGAAATCTTCCCCGCTGATCTCCTCAATGACTTTTTCCAAAAAAAAAAATTGTTCTCTCGCGGTGAGACACACCCTGCATTGGCAAACACGGAAGGGTGTGATAGCGTGGGCCATTTTTTCAGCGTGGGCTATTTTCAGGAAGGGGTAAGTGCTAATATATTATAAAAAACAATAGGACTTCCAGTTTGTTTAAAATTTCAACTTTTTATAAATAAAAATCTAATTAAATTACATTATGATACATTTTTTACTTTTCTTTTGACATGGGCATTTTCCGCGATTTGCATCAATACACAATTGGTGAAAATTATGCCCGCATGGTAAAGCAATAGAAAATTCCAACGAACCCTCGCATATGTCACATACATTTAATCTTCTATCTAATACATTATTTTGTATTTTATTCAGTGCATTAACCTGTGCATTATCCGGTACATTATCCGATGGATTAACCCGTGTATTATCCGGTACATTATCCGATGGGTTAA
>RFNV01000133.1 GCA_009927005.1 Pseudomonadota bacterium
TTCTGACTTTTCAGATTCTGATTCATCAGACTTATCAGATTTATCAGACTCATCTGAACTCTCTACTTTTTTAGATTTTTTAGATATAACTTTCTTAGATTTTGATTTACTTTTTTTCTTTGTATCAGAATTTGAATTGTCTGAATTGGAATCGTTTGATCCAGACTTATCTGAATCGCTATCTTTCTTCTTTTTTTTACCCACTTTTTTCACGACATTTGCAACAAAACTGTTTAATTTTTTACTATTTTCAATGTTTTTTCCTTTCATTTTTAATAGTGTTTTAAGTTTGCTAACTGTATCACTTTTTTTTGTTTTTTTATTTGATTTTGAATCAGATTCAGAATCAGAATCAGAACCAGATCCATCTTCTTCTGACTCTGATTGAGATTCTTGAACTCTTTCCATCATCCTCGCTATTTCACTTGAGGACATATTTAAAAGATCTTTTGGGTTAATTCCCATTTGGTTTGCAACAGAGCATTTCAACTTATTGTTCATTTTTGTCATCTCTTCGATGTCATTGCCCGCCCCACCTCCCCCTTGAAAATTTTGGTTTCCAAGCATCTGTTGCATTTGTTGCATATACTGCATCATCACTGGATTCATTTGACCCATTTGACCCATTTGAGCCATTTGGGCCATTGGATTCATTTGGCCCATTGGATTCATTTGGCCCATTTGCCCCATTGGGTTCATTTGATTCATTTGAGGCATTGACATACCTCCACCTCCATTTCTTTCATTTTGTAATTGTTGCATTCTCAACATTACGTCTGAATTATTTCCCTTCCCCCCAGTATTTGCCATAGATTCCATTCCACCTCCCATCCCACCTCCCATCCCACCTCCCATCATCCCTCCCATCATCCCTCCCATCATCCCTCCCATCATCCCTCCCATTCCGCTCATGTCCATGCCCATACCCATTCCATTCATATCCATTCCACCCATTCCGCCCATACCACCCATTCCACCCATAAACATCATGGGATCTATAGTATTTCCATCTAATTCGTTACCATATTCATCTCTAGTTTTTTTAATACCGGAGCCATCTAATGAAAAATCTATTTCTGGGGGTCTATTATTTCTTCCCATATTTGGATTATACATACCA